>NZ_JBFAPP010000038.1:0-48798 GCF_040676775.1 Micromonospora sp. NPDC049523 | reverse complement strand
TCCGGACGGTCACCGTGCACGTGTCCAATCTGCTGCGCAAGACCGGCTCGGCGTCGCGTACGCTCCGAAGCCTTCGGAGCGTCGCTAACTTCATGATCAACGGGTGGGTTCGGGTTAGCCCGTCTGGGGATGGTAGGGCTGGCGGGATGGTATGGGGGCGTTTGAGGGGGCAGAGTCGGCGGGGTGAGTACAGACATCCGTACCGTGGGATCGGGTCGTCCGGGAGCGGCGACGAGCTGGCTGGCGAGCGTGGCGGTGGCCGGGTTGGCCGTCGCGGCGGTCACCGTGACCGCCCAGTCGATCGACCGGTTCCACTGGTGGGCCGGGTTCATCCTGGTGCCGGGAGCGCTGATCGCGGCCAGCGGTGGCCCGCTGCTGATGCGCGGTGGGGGACGGGCCTTCGCCGGCTATCTGGTCGCCTGTATCGGCACACTGGTCTTCACCGTGGGCGCGCTACTCATGTTCGGCGCGATGGGCCAGGGCTGGCCGCTCATGATCATCCTGCCGTCGTTCGCCGTCGCCGGCACGTACGGCTGGCATCCGGTGCACCCGCTGGCCCGCGCCGCGCACCGTACGGTCGCCATGCTGGCGCTCGGCGGGGTGGCGCTCGGGGCCACCTTCCTGCTGATCCGGGCCGGTCGGGTCGACTTCGGCGGGACCGACTGGTGGGGCGGCTTCATGATGCTCGCCGGTGTGATCGTCTTCCTGAACGCGGTGGAGCTGACCCGGCACCGGATTCCGTACCGGTTGCAGGCGATCACCCTGCTGCTCGGACCGGCGGTGATCACCTTCCTGCTCGGCCTGCGCTTCCTGCGCGGCGACTGGCCGTACTGAGGCGACCTGTCCTACCGACCTCCGTCAAAGGTAAAGGGCCGCTTCCGGGAAGACCCGGAAGCGGCCCTTTACCTTTCTCAGAACGCGCAGGCGATGACCAGGTCGGGGGCGCGGTCGGGCAGGAAGTCGAGCTTGGCGATCCGGCCGGCGGCCCGCAGGTCGTCGCCGACCAGGGCCAACCGTTCCAGCAACTCGGCCGGGCCGAGCGCCTCGGCCAACGGGACGTCGGTCCGCATGGAGAGCTTGCGGTCCGACTTCGCCCGGCGGACCTGGGTCAGCGCCGCCCCGGCGAGCCGGAGCAACTCCGGGTCACCGTCCGCCGCCACCGAATCGAGCTCGTACGTCGTCGGCCACGGCGCCTGGTGCACCGAGCCGTACCGCCACCAGGACCAGACCTCCTCGGTGACGTACGGCAGGAACGGGGCGAAGAGCCGCAACTGGACCGACAGCGCGGTGGCCAGGGCAGCCCGTGCCGATTCGGCGGCCGGCCCGGACCCGTACGCCCGTTCCTTCACCAACTCGATGTAGTCGTCGCAGAACGTCCAGAAGAAGGACTCGGTGGCCTGGAGAGCGGCCGTGTGGTCGTACGCGTCGAAGGCGGTGGTGGCGGTCGCGACCACCGTGCCGAGCCCGGCCAGCATGGCCCGGTCCAGCGGCTCGGTGACCTCTGCCCGCAGCGCGTCGGCGGCGCCCAGCCCGAGCGCGAACTTGGACGCGTTGAGCAGCTTGGTGGCGAGCCGCCGGCCGACCTTGATCTGGGCCGGGTCGAACGCGAGGTCGGTGCCGGGACGACCGTTCGCCGCCCAGTACCGCACCGCGTCGGCGCCGCTCTCTTCGAGTAGCGCCATCGGGGTGACCACGTTCCCCTTGGACTTCGACATCTTCTTCCGGTCCGGGTCGAGGATCCAGCCGGAGAGCACCGCGTCCCGCCAGGGCAGCACGCCGTGCTCCAGGTGCGCGCGGACCACCGAAGAGAACAACCAGGTACGGATGATCTCCTGCCCCTGCGGTCGCAGGTCCATCGGGAAGACCCGGTCGAACAGGTCGGGATCGGTCTCCCACCCGCCGACGATCTGCGGGGTGAGCGAAGAGGTGGCCCAGGTGTCCATGACGTCCGGATCGGCGGTGAAACCGCCCGGTTTACCGCGCTGTGCCTCGTCGTAGCCGGCCGGCACGTCGCTGGATGGGTCGATAGGGAGCGCGGACTCGTCCGGCGTGAGAGGGTGGCTGTAGTCCGGCTCGCCAGCGTCGTCGAGCCGGTACCAGACCGGGATCGGCACTCCGAAGAAACGCTGCCGGCTGACCAGCCAGTCGCCGGTGAGGCCGCCCACCCAGTGCTCGTAGCGGTGCCGCATGTGCGCCGGCACCCAGTTGAGTTCGTCGCCCCGCGACAGCAGCTCGGCCCGCAGTTCAGGCTCCCTGCCCCCGTTGCGCAGGTACCACTGCCGGCTGGAGATGATCTCCAGTGGGCTCTCGCCGCGCTCGTAGAACTTCACCGGGTGGGTGATCGCCTTCGGCTCGCCGACCAGGTCACCCGAGGCGGTCAGCAGGGCGACCAGCTCCCGCCGGGCCGCGTTCACGGTCTTGCCGGCGAGCGGCTGGTAGTGCACCGGGTCGACCCCGGCCGGCGGCTCGGGCAGCAGCCGACCGGTCCGCCCGATCACCACGCGGGTCTCCAGTTGCAGGTCCCGCCACCAGGTCACGTCGGTCAGGTCGCCGAAGGTGCAGACCATCACCAGACCCGTGCCCTTGGCCGGATCGGCCAGCGAATGCGCGTGCACCGGCACCTCGACCCCGAAGACCGGTGTCCGTACGGTCCCGCCGACCAGGTGGGCGTACCGCTCGTCGTCGGGGTGGCAGACCAGTGCCACGCACGCCGGCAGCAACTCTGGTCGGGTGGTGTCGATCTCCACGTACCCGTCGGCGGGCCGCGTGCTGTCGGCCGCGACCGCGAAGCGGAGCCGGTGGTACGCACCCGACCGTTCCCGGTCCTCCAACTCCGCCTGTGCGACCGCGGTGGCGAAGCCGACGTCCCAGAGCGTCGGTGCCTCGGCCTGGTACGCCTCGCCCCGGGCCAGGTTGCGCAGGAACGCGCGCTGCGAGGTGGCCTGGGCCCGCGCACCGATCGTGGTGTACGTCAGCGACCAGTCCACCGACAGGCCGAGCCGCCGCCACAGCGCCTCGAAGACCTGCTCGTCCTCGCCGGTGAGTCGGGTGCACAACTCGACGAAGTTGCGCCGGGAGATCGGGATCGGGTTCTTCCGCGCGTCGGCGGTGATCGGTGGCTGCGGCGGCTGCCAGTCCGGGTCGTACGGCAGCGACGGCTCGCAGCGGACGCCGTACACGTTCTGCACCCGGCGTTCGGTGGGCAGGCCGTTGTCGTCCCAACCCATCGGGTAGAAGACCGTCCGGCCGCGCATCCGCTGGAACCGGGCCACCGTGTCGGTGTGGGTGTACGAGAAGACGTGACCCATGTGCAGTTCGCCGGATACGGTCGGTGGCGGGGTGTCGATGGCGTATACGCTCGTCCGCTCCTTGGAGCGGTCGAACGCGTACGTGCCCTCCTCCTGCCAACGGCGCGACCAGGTTTCCTCGAGTCCGTCCAGGGTGGGACGCTCGGGAACACCGGCGCGCTGGTTCTTCGCCGTATCCGTCATGACCCGAATGCTACCGAGCCGGCGGACCGGATCGTGGCCGCCAATACCGACATCCGGGACCGGTGCTCGATTACCGCAGGTAACCACCGCGCCGGTGGCCAAGCCGACTCAGACGAGGGAGTCCCGCCACTGGCGGTGCAGTACCGCGTACCGGCCACCGGACCTGACCAGCCCGGCAGGCGGGCCGTCCTCGACGATCCGGCCGGCGTCGAGCACCAGCACCCGGTCGGCGATCTCGACCGTGGAGAGCCGGTGCGCGATCACCAGCGCGGTACGCCCGCGCAGGATCGTCCGCAGCGCCCGCTGCACCAGCCGCTCGCTCGGTACGTCCAGCGACGAGGTCGCCTCGTCCAGGATCAGCACGGTCGGGTCGGCGAGGAAGGCACGGGCGAACGCGACGAGCTGGCGCTGGCCGGCGGAGAGGCGGCCGCCGCGTCGGTGCACGTCGGTGTCGTACCCGTCGGGCAGGGCGCTGATGAAGTCGTGCGCGCCGATCGCCCGCGCCGCCGCCTCGACCTCGGGCTGGGTGGCGCCGGGGCGGCCGAACCGGATGTTGTCGGCGATCGAACCGGCGAACAGGTGGTTCTCCTGGGTCACCATCACCACCGTCCGGCGCAGCCGGTGGTCCTCGACCTGACGCAGGTCGACCCCGTCCAGGCTGACCGTACCGCCGGTCGGGTCGTAGAAGCGGGCGACCAGCTTGGCCACCGTGGACTTGCCGGCCCCGGTCGCGCCGACCAGCGCCACGATCTGCCCGGCCGGGATCCGCAGGGTCAGTTCCGGCAGCACCGGGGTCCCGTCCCGGTAGCTGAACGTCACCCGGCGGAACTCGATCGCGCCGCCGCCGGTGGCCGGCAACGCCGCCGGGGTCTTCGGTTCGGGTACGCCCGGTTGCTCGTCGAGCACCCCGGAGAGCTTCTCCAGCGCGGCCGTGGCCGACTGGAGCGCGTTGTAGAACTGGCTCAGCTCCTGCATCGGCTCGAAGAACCGGCGCAGGTAGAGCAGGAACGCCGCCAGTACGCCGATCTCGGCGTGGCCGCCCAGCACCCGCCAGCCGCCGTACGTGAGCACCACCGCGACGGTTACGTTGCCGATCACTGTGATGCCCGGCGAGTAGGTGGCGATGAGCCGGAAGGCGCGCAGGTTCGCCCGCCGGTACTCGTCGTTGACCTCGGCGAAGATGTGCTGGTTACGAGGCTCGCGGCGGAACGCCTGCACCGCCCTGATCCCGCCCAGCGACTCCACGAAGTGCACGATCACCAGGGCGACGGCCTCCCGCGTACGGCGGTAGGCGACTCCGGACGCGCGGGCGAACCAGCGCGAGAGGATCAGCAGGAACGGGAAGGCGAGCAGGGTCACCGCCGCGAGCGGAGCGTCGAGCCAGAGCAGGATGCCGGCGACCGAGACGATGGACAACCCCGCCAGTACGAGATCGTCGATGCCGCCGTCGACCAGTTCCGCTATCGAGTCCATGTCACTGGTCAGCCGGGCGATCACCCGTCCTGAGGTGTACCGCTCGTGGAAGCCGACCGACAGGCGCAGGAAGTGGTCGTACACCCGCTGGCGCAGGTCGATCAGGACGGCCTGGCCGATCCGCGAGGAGAGGGTGAGGAAGCCGCGCTTGCCCGCGTACTCGCCGGCTGCCGCGGCGGCGAACGCGATCGCCACCACGATCAGGATCCGCGGGTCTCCCTCACGCAGCGGCCCGATGGCCCGGTCGATGCCGAGCATCACCAGGTACGGCCCGGCCATGCCGGCGGCGTTCTGCAGCAGGAGCAGCAGCACCGCCACCCCGATCAGCCGGCGGTGCGGCCGGAGCAGGGAGCCGAGTAACGCCCGGCTGCGGGACCGGAGCCGGGCGAGCGCACGCGAACCGCTCTGCTCGGCGACGGTCCGCTCGGCATCCGGGTCGGTGGCGATGCCCCGCCAATCGGTGGCTCCGTGATGCGGCGCGGGCCCGGCGGCTTCCTGCTGGTCCCGGCTGCCCTCCGGCACGGTGGCGGTCACGAGCGGATCAGGCCGGAGTCGTCGGACTCCCCGGCGGCGGAGAGGACCGCCCGGTAGTCCGGCACCGTGGCGAGCAGTTCCGAGTGGGTGCCGACGGCGACGATCCGGCCGTTGGCGAGCAACGCCACCCGGTCGGCGAGGGCGACGGTCGACGGCCGATGCACCACCAGCAGCGCGGTGGTGCCCTGCAGTATCCGGGCCAGCGCTGCCTCCACCAGCGCCTCGGTGTGTACGTCGAGCGCGGACAGTGGATCGTCGAGCACCAGTACCCCCGGTTGGCCGAGTATCGCGCGGGCCAGGGCGAGTCGCTGCCGCTGCCCGCCGGACAGGGAGAGGCCCTGCTCGCCGACCCGGGTCGCCAGGCCCCACGGCAGGTCGTACACAAAATCGGCCTGGACCACGGCGAGCGCGTCGCGGACCTCGTCGTCGGTGGCGTCGGGCCGGCCCAGGGTGAGGTTCTCCCGGACCGACATCGAGAACAGCGTCGGTTCCTCGAAGGCGACCCCGACGACCCGGCGCAGACTGGTGAGTTGGATGTCCCGGATGTCCCGCCCGTCCAGGGTGACCCGCCCCGAGCTGACGTCGTAGAGCCGCGGCACCATCGACAGCAGGGTGGTCTTGCCGCACCCGGTGGCGCCGACGATCGCCATCGTCTCGCCCGGTTCCACCTCCAGCGTGACGTCGCTGAGCACCGGGCGGGCGACGCCCGGGTAACCGAAGCCGACCCGTTCGAACCGGAGCCGGCCGCGGACCATCGGCGGGTGCAGTGCGACCGCGTGCGGGCGGTCCACGATGGTCGGTACGGTGTCGAGCACCTCGTGGATCCGGTCGGCGGCGGTGATCGCCTCCTGCCCGTTGGCGATGATCCAGCCGAGCGACTCGATCGGCCAGATCAGCATCAGTTGCAGCGTCACGAAGGCGACCAGTTCGCCGATGGTCAGCGCCTCCCGCGCCACCGCGACCGTACCGGCGACCAGCACCACCGCCAGGGTCAGGTTCGGCACCAGGTCGAACTCCGCCGAGGTACGGGCGAGCAGCCGACCCTTGCCGGTCGCGGTGTCGTGCAGCTGCCGGGCCCGTACGGCGAAGCGTTGCGCCATCACCGGCTGCCGGCCGAACGACTTGATCGTGCGTAGTCCCTGGGTCGACTCCTCGACCAGGGTGGCCAGGTCACCCTGCTCGTCCTGCATCTGCCGCGAGGCGGCCAGGTAGGAGCGGGTGAACCGGCGGCTGACCAGGAACAGTGGCACCGCGCTCGCCGCGACCAGCAGCCCGAGCGGCCAGTAGAGGTGGATCAGCAGCACCACCACGGTGAGGTAGGTGACGGTGTTGACGATCAGGAACAGCAACCCGAAGGAGAGGAACCGGCGGATCACCGAGAGGTCGGTGGTGACCCGGGAGAGCAGTTGGCCCGACTGCCAGCGGTCGTGGAAGCCGACGTGCAGTTGTTGCAGGTGGGCGTAGATGTCGTTGCGGATGGCCGATTCGATGCCGAGGGCGGTGGACGACTGCACCCACCGCCGTACGAAGATCAGTGCGGCCTCGGCCAGCCCGAACAGCAGGGCCAGGGCACCGAGCTGGAACAGGCCGTCGGAGTCGCGATGCGCGATCGGACCGTCGACGACCTCGCGGGTGACCAGCGGTACCGCGATGCTCGCCCCGGTGGCCGTGAACGCGGCGATCAGCAGCCAGCCGAGGCGTACGGCGTACGGGCGGACGTACCGCCGCAGACGCCAGAGGTTGTGCAGGAAGTGCGGACCGGTGCCCGCTCGGGAAGTGGGGTCAATGTCACTGTCCGGAGGCACTACTGAACGGTATCGGTAACTGCCGATTTGGTGGCAGTCAGCTTCCCGTCAACTGTCGCTCATGACCGAGAAGCCAGCGCTTCACCTCCAGCCCCCACCGGAACCCACCGAGGCTGCCGTCGGTGCGCAGCACCCGATGGCAGGGGACAAAAAGCGCGGCGGCGTTCCGAGCGCAGGCCGCCGCCGCGGCCCGGACCGCAAGCGGCCGGCCGGCGAGTTCGGCGAAACCGGTGTACGTCACCGGCTCACCCGGCTTGACCTCCCGCAGCGTCTGCCAGGCGTGGGCCATGAACTCGCCGCCGGTGTACTGCTCGACCGGCACCTCGTCGATCGCGGCCAGCTCACCGTCCAGATAGGACCGGGCCGCGACGGTCACCGCGCCCAGGTCGGCGCGGGCCCGGACCGGGCCGCGCAAACTCGGGTGTACGACCGCCAGCAGCGGCTCGACGTCGGCGGTGAAGCCGGCGGCGCGTACCCGCCCGTCGGGGCCGGTGAGGATGGTCAGCGGACCGGTCGGCGTGGTCAGGGTGCTGCTGTTCAGCTCGTTCATGCTGCTCTCCAGAGTCGGATCGTGGCGTAGGAGCGCCAGGGGCGCCATCGGATGGCGTGCTCGGCGAGCGCCGCCGGTGTGTCGGGCAGGCCGAGCGCGGTCGCGCCGTGGCGTACGCCGAGGTCGGTGGGGAGGAACGCGTCCGGGTCGCCGACCGCGCGCAGCAGGACGTACGCGGCGGTCCACGGACCGATGCCGGGCAACCCGGTCAGTTGGGCGGTGAGCTGTTCCCGGTCCGCGCCCGGATCGAGGTCCAAACTGCCGTCGGCGACCGCACGGGCCACCGTACGGATCGTCTCCCGCCGGGCGGCCGGCATGGCATACGCCGAGTCGGGCAGTGCCAGCAGGTCCGCCGCCGACGGGAACGCCCGCAGCAGGCGTTCGCCCGGTGCACTGGGCTCCGCCGGCTCGACCTGCTGTTCCCGGTCGGTCGGGTCGGCGTCGACCAGCCTGCCCAGTACGGTTCGGGCGCCGGCGACCGAGACCTGCTGGCCGACGATCGCCCGTACCGCCATCTCGAAGCCGTCGACCGCGCGCGGTACCCGTACCCCGGGTTCCTTCGCGACCGCGGCGGTGAGGGCGGGGTCGGCGGCCAGCGTGCCGTCCACCGCCTCCGGGTCGGCGTCCAGGTCGAGCAGCCGGCGGCAGCGGGCCACCGCGGGCGCCAGGTCGCGTACGTCGCTCAGGCGCAGGGTCGCCGCCACGTACCCGGGCAGCGGGCTCAGCGTCACCTCGCCCGGACCGTGCGGCAGCCACAGCGCCCTGGTGTACGACCCGTCGCCGACACGTTCCACCCCCGGCAGCGCCCGCAGGGCGAAGAAGTCGAGCAGCGCATCGACGTGCAACGGCGCCCGGTACGCGAGCCGCAGCGAGACCGTGCCCGCCCCGGTCCCCGACGGCCGGTGCCGGGCGGTCGCCCGCAGTTGTGACGGGACCGCCGCGTACACCTCCCGGATCGTGTCGTTGAACTGCCGTACGCTGCCGAAACCGGCGGCGAACGCGATCTCGGCCAGGCCGAGGTCGGTCGTCTCGATCAGGATCCGGGCGGTCTGCGCGCGTTGGGCGCGGGCCAGTGCCAGTGGCCCGGCGCCGACCTGGGCGGTGAGCATCCGGTGCAGGTGCCGCTCGGTGTAGCCGAGCCGGGCGGCGAGTCCGGGCACCCCGTCCCGGTCGACCACCCCGTCCGCGATCAGTCGCATCGCCCGGCCGACCACGTCGGCGCGGACGTCCCAGTCGGGTGAGCCGGGTGCCGCGTCCGGCCGGCACCGGCGGCAGGCTCGCAGCCCGCCCCGCTGAGCGGCGGCCGCCGACGGGTAGAAGTCGACGTTCTCCCGCTTGGGCGTGACGGCGGGGCAGGACGGCCGGCAGTAGATCCCGGTGGTCCGTACGCCGGTGTAGAACCAGCCGTCGAACCGCTGGTCACGGCTGTCGACCGCCCGGTAGCACCGCTCGAAGTCCAACTCCATGCAACCGATCGTGCCCCCTGGTCCGGCCTCTTGCTAGCGGGATTCGGACGTCACCGTGCGGCCGTCCCGGCGGGCGTGCCGGGACCCTTGCGTATGCTGGTCTGTCGTGGCTATCTCGCTTGGCATCGTCGGCCTGCCCAACGTCGGCAAGAGCACGCTCTTCAACGCCCTCACCAAGAACGACGTGCTGGCCGCGAACTACCCGTTCGCGACGATCGAGCCCAACACGGGCGTCGTCGGGCTGCCGGACGAGCGGCTGGACAAGCTCGCCGAGATCCACGGGTCGCAGAAGATCCTCCCCGCGCCGGTGACGTTCGTCGACATCGCCGGGCTCGTCCGTGGCGCGTCCAAGGGTCAGGGCCGGGGCAACGCGTTCCTCGCCAACATCCGCGAGGCGGCCGCGATCTGCCAGGTGGTCCGCGCCTTCTCCGATCCGAACGTGGTGCATGTCGACGGCAAGGTGTCGCCGGCCGACGACATCGAGACGATCAACACCGAGCTGATTCTCGCCGACCTGCAGACGCTCGAAAAGGCGCTGCCGCGGCTGGAGAAGGAAGCGCGGATGCGCAAGGACCGGGCGGCGGCGGTGGAGGCAGCCAAGAAGGCGTCCGAGCTGCTCAACACCGGCGTGACCCTCTACTCCGGCGCGGCCCGTGCCGGCATCGAGGTGGAGCACCTGCGCGAGCTGCACCTGCTCACCACCAAGCCCTTCCTGTACGTCTTCAACGTCGACGAGGCCGAACTCGGCAACGCCGAGTTCCTCGACGAGCTGCGCCTGCTGGTCGCACCCGCCGAGGCGGTGTTCATGGATGCCAAGGTCGAGTCGGAGCTGATCGACCTGCCGGCGGAGGAAGCCCGCGAACTGCTGGAGTCGATCGGGCAGTCGGAGCCGGGACTGGACCAGCTGATCCGGATCGGCTTCCGCACGCTCGGGCTGCAGACGTACCTGACCGCGGGGCCGAAGGAGGCGCGCGCCTGGACCATCCCGGTCGGGGCGACGGCACCCGAGGCAGCCGGGGTGATCCACACCGACTTCCAGCGTGGCTTCATCAAGGCCGAGATCGTCTCGTACGAGGATCTGGTCACCGCCGGTTCGATGGCGGCGGCGAAGGCGGCCGGCCGGGTCCGCCTGGAGGGCAAGGACTACGTCATGCAGGACGGCGACGTGGTGGAGTTCCGCTTCAACGTCTAGTGACGTCCCGGTTCAACCGCCGGTCGGGTTGCGCCCGACGCAGCTCCGGCAGCCGGGCACCAGCCTGTCCACGTCGAGTTTGGGGACCGACGGGCACGCTTCGAGGACGACCTCCGGAGCCTGCTGCATCGGGACGCGGACCACGGCACTTTCGCGCAGCGGGTGCCCGACAGCGAATTGTTCGTCTGGCGTACGACGGATCGCTAGCCCGTACGGGCGGGGTGACGGTTCCGACGCCCCCGTTAGTTGCCGGAACCGTCACCCTCGCGGCCGGTGCTGGACCCCCTCCAGCGCGACAGCCCCGGCGCCAGGAGGATGGCGCCGGCCTTGCGCCCCCCGATAGCGCTCGGTGGTGCTGGAACCAGCTTGACCAACCTGGTCGGAATCCGGAATGGGTTGACCTTGTCCCGGACACGCCGGTACGTGTCCGGCCTGGTCAGGATGGCTGCGGACGCCCTGTCCGGGACGACCGGAGGCGGCCCGCTGGCCGGGGCTCCGGCTTGCGCCGGTGCCGGGCATCGACGTGTACTGGTGCGGAAAGGTGTCTGACGGTGACCAGTACCTCGGGGGGAACGCGTGTTACACAACGGCGCCGACCGGACCGATGTCGCCTCGGTGGTCACGGCCGGCGACTACGTCGCACTGCTGCGACGCATCCGGGAAGAGTCCGGACTGACCTATCGGGAAATCGAGCGCCGCTGCGCGGCTGCCGGCCACTGGTTGCCTCGGAGCACACTGGCCAATTCGCTCGGCCGCGCCACCCTGCCTCGTGAGGATCTGGTCGTCGCACTGCTGACCGCCTGCGGCAGGACGCCGCCGGAGGTGCGGCGCTGGCTGGCGGTTCGGGAGCGGATCGCGACGGCGGAGGCGAGCCCCGCGGCAGCCAGAGACGCAAGCTCTCCGGCGCGGAGCACCGATGTCGCGCCGGCCGGCGGCCGTACCTCGGTGCCGAGCGAGCCGGAGTTGCCGGAAGCCGTCGCCGGGACCGGCGGGAGGCGCCGGTGGCAGCCGCGTGGCCGGCGGGCGGCGGTGCTCATGACGTGCGTGTTGCTCACCGCCCTGGCCGCCGTCTTCGTCGTCGCGGTCGGACCGTCCGCGAACGCCCGGCGTACGGAGACCGGGCCGTTGCTGCTGTCGAGTGCCTGTCCGGCCGCTCTGGAGATGGGGGCGAACAGTCGCTGTGCGCAGGAGTTGCAGGAGCGGTTGCAGGCCCACGGCTTCGACCTTCCGGCGGATGGCTGGTTCGGGCCGTACACCAGGACCCGGGTGATGGCGTTCCAGGTCATGTCCGGGCTGCCGTCGACCGCGATCGTGGACGAGCAGGTGAAACGCGCCCTGTACGGCGACTCGATCAATGCCGCCTCCTGGCCGAGGAGCGACATCAAACGGATTCTGCGGGAGGCCTTCCCGGAGGATTCGGCGGGGGCACTGCAGCTTGCCACCTGCCTGTCACAACTGGATCCGTACTGGATCCAGGGTGCGCCGGACGGGTCGCGGCGGTGGGGGCTCTTCCAGTTCTCCGACCGGGAACTGATTGCGCTCGGGGTCGAGCCCCGGGTGGCGCTGGACCTGCACTGGAACGTGCGGGCGGCCCGGACGGTGTGGAGCCGTACGGGGGACTTCCGTCACTGGACGTGTTCCGCCCCGATCTGAGCGACCCGCCCCGCAGAGCGCTCAGGAGATGAACTGCAGGATCACGTTGTGTACGTGGTGACTCTTCTGGTCGCCGCGGAACTCGACCTCGTAGGTGTGCGTACCGACGTGTATGGCGATCGCGCCGGTGGAGAAGAACGAGCCGCCCCAGGACTTGTTGCTCACCACGCTGACGCTGGTGATCTTGGAGTACGGGATGCTGGTGATGGCGAACTTCTTGCCGACGAACGACTTGTCCTGGATGATCACGCGGCGGTTGGTCAGGCCGATGAAGCCGGTGCCGGTGCCGATCGCGTCGTAGACCGCGATGATCTGTTCGCCGTCGAGCAGGCCGCTCTGGATCTGTTGGAACTGCTCGCGCCGGTCGTACGTGACGTTGTTTGCCATACGGCCGAGGGTAGGAGCGGCCCGCCACCCGACCCACCCCGCCGATGGTCAACACCGACGCCGGCAGTGGTTCACCTCGGCCGTAGTGGGTAAGCCGGGCCGTGATCTCGGTCCGGATCGGCTCCGTCCGCCAGCGCGCCCCCGCGCTGCCGGCCGACTCGATCACGAAGCGCATCGACGGGATCCTCAGTGCCTGGGCCGCGGCCAGCAGGACCAAACTGCGGGACCGGTTCCGGCAGCTCGAGATCAACGTGATGGTCGCGGTCCAGGCCGGTGCCGCGGCGGCGCTCTCTTGGGGGATCGCGCACGAGATCCTGAACACCCCGCAACCGGTGTTCGCCCCCGCGGCCGCGGTGGGCACGATCGCCTCGTCGGTGGGGCAGCGCCTGCCCCGGACCATCGCCTTGATCCTCGGGGTCGCCGTGGGCATCGGGTTCGGCGACCTGTTGATGCTGGTTGCCGGCAATGGTCCGTGGCAGCTGGGGGTGATCGTCGGGCTCGCCGTGATCGGGGCGCTGCTGCTCAGTGGCCGGGGTGTGCTGGTGGCACAGGCGGGCGGTACGGCGGTGCTGATCGCGGCCCTGTCCCCGGAGGTGGGCGAGCTTGAGTATCCGCGGTTCGTGGACGCCCTGATCGGTGGCGGGGTCGGCTTGGTGGTGGTCCTGCTGCTCCTGCCGCTGAATCCGCGCCGCGTGGTCCAGCGGGCGGCCAGCTATCCGATCGAGGAACTGGCCCGGCAACTGAAGGTGACCGCGCAGGCTATGGCGGCCCGTGACATCGCCCGGCTCGGCCAGGCGGTGCAGGGCCTCGGGGCGATCGAGTCCGACCTGGAGAACCTCAAGGCGGCGGTGGAGGGTGCGAAGGAGGTGGTCCAGCTCTCGCCCGCCCGCTGGCACCGGCGCCAGACACTGGCGCTGTTCGCCCAGGGGGCCGAGCACATGGACCACGCGGTGTGGAGCAGTCGTGGCCTGGCCCGGCGCGCGGTCGGCTTGATCGAGGACGACGAGCCGCTGCCGGGGTGCCTGCCGACCGCGGTGGACCGGCTATCCGAAGGGGTGCTTCTGCTGCACGACGAGTTCCGCCACGGCAGGGTGCCCGAGGAGGCGCGCAGACGGGTGCTCCGGGCGGTCCACGAGGCCCAACTCGGTTACCACGAGGGGGTCGGCCTGTCGGGCGCGGCGGTCGTGGCGCAGGTCAGGTCCGCGGCGACCGACCTGTTGCGGGCGACCGGGGTCGACAGCGACGATGCCAACCGGCTGATCCACGAGGCGGCCGAGACGGCCGGCGCGTCGTGAGGAGACGCCGCGCTGATCAGTCGCTGCTGGTCACGCTGCGGTAGACGTCCTCGATCCGGGCGGCGAGGGTGACCACGTTCTCGGTGATCGTGTCCTCGTCGGGCGCACCGATCTTGATCTGGGTGTGGCCGTCGAGCCGGCGGAGTTCCGGACGGATGTGTACGGCGTCTGCCACGATCTTGATACGTTCGGTCAGCGCCGCGTGCTGGGTATCGTCGAGAATGAGGGTGCGCTTCAGCTGGCGCCCCTCGCGAAGCCAGCCGGGCAGTAGGGTGAGCGCGTCTGTCAGGTAGTCACGCTGGGATCGGTTGCGCCAGAGCGCACGCTTCACGATGCCTCCCAAGCGTCGTTGCCGGCTTGTGGCCAAATCGTCGCTATCCCGTGTCCTAGTCGGTGCCCCCTAGTCTGTCGCCGGCCGGCTGGTGTGTCCACGTCCACAGTTCCGTGTTCTTTTGCCCTCCGGTCTACCCAAGGCACCCGAACCGCCGATTGATCTGGCACCGTTGATGCCCGTGCAGACCGAACGGGCGAGTGGGGACGACAGTGACGGTTACGGCGGCGATTCATATGATCACGCAACGCGAAGAATCAGGGTTATTGTCGGGGCCGCCATCATCGAGGGCGGACGGGTGCTCGGCTGCGCTCGGGCGAAGCCGCCGGAGGTAGCCGGGAAATGGGAGTTTCCCGGCGGGAAAGTCGAATCCGGTGAAACCGAGGTCGCCGCGCTGGTCAGGGAGTGCGTCGAGGAGTTGGCCGTCCGGATCGAGGTCGGCGACCGGGTCGGTACGGACGTCCCGCTCGCCCACGGCCGGGCGGTGCTCCGGATCTACCAGGCCCGGCTCCTCGGCGGGGACCAGCCACAACGGTTGGAGCATGCCGAGTTGCGCTGGCTCGCGGCCGACGAACTCGACCAGGTGCCGTGGCTGCCCGCGGACGAACCGATCGTGGATGCCCTACGCCCACTGCTGGCGGACACTGAGTAGCCGTCAGTGGAGAAATAGGCCGGGAAATGCGCTGATCGGCGGTTGACCGGGATCTCGTACCGGAAGGGCATGGAAGCGGCTGTCGTGCCCGAATGAGAGTTGTGACCGATATACGACGAGGGATCGGCGGACAGTACCGCCGATCCCTCGTTCGTGACGTACGGCTGAATGCGCCGAATCAGTCCTTCTGGTCCGGGTGCGCATAGTTCAGGTGGTCGGCCGGCAGCGGGAAGTTCACGTCGTCACCGAAGGGCGACGGCGCGGCCGGCCGGTCGAACGTGAACTCGCTCAGCGGCATCTTGCCCCGCTCGTCCACCACGGGGGTGGTCGGGTGCGGCACCTGACGGTGCCAGTTCACCCCGCGCAGCCCCTGCTCCTCGGCGGCCACGTCACCGGACGCGCCCCCGTGGGAGTTCGCATCGGGGACGGCCGGGTCGGTGCGTGCACCGCTCTCGTTGCCGTCCGTCTGACCCCGTCGGAAGATCTTGCTACCAAGCCACACAAGAGGATCGTACCTGCGATCGACCACGCGTTCCTTCATCGGGATGATCGCGTTGTCTGTGATCTTGATGTGCTCGGGGCAAACCTCGGTGCAGCACTTGGTGATGTTGCAGTAGCCGAGGCCCTGGGACGCCTGGGCGTACTCCTTGCGGTCGGTCTTGGTGTCCAGCGGGTGCATGTCCAGCTCGGCGGCGCGGATGAAGTAACGCGGGCCGGAGAACGCGACCTTGTTCTCCTCGTGGTCACGTACCACGTGGCAGGTGTTCTGGCACAGGAAGCACTCGATGCACTTGCGGAACTCCTGCGACCGCTCGACGTCGACCTGCTTCATCCGGTAGTCGCCGGGGGCGACGTCGGCCGGCGGGGCGAACGCGGGCGTCTCGCGGGCCTTCTCGTAGTTGAACGAGACGTCCGTGACCAGGTCCCGGATCACCGGGAACGTACGCAGCGGGGTGACCGTGACCGTGTCGGTCTCCTCGAAGGTCGACATCCGGGTCATGCAGCCCAGCCGGGGCATGCCGTTGATCTCCATCGAGCAGGAGCCGCACTTGCCGGCCTTGCAGTTCCAGCGGCAGGCCAGGTCGGGCGCCTCGGTCGCCTGGAGCCGGTGGATGACGTCGAGGACCACCTCGCCCTCGTTCACCTCGATCTGATAGTCCTGCAGGTCACCGCCGGTCTCGTCGCCCCGCCAGACCTTGAAGTGGCGCTTGGTGCCCATTACTTGCCCGCCTCCTCAGCGTGCACGCCGCCGGTGCGTACGCCCTCGCTGAGGGCATCGAAGTCGGCCAGCTCGTCTTCGGTCAGGTACTTGGACAGCTCCGTGCGGTCGAAGAGCTGGATCAGCTCGGCGCGCATCTTCGGCAGCGGCTTGTGCTCCAGCCGTACCTTGTCGCCGTCGAGCGAGCAGACCAGGTTGACCATGCGCCAGTCCGGCGCCATCTTCGGGAAGTCCTCCCGGGTGTGCCCGCCGCGCGACTCCTCCCGCTCCAGCGCCGCCTTGGCGGTGCACTCCGAGACGATCAGCATGTTGCGCAGGTCGAGCGCCAGGTGCCAGCCCGGGTTGTACCGCCGGCCGCCGGTCGCGCCCACCTTCGCCACCCGCTCCCGCAGGTCGGCCAGCCGGACCAGCGCGTCCTCCAGCTCACCCTTGCGCCGGATGATGCCGACCAGGTCGCCCATCACCGCCTGGAGGTCCTGCTGCAGCTTGTACGGGTTCTCGCCGTCCGGCCGCTCCAGCGGAGCCAGGGCCCGGTCCACCGAGGCAGCGACGTCGGTCGCCGACACCTTCGGGCGCGAGGTCAGCCCGTCGGCGTACGAGGCCGCGTGGCCGCCCGCGCGCCGGCCGAAGACCAGCAGGTCTGACAGGGAGTTGCCACCGAGCCGGTTGGAGCCGTGCATCCCGCCGGATACCTCACCGGCGGCGAACAGCCCATGGATGTGACCGTGTGCGGCCGCGGTGTCCGGGTCGACCTCGACCCCGCCCATCACGTAATGGCAGGTCGGTCCGACCTCCATCGGCTGCTTGGTGATGTCGACGTCGGCCAGCTCCTTGAACTGGTGGTACATCGACGGCAGCCGCCGCTTGACCTCCTCGGCCGGCAACCGGCTGGCGATGTCCAGGTAGACGCCGCCGGCCGGGGTACCGCGACCCGCCTTCACCTCGCTGTTGATCGCGCGGGCGACCTCGTCGCGGGGGAGCAGTTCCGGCGGGCGCCGGTTGTTGTCCGGGTCGGAGTACCAGCGGTCCGCCTCCTCCTCGGTCTCCGCGTACTGCTTGCGGAAGACGTCGGGGACGTAGTCGAACATGAACCGCTTGCCGTCGGAGTTCTTCAGCACCCCACCGTCGCCACGGACCGACTCGGTGACCAGGATGCCCTTCACCGACGGCGGCCAGACCATGCCGGTCGGGTGGAACTGGAGGAACTCCATGTTGATCAGGGTGGCGCCGGCGCGCAGGGCCAGCGCGTGCCCGTCACCGGTGTACTCCCAGGAGTTCGAGGTGACCTTGTAGGACTTGCCGACCCCGCCGGTGGCGAGCACCACGGACGGCGCTTCGAACAGGACGAACTCGCCGGACTCCCGGTAGTAGCCGAACGCACCGGCGATCCGGGGACCGTCCGGGCCGGAGGAGTCGAGCAGCAACTCGGTGATGGTGGTCTCGGCGAACACCTTGATCCGGGCGTCGTAGTCGCCGAACTCCCGCTTGTCCTCCTGCTGCAACGAGACGATCTTCTGCTGCAGGGTCCGGATCAGTTCCAGCCCGGTCCGGTCACCGACGTGCGCCAGTCGCGGGTACTCGTGGCCACCGAAGTTGCGCTGCGAGATCTTGCCGTCCTTGGTGCGGTCGAAGAGCGCACCGTACGTCTCCAGCTCCCAGATCCGCTGCGGCGACTCCTTCGCGTGCAGCTCGGCCATCCGGAAGTTGTTCAGGAACTTGCCGCCGCGCATGGTGTCCCGGAAGTGGACCTGCCAGTTGTCCCGGCTGTTCACGTTTCCCATGGCCGCCGCCGCGCCGCCCTCGGCCATCACCGTGTGGGCCTTGCCGAACAGCGACTTGGAGATGATGGCGGTGCGCTTGCCGGCCATCCGGGCCTCGATCGCCGCCCGCAGGCCGGCGCCGCCGGCCCCGATCACGACGACATCGTAGTGGTGTCGTTCGATTCGCGTAGTCATGTCAGGCCCTCAGTTGATGAACCGCAGGTCGCCGAACCAGCCGGCATCCAGCGCCATGATGTAGAAGTCGGTGAACGCCAGCGTGCCCAGCGTGATCCAGGCGAGTTGCATGTGCCGGGTGTTGAGTTTGGACACGAAGGTCCAGAACCGGTAGCGCACCGGGTGCTTGGAGAAGTTCTTGAGCCGGCCACCGGCGATGTGCCGGCACGAGTGGCAGGAAAGCGTGTACGCCCACAGCATGATCACGTTGATCCAGAGGATCACGTTGCCCAGCCCGAATCCGAAGCCCTCGGGACTGCGGAAAGCGAGAACGGCATCCCAGGTGTTGATCAGCGAGATGACCGCGGCGGCGTAGAACGCGTACCGGTGTGCGTTCTGGAAAATCAGCGGGAAACGGGTCTCGCCGCTGTAGGTCTTGTGGCCGTCCGGGACGGCGCAGGCCGGCGGGGAGAGCCAGAAGGCCCGGTAGTAGGCCTTGCGGTAGTAGTAGCAGGTGAGCCGGAAGAGCAGCAGGAACGGCAGCGTCAGCGCGGCATCCGGGATGATCCACCAGCCCGGCAGCACCCGGCCGAAGTGCGCGGCCTCGGGGATGCACCGTTCGGTCACGCAGGGCGAGTAGAACGGGGTCAGATAGTGATATTCCTCGACCCAGTAGAAGTCGTGCATGAACACCCGGACCGTGGCGTAGGTGACCCAGGCGCCGAGCCCGATGACCGTGATCAGCGGCGCGAGCCACCAGCGGTCGGTACGCAACGTCCTCGCCGCGATGGCGGCGCGCGCACGCGCACCACTCGGCCTCGTTGCCGTCGTAGTCATTCCTATGTCTCCCTGACAGGGCCCTGTCTGGCTGACGGGCACGGATGGTGTTCCGGCGAGCGCACGGGGGCAGCGATGAGATTCGAAGTCGCGCCACCCGCGCGCTGTATACCAGGACCTATGCCTTCCGGCGCAGTTCGGCGTACACGTTACGCCGCACGCCGGGCGCACGATGCGCAAGGGAGTCTCGCGTGTGTCCTACCGGTTACGAAAGCCCCAGCCCCTATTCCGGGCGTGGTTGTGCAGAACTTCACTCATGATCGTGAGCGCGGATGACGCCGACGATCAGCCCGAGGCGCCGCCGGTGAAGTTCCACGAGGCGAGCCGGAGCGCCGGTGCCGACCACCAGGAAGCGTCCCAACTGTCCGGCAGCAACGACGCGTACCGGCCGACGCCGAGCACTCCACCGGGCGCGAGCGCCTGCGGGTACGACTGGGTGAAGCGGAAGTTCTGCACCGCAGTGGTCACCTCGCCGTCCTCGACCAGCCATACCCCGTTACGGGTAAGACCCGTGATGACCAGGGACTTCGGGTCCAGGACCCGGGTGTACCAGAAGTCGGTGACCAACAGTCCACGCCGTACTCCGGCGACCAGGGCGGCGGTGTCGGAGTCGACGACCGGCCCGGTGACCTCGGTCGCTCCGGTGCCGTTCTCACTGCTTCCCTCCGGCAGCAGGCGCAGGTTGGTCGGCACCGCGCCGAAGGAGGCGCCACCGGCGATCGCGTGCCCGGTCGAGGTGGCGCCGGCCTCGGCCGCGGTCCGCCGGTCGTGCGTCACCGTACGGGTGACGCCCCGCTCGACCAGCGCGATCCGACGCTTGGGCGTGCCCTCGGCATCGAACGGCAGGCCGAGCGTGCCGAGCGCGTCGTCGACCAGCGTGATCGCCGGGTCGAACTGCGCCGCGCCCGGTTCGGCGAAGGACCGCCGCTCGTTGTACGCCTTGCCGTTGAAGCCGTAGAGCGCGAAGTTCTGCAGGATGTCGACCACCGCGGTCGGTTCGAGTACGACCTCGTAGCGCCCCGGTGCGAGTTCGACCGGTGCCGCCGCGGCGCGTGACTTGGCCGCCGCCCGCGCACCGAGCACCGCGCCGTCCAGATCGGAGAGCCGACCGGTGTTGCGCCGGGCCACCCCGTCGATGCCACCGGAGCGGGCCACCCCGTCCATCGCGGCCTCGGCCGACCGGCCGGTCACCGCGTGCCCGGCGCTGTTCGCGAACGCGCCGGCCCAGTTCACCGTACGGCAGTAGCCGGCCGTTTCCAGCCCGCCGGCCGCCTCGACGAACGCCCGTACGCGATCGGCCCGCTCGTCCGGCGACGCGCTCGCGGTGGCCTCGTCCCAGTTGCCGGGTCCGGCCACCGGGGATGGCGGGGTCAGCCCCGGCCAGGCATGGTCGGGCGGGCAGAGCCGGGCGGCGGCCACGGTCCGCTCCACCAGGCCGCGCAGTCCCTCGTCGCTGACGACGGTGCTGGAGCCGGCGGCGGTCCGACCGTCCACGTGCAGCCGCAGCCGCAGGCCGGTCGTCTCGTCGGCCACGTTCTGGTGGATCGACGAGTTGGCGAACCGGGTCAACGCCCGATCGGTGTACGTGGCGGCGGCTTCAGCTTCGGCGTCCGGGCCGGCGATCTCCCGGACCAGTTCCACCACCCGACCGGCCAGATCGAGTTCCCGGCTCATCGAGACAGTTCCCTTCGCTTGTCGCGTACCGCCACGGTTGCCGCGCCGGTCATCCGCGTACCCCCACCCGGACGTTGGTGAAGCGGGCCGGTGCGGCCGGGTGGCCGGTGTGCCCGACCTGGCCGGGCTGGCCCTTGCCGCAGTTAGGAGTGCCCCAGGCGACCGTCTCGCCGGAGAGCATGTCCATCGAGCGCCAGAACTGGGGCCCAATGCCGGTGTACGTGGGGTTGCGCAGCATCCGACCCCGCCGACCGTTCTTGATCTCCCAGCCGACCTCGCAGCCGAACTGGAAGTTGAGCCGCTTGTCGTCGATCGACCAGGACCGGTTGATGTCCATCAGGATGCCGTCGTCGGTGGCGTCGATGATCTCGTCGAGGGTGTGCGGTCCCGGTTCCAGGCCGACGTTCGTCATCCGTACCATCGGCAGCCGCGACCAGCCGTCGGAGCGCACGCTGCCGGCGTAGTCGAGCCCGGCGACGGCGGCCGAGTCGCGTCCGGCCAGGACGCCCACCCAGCGGCCGTCGCGGACCGCGTCGCGCTTGGCCGCCGGGGTGCCCTCGTCGTCGAAACCGAAGCTGCCCAGCGCGCCGGGGATGGTCGGGTCGATGGTGATGTTCATCAGCTCGGAGCCGTACTGGAGGTGGCCGAGTTGGTTGAGGTCGAGCCAGGAGGTGCCGGCGAAGGCGGCCTCCCAGCCGAGGATCCGGTCCAGCTCGATCGCGTGCCCGACCGACTCGTGGATCTGCAGCGCGAGCTGCTCGCCGCCGAGGATCAGGGTGGTCTCGCCGGACGGGCACATCGGTGCGGTGAGCAGCTCGCGGGCTTCCTGGGCGATCCGG
Organism: Micromonospora sp. NPDC049523; assembly: GCF_040676775.1. Lineage (NCBI taxonomy): Bacteria > Bacillati > Actinomycetota > Actinomycetes > Micromonosporales > Micromonosporaceae > Micromonospora > Micromonospora sp. NPDC049523. The sequence goes on along the minus strand of NZ_JBFAPP010000038.1, from coordinate 27,466 downwards.
GCCGCGTGTGCGCCGAGGTCGAGCGAGTCGACCAGCTCCCATCCGCTGGTGCCGTACTGGCCGCGGTAGCTGGGGTAGGAGCGGCGCTGGGTTTCGCCGTCGCCGATCACGGTCGCCGAGATGCCCGCCCCGCACTCGCGTACGTGCTGGTCGATGCGGTGTCCCTCGCTGGAGACGAACCACTTGCTGGTGTCCCAAATCTGGTAGAGCCCCTCGGCGACGTCGGCGCCGTTGTCGTGCGAAACCTTGGTCGCGTGCACCAGCAGGTCGCCCTTGTCGGAGAGGGCGACCGACAGCGGGTCGACGGCACAGGCCGAGGCCCAGGATCCGCTCTGCCCGCCGGTCGGCACCAGGTCGACGGCGGGACCGGGCACGCGGGCGCTGGCCTTGGCGATCCCCGCGGCGCGGGTGCCGGCAGCGCGGGCGGCGGCGTCGGAGAGTTCGGGTACGGCGAAGAAGCCCCAACTCGATCCGACCAGTGCCCGTACGCCGATGCCGGCGTCCTCGTCCTGGGACAGTTGCTCGATCTCGCCGTTGCGGGCGGACATCGACTCGTAGCGCCGGTGCATCACCCGCGCGTCGGCGTAGCGCGCGCCCGCGTCCAGTGCTGCCTGCACCGCGGCCGTGGCCACGTCGAAGTGGGTCATGACCCGACCCTAAACGAGATCGCCGCTCGGTGGCGTGGCAGCCGGGCGGTCGGGTTGATCTCGGCGGTCACCGGTTCGGTGAGGTAGAGGGTGTCGCCGGGCTTGGTCACCGACTGCTCGACGTAGTGGCTGCCCTGGAGCTGGTAAAGGTGTAGCGCCCCGGTGTCCTGCTCGGCCAGCAGGTACCAGGGGATGCCGGCGGCGGCGCCCGCGAAGCCGCGGGGATTCGGCGGCTATGGGTTACGCACGGTAGTGGTCGATCAGATCTTGCGGGGCGCGGTGGGTACGGGTGGGGCGGATCCGGCGGGGGTTGCGCGATCCGGTTTACGGGTTGTCCGGTGGCCGGTTCGGTCGGGGGTTGTCAACGCGTCAGCCAGTTATGTTAACGGTTCAATCGCGGTGGAATTAGGACAGTGGGCTGAGACCGTCCTCGATGCGGAGTCGTTACTGTTTGCCGGCTGACACGCCCGATTTTGTAGCTTAGTTTCGCCCTCTACCCCCGTGTCGGGTTCTCCCTGGTGACGCGTACCGGGTTCACCGGCTGTGACGAACGGAGATCCAGTTCCGGCGGGGGTGGAGAAAGGCGGTCGAGGAGCATGCCCGGATTACCGCACCAACGGGTGGACGACGGCCCATACCTGCGGGTCGATGACCTCAAGGTGCGCTTCGATACCCCGGACGGCGCGGTGCGCGCCGTGGACGGTGTCTCGTTCGCCGTCGACCGTGGCCGTACGCTCGGCATCGTCGGTGAGTCCGGCTCCGGCAAGAGCGTGACCAGCCTGGCCGTACTCGGGTTGCACGATCCGAGGCGGACCACGGTCAGCGGCGAGATCCGGGTCGGTGGGCGGGACATCGTCGGCCGACCAGAGGAGGAGATCCGCCGGCTGCGCGGGCGGGACATGGCGATGATCTTCCAGGATCCGTTGTCCGCACTCCATCCGTACTATTCGGTCGGGCGGCAGATCGGTGAGGCGTACCGGATTCATCATCCGGACGCGAGTCGGAGGCAGGCCCGGCAGCGGTCGGTCGATCTGCTCGGCCGGGTCGGTATTCCGCAGCCGGCCAAGCGGATCGACCAGTATCCACACGAATTCTCCGGCGGCATGCGTCAGCGGGCGATGATCGCGATGGCGCTGGTCAATGATCCAGATCTGCTGATCGCGGACGAGCCGACCACGGCGCTCGACGTCACCGTGCAGGCCCAGATTCTCGACCTGCTGGCCGATCTCCAGGCCGAGTTCAACTCCGCCATCATCCTGATCACGCACGACCTCGGGGTGGTCAGCCAGGTGGCCCACGAGGTGCTGGTGATGTACGGCGGACGGGCGGTCGAGCACGGCAGCGTCGAACAGGTGCTCCGCCGGCCGCAGCACCCGTACACCTGGGGTCTGCTGGCAAGCGTGCCGTCGTTGCGCGGTGCGGCGGACGCGGACCTGGTGCCGATCGGCGGCAACCCGCCGAGCCTGATCAACCTGCCGCCGGGCTGTGCCTTCCACCCCCGGTGCCGCTACGCCGACCGCAACGGCGACCGGTCCCGGACCGACGTCCCGCAGTTGCGGCAGGTGCAGGAACGCGGCCACCTGGTCGCCTGTCACCTGGCCGAGCCCGAGCGTAAGCGGCTCTACGCCGAGCAGATCGCCACCGCGGGGGCCGACCGATGAGCGAGCCGTTGCTGCGGGTCGAGGGACTCGTCAAACACTTCCCGGTACGCGGCGGCTGGCGCACCCCGGCACTGGTCCGCGCGGTCGACGGCGTCGACTTCGAGGTACGCGCCGGCGAGACGCTCGGCCTGGTCGGTGAGTCCGGCTGCGGCAAGACCACCACCGGGCGGATGCTGGTCCGGCTGCTCGAACCGAGCGGGGGGCGGATCACCTTCGAGGGGCGGGACATCACCCACGCCCGGCGCGGCGCGCTGCGCCCACTCCGCCAAGACCTCCAGATCATCTTCCAGGACCCGTTCGCCTCGCTGAACCCGCGGCACACGGTCGGCCGGATCGTGGCGATGCCGTTGCAGGTCAACGGGATCAAGCCGGCCGGCGGCGTCAAGGCGCGGGTACGCGAACTGCTGGAACTGGTCGGGCTGAACCCGGAGCACTACAACCGCTACCCGCACGAGTTCTCCGGCGGGCAACGGCAGCGGATCGGGATCGCCCGGGCGCTGGCCCTGCAACCGAAGCTGATCGTCGCCGACGAGCCGGTCTCCGCGCTGGACGTGTCGATCCAGGCGCAGGTGATCAACCTGCTCCGGCAGCTACAGCGCGAACTGGACCTCGGTTTTGTCTTCATCGCCCACGACCTGGCCGTGGTCCGGCACTTCTGTCAGCGGGTGGCGGTGATGTACCTCGGCAAGATCGTCGAGGTGGGCGACCGGGACGACATCTACGCCCGGCCGCAGCATCCGTACACGCGGGCGCTGCTCTCGGCCATCCCGGACGTCAACCGGCTGGGCCCGACCGGGCGGATCCGGCTCACCGGTGACGTACCGACGCCGCTGGACCCGCCGTCCGGGTGCCGGTTCCGGACCCGCTGCTGGAAGGCGCAGGAGATCTGCGCCTCCACCGAACCCGAACTCGTCCCGCGCGACGGCGGCCGGCAGCTCACCGCCTGCCACTTCCCGGAGAAGGGAGACCTGGCATGAGCGAGCAACAGGTGGTCGCGCAGGCCGCCGTGGTCGACGGTGCCGGCGGGCTGGAGCCGGGTGCCGTACCGGCGGGTGGGAAGGAGTTCGTCGGCCGCTCGCCGGGGCAGCTCGCCTGGCTGCGGCTGCGCCGCGACCGGGTCGGTCTGGCCAGCGGCGGGGCGCTGCTCTTCTTCGTCCTGCTGGCCGTCGCCGCCCCGCTGGTCGAGCGGCTGTACGGCAAGGGGCCGCTGGAGCGCTTCCCGGAACGGCTGGACCGCAACGGCTTCCCGCTCGGGTACGCCGGAGTGGACGCCGAACACTGGCTCGGCATCCAACCCAACCTGGGCCGGGACGTGTTCATCCAACTCGTCTACGGACTGCGTACGTCGCTGCTGGTGGCGTTCACCGCGGCCCTGCTCACCATCGGGCTCGGCATCCTGGTCGGGGTGGTCGCCGGTTACCTGGGCGGCCGGGTGGACGCCGTACTGACCTGGTTCGTCGACCTGACCATGGCGTTCCCGTTCTTCATCTTCTGCTTCGCGTTCATCCCGGTCGCGGTCAACCAGTTCTACGGCGTACGCGACGCCGAGGCGACCTGGTTCCGGCCGATGCTGCTGATCGCCATCTTCGTGCTGTTCAACTGGACCTACACCGCCCGGCTGGTCCGAGGACAGGTGCTGTCGCTGCGGGAACGGGAGTTCGTCGACGCGGCCCGCGCCGCCGGGGCAGGACTCGGGCACATCCTGTTCCGGCAGCTCCTGCCGAACCTGTGGGCGCCGATCCTGGTCACCTTCTCGCTGAACGTACCGGCGTTGATCACCGCCGAGGCGGCGCTGTCGTTCCTCGGCATCGGCATCCTCGAACCCACCCCGGACCTGGGCCGGCTGATCAGCGACAGCGTCGACTTCATCCGGGAGGTGCCGACCTTCACCATCGTCGGCGGCACCACGCTCTTCCTGCTCGTGCTCTCCTTCAACCTCTTCGGTGACGCGCTGCGGGATGCGCTGGACCCGAAGTCGACCCGATAGGGGGCGGCGACGATGCTCCGCTTCTTCGTACGGAAGCTGCTGCTCGCGGTGAGCACGCTGTTCGCGGTCAGCGTGCTGACGTTCGGACTCTTCTTCGCCGTACCGAACAACCCGGCCGAGCTGATGTGCGGCAACGGCAAGGTGTGCAGCCCGGAACGGCTGGAGATGATCGAGCGCCGGATGGGCCTGGACGTGCCGGTGCCGCAGCAGTACGGCTCTTTCATGAAGGGGATCTTCGCCGGTCGTACGATCGGCGAGGGTGACGCGGCCCGCGAGTGCCTGCGCCCCTGCCTGGGGTTCTCCTTCCGCAACGACGAACCGGTGTCGCGGATCGTCGGGCGCACCCTGCCGGTGACGCTGAGTCTGGTCGCCGGGGCGGCGGTGGTCTGGCTGCTGATCGGGGTCTCGGTCGGGATGATCTCGGCGCTGCGCCGCGGGACCGTGTTCGACCGGCTGGCGGTCGGCTTCTCGCTGGTCGGGGCGTCCATGCCGATCCTGCTGTTCGGGCCGCTGCTGCTGATCGTCTTCGTCTACGAGACCGGTTGGCTGAGTTATCCGCGTTATGTGCCGATCACCGAGAACCCGCTGGCCTGGGCGAGCGCGATGATCCTGCCCTGGCTGGCGCTGGGCTTCCTCAACTCGGCCTCGTACGCCCGGCTGTCCCGGGCCCAGATGCTGGAGACGCTCACCGAGGACTTCGTCCGTACGGCCAGGGCGAAGGGCCTGCCGAAGGCCACCGTGTACGGCCGGCACGCGCTCCGCGCGGCGATCACCCCGATCGTCACCATCGCCGGGCTGGACCTCGGCACGTACCTCGGCGGCACGGTGATCACCGAGACCATCTTCGGCTTCACCGGCCTGGGCAAGGCGTCGCTGAACGCGGCGATCAACCTCGACATGCCGGTGGTGATGGCCACCGTGCTGCTCGCCGCGGTGTTCATCGTGGCCGCGAACGTGGTGGTCGACGCGCTCTACGCGGTGATCGACCCCCGGGTACGACTGGGCTGACCCGGCCGGCGTCGTCGGCGCCGCCCGCTGCCCGGTAACCGAAGGAAAGTTCTGTCAACCAACGGTGGAGGCGCAGTTTTCCTTCATCGAAGTCGAACGGGAGGACCGACTGATGCGAACAGGACGTGCGGTAGCCGTGACGGGCGTCGCGCTGCTGCTGGCCTCGGCGCTGGCGGCGTGCTCGGAGAACACCGGGGACACCGACGCAGGGCCCGACGACGGCAACATCCAGCAGCAGACCAGCGCCATCGCCACCGACCCGAAGGAGTCGCAGGGACCGGCACCGGCGATCGCCGGCGCCAAGCGGGGCGGCACCATCCGGACCATCGTCCAGCAGGACTTCGAGCACCTGGACCCGCAACGCACCTACCTCGTGGGTGCGATGGCCGCCGAGCACCTGCTGGTCCGGACGCTGACCCAGTTCCGCGAGGACGGCAAGGGCAAACTCACCCTGGTCGGTGACCTCGCCGAGACGCCCGGCAAGGACGTCAACGGTGACTGCAAGGTCTGGGAGTACAAGATCAAGGAGGGCGTCAAGTACGAGGACGGCACCGACGTCAAGGCCGCCGACGTCGCGTACGGGATCGCCCGCTCGTTCGAGGAGTCGATCGACGGCGGTCCGACCTACATCCAGGAGTGGCTGGCCGACAACCAGGCGTACAACGCGACCTACAAGGGGCCGTACACCTCCGGCAGCACCACCGTGCCGGGGCTGACCGTGCCGGACGACCGCACCCTGGTCCTCACGTTCGCCAAGCCGCACTGCGACCTGCCGTTCGCGGCCTCCCTGCCCACCACGGCGCCGCTGCCGCAGGCCAAGGACACCAAGACCGAGTACGACCGCAGGATCTTCTCCTCCGGCCCGTACAAGATCAAGGAGTACCTCAAGGACACCCGGCTGGTGCTGGAGCGCAACCCGCACTGGAAGGCGGAGACCGACCCGCTGCGCCACGACTACCCGGACAGCTTCGTCTGGGAACTCGGCCCGGACGACACCGCGCAGACCGAGCGGATCATCGCCGACGCCGGTGACGACGCGTACGCGATCAGCAGCGACGGCGCCCCGCAGGCGCTGGTCAACCAGGTGCTGAACAACCCGTCGCTGAAGGAGCGGACGATCTCGGCGCCGCAGCCGTTCGTGCACTACCTGAGCATCAACAACGAGCGGATCAAGGACATCAACGTCCGCAAGGCCATCGCGTACGCGATCGACAAGCAGGGCATCGTGCTCACCCAGGGCGGCGACGCCGGTGGCAAGGTCACCAACACCCTGCTCGCGGACAGCACGATCGGCTGGAAGAACTACCCCAACCCGTGGGACGGCGGCCCGAACGGCAACCCGGAAAAGGCGAAGGAGCTGCTCGGCGGGCAGAAGATCAAGCTGGTCTTCATGGCCCGCAGCAACGCGTTCGGCCAGGTCACCGCGCCGGTGGTCAAGGAGAGCCTGGAGAAGGCCGGCTTCGAGGTCGTGGTGAAGACCGTCGAGACCCCGCAGCACAACCCGACCGCCCGCACCCGGGGCAACGAGTACGACATCTACATCTCCAACTGGGCCGCCGACTGGCCCAGCGCGGCCTCCACCATCCCGGTGCTCTGGGACGGTCGCAGCCTCGGCCCGAAGGGCAACTCGAACGTGTCGTACTTCAACTCGGACGAGGTCAACCAGCGCATCGACGAGGTGAGTGCGCTGCCGGCCGGTGAGGCCGGGCCGAAGTGGGCCGAGATCGATCAGTTGATCAACGAGAAGTACGTGCCGGTGGTGCCGCTGTTCCAGGCGTACTTCACCGGTGTGGTGGGCTCGAAGGTCGGCGGGGTCTTCTTCTCCGACGTCATCGGCACCCACGTGCTCTACAACGCGTACGCCAAGTAGGCGCACCGGTCGGGGAGGGGCCTGCGTGCTCCTCCCCGACCCCTCAGAGGTGGCGGCGGAGGAAATCGAGTTCGAGGCGGAGCAGGCGCTCGGCCGCGCCGTCGGCGGCCATGTGGGTGGCACCGGTCAGCGGGATCATCGCGTGCGGGCGGCCGGTGGCCAGCATCGCCGCGGACAGGCGCAGCGTGTGTGCGGCCACCACGTTGTCGTCGACCATCCCGTGCACCAGCAGCATCGGCCGGGCGTCGTCCGGCGTGACCGGCGGCTCACCGGCGATCTCCAGCAGGCTGTGGTGGGCGTACACCTCCGGGCTGTCGTCGGGCAGGCCGAGATAACGCTCGGCGTACGCGGTGTCGTACAGGGTCCAGTCGGTCACCGGCGCCCCGACGATGGCGCACCGGAACAGGTCAGGCCGGCAGAGCGCGGCCAGCCCCGCCAGCCAACCCCCGAACGACCAGCCGCGGATCGCCACCCGGCCCAGGTCCAGGTCCGGGTGCTTGCCGGCGAGCGCGGTCAACGCGTCCACCTGGTCGAGCATGATCACGTCGGCCAGCCGCCGGTGGATCACCTTCTCGAACGAGGGCGCCACGCCCGGCGTACCCCGGTTGTCGATCGTGACCACGGCGAACCCGGCGTCGGCCCACCACTGCCGCTCCAGCCACCGGGACCGGGCGGCCCGCACCTCCTGGACTCCCGGCCCGCCGTAGATGTCGACCAGGACCGGCAACCGGCGGCCGGCGACGTGGCTGCGCGGGTAGAGCACGGCCGTGGGCAACCGGCGGTCGGTGACCCGTTCCAGCACCGGACGCGGCGCGTACGGCGGGTTCGCCGCCAGCGAGGCCAGTGTGCCCAGCTCGCGGTCGCCCTGCCAGACGGTCCAGCGGATCCCGGCGTGGTCCAGCGACGCGGCGCCGACCACCAGCACGTCGCCGCCGACCACCCCGGTGTGCCAGCCCGGATCGGCGGTCAGCCGGCGCGACTCCACGCCGCCGCCGATCGCGGTCCGGACCCGGAACAGGTGCTGCTGGCTGGGCTCGCCGTCGCTCGCCTCCACCAGCAGGTCGACCGCGCCCGTCCCGGCCGGCAGCGGGCCGACCACCCGCCGTACGTAGAGCGACGGCGGGGTGAGCAGGGTGCCGTCGGCGAACAGGCAGCGCGCGTCGTAACCGTCGTGGGCCAGTTCGCCGCCGACCAGGACCCGGCCGTCGGGCAGGTGTCTCGGGGTGCCGGCGACCGGCTCCACCCAGCGCGGATCGGCCAGTTCGGCGTGCACCTGAGTCTCACCGGTACGCGGATCCACCGCGAGCACCAGGCCGTGCTGTTGCAGCCGGCGCAGCACCGTGATCAGCGGCCCGGTGTCGGCCCAGCGCACCGACACCAGGTAGGGGTAGGTCTCCCGGTCCCAGTGCACGTCGACCCAGCCGCCGTCGAGGTCGAGCAGGTGCAGGCTGACCTCGGCGTTCGGCCCGCCGGCCCGCGGGTACGCGACACTGCGCGGCAGGCTGGCCGGGTCACCGGGATCGTGCAGGTGCCACCGGGGCAGCCGGGACTCGTCGACCCGGGCGGCGAGGATCGACCGCCCGTCCGGCGCCCACCAGTAGCCCCGGAAGCGGGAGAACTCCTCGGCCGCGATGAACTCGGCCAAACCCCAGCTCACCCCGGCTTCCTCCCCGGCGAGCAGGTTGTCGGTCCCGTCGGCCTCGATCACCCGTAACTGACCGCCGCACTGTCCGCCGTTGCCGTTGCCGTTGTTCGGGCCTAGCGTGCGGCCGGGGACGCCGGGGCCCTCGGTGACGTACGCCAGCCGTTCTCCGGTCGGGTCGGGCCGCGGGTCGATCACCGGACCGGTGACCGCCACCTCCACCACGTCGCCGTGCACCAGGTCGGCCCGGAAGAGGCGACCGGCCAGGGCGAAGACCGCCACCCGGGCGGCCGGGTCGGTGGCGTACCCGCCGATGCCGCCGGCCTGCAGCCGCTGCCGTTCCCGCAGGGCCTGCTCGGCGGCGGGCAGCGGCACGATCCCGGCCGGGTTCGCCGGGTCGGTCTCCAGCAGCATGGCGGGGTCGGCGACCAGCCGTTCCGTCGCCGAGGCGACGTCGAACAGCCAGAGCGCGTCGGCCGGGTCCTCGGGGCCCGCGGACCGGAGGAAAACCACCCGGGAGCCGTCCCCGGCCACCGTCAGCGACCGTGGCGCGCCGTGACTGAACCGGCGGGTACGGGCGGCCAGTTCCGGATACTCCACATGGCCGATCGTAGAGTGGCGCGATCGATGATGGGGCTGAGCTGGTTATCGTGTCCGGTCCGCGACCCGGTTGGCTCGATGGGGTGGACGCGTAGAGTGACTGGCGTGACGAACCTGGCCGCGCGGCGGCTTCTCCTGGTCCACGCACACCCCGACGACGAGGCGATCGGGACCGGCGCGACGATGGCGCGCTACGCCGCCGCCGGAGCCGGGGTGACCCTGGTGACCTGCACACTCGGCGAAGAGGGCGAGATACACGTACCGGCGCTGGCCGGACTGGCCGCGGACGCCGCCGACCAGCTCGGCGGGTACCGGATCGCCGAACTCGACGCCGCCTGCGCGGCACTCGGCGTGACCGACCACCGCTTCCTCGGTGGCGCCGGCCGCTACCGCGACTCCGGGATGATGGGCCTGGCCACCAACGACCACCCGCGCGCGTTCTGGCAGGCGGACCTGGACGAGGCCGCCGGGCACCTGGTCGAGATCATGCGAGAGGTACGCCCACAGGTGGTCGTCACGTACGACGCGAACGGTTTCTACGGACATCCGGACCACATCCAGGCACACCGGGTCGCCATGCGCGCGGCCGAACTGGCCACCGCCGAGGGCTTCGGACCGGCCAAGATCTACTGGACGGCGATGCCGAAGAGCGTGCTGGAGGCGGGCATGGCCGCGTTCGGGGAGTCCTCGGACAACCCGTTCGCCGGTATCGACCAGTTCGAGGAACTGCCCTTCGGCACCCCGGACGACGAGATCGCGGCCCGGATCGACGGCACCGACGCGCACGCCGCCAAGGAGGCGGCGATGCGGGCGCACGCCACCCAGATCCCGGACAACTCGTGGCTCTACACGATCGCCGGCAACTTCGGCAGCGAGTTCATGGGGGTGGAGTACTACACCCTGGCGGTGGGCGAGCGCGGAACCGGCAACGGCCCGTACGGCTGGGAGGACGACCTCTTCGCCGGCCTGGCGCTCGAAGCCGAGGGCTCGACCGGGTCGGCCGGTACGGACGCCGACACGTTGGCGGAGAGCGGAGCGCGGTGACCCTGTCCAGTCCACCGGTGTCCGAGTCCCCGCAGCTGTCGCCCGATCCGCAGCCACCGCGCCGGGCGGCGCTCGTCGGGATCCTCGACCGGCTGCTCCGGATCGCCGGTGGCGTGGTGGCGGTGGTCGCCGCGGTGGTGACCGCCACGCTGGAACTGCTGCTGTCCACGCTTCGGGTCGGCGGTCACCTGATCGGTGCGTCGGTGCTGGTCGCGGTGTTGGCGAACCTGGTACTGAGCTGGTTCGCGTACCGGACGGTGGGGCGGCGGTGGGCGGTGGCGCTGCCCGCAGTGCCGTGGTTCGGGCTGATGGTGGTCGCCGCCGGCAAGACCAGCGAGGGCGACGTCCTGCTGGCCGGGGACAACTGGGTCGGCATCGTCATGATCTTCGCCGGGTCGATGGCTTTCGCCGTGATGGCGTTCCGGCTGATGCTCGCCCCCCGCCCCGGTACGCTCCCGCCGCCGAGCCGCCCGGCTGGCTGATGGAACCTCCCAGGTCGGGATGGTAAGTATCTGGGAGCGTTACGGGGTTCGGCTGCTTCTGGAGGCGTGCGATGAAGGACCGTTGGCTGCCGGTCGGGGTGCTCGCGGCAGTGCTTTTCCTGATCAACGTGGTCGCCCGGCTGGTCATCCGGATCGGGTTCGACAACGATGCCGAGACCTCCGACCGGCTCTCGCTGGGCATGTTCGCGCTGATCGGGCTGATCCTGGCGACGATCGCGTTCGTACGGGGCCGGCGGCAGCCGGTTGCCCGCTGGGGCGGGGACGTGGCGGTCGCTGTACTGAGCGCCATGGCGCTGACCGTCATCGTCGGGCCGTTCGTCAGCGGAAGCTACCCGTTCGCCAACGGCGCGGGTGAGTTCTTCTCGCAGATCTGGCTCTATGCCGGGTTCGCCGGCACCGGCACGCTGCTCGGGTTCCTGGTGCTGACCGCGCTCGGCCTGGACTACCGCTCCCAGTCCCTCAAGCGGTACGCCGAGACCAAGCTGGCCAAGCCGCGCCGGGTGGTCCGCCGCTGAACCGTGCGGCGTAACGGTCCACGCCACCAAACCCGGGCGTACCGGCTCACGCCGCGGGCTGTACCCGGGTGAGGTAGGTGTGGTGGGTGGTGAAGCCGAGCCGCCGGTAGAGCGCCACGGCAGCCGTGTTGCGCTCCTCCACCTGGAGGAACACGTCGGTGGCGCCGAGTCCGGCGGCCCAGTCGACCAGTGCCCGCACCACGTGCTGGGCGAGCCCCTGCCGGCGGGCTTCGGGCACCACCTCGATGCTCGTCAGGCCCAGCCAGCGGCCGTCACCGGTGACGGTGCCCCGGCCGGCGGCGAGCAACGCGCCGCTGGGTCCGTACAGGTGGGCGAAGCGGACCTGGTCCACGGCGGTGAGCAGGTGTCGGGCGGCGGCCGGGAGGCTGTCCAGTGGGTCCGCGCCGACGGTGCGGCCGGCGTGGCTGGCCTTGCGGGCGGCGGCCAGGGCAAGCCAGCCGTCCGACGGGGTGGCGGCCAGTTCGACCGGGGGCAGGTCGGTCCGGTGCGGCGTACGGCCGCGGACAGTGGCCAGCGGAGCGGTCTGCATCAGGGTCGGCGGCCGGGTGGTCCAGCCGCGTTCGTCGAGCGCCACGCCGACCGGCGCGGCGAGCGGTAGCGGCGTGTTGATGATCGCGGGCTGGCCGCGGTCGGCGTACCAGCGCTCGACGGCGTCGATCGCGGCCTCCAGGGGCCGGTCCGGGTCGCCGATCGGCAGGGCGGAATTGCCCCGCCCGGTCCAGCCGTCGGCGGAGCGCAGCAGCCAGCCGCCGAGCCGGTCCTGTACGGGCGCGGGCCAGGCCTCGTTGGCGGCGAGTTCGAGGGCGACGACCGCCGTCGCGTTCGGTCGTCGGGCGGGCGGGACGCGCTTGGCCCGGTGCACCTCGGCCAGCGGCACCCGGAGGTTCCCCCGGTCGGTGGCGAGGGTGAGATGGGTCTCGGTGAGGTCGACCAGCTCACCTAGAGCATCCGTGAAGAGCTGCCGGTCCTCACGAACCCCTACAATTCGACGGACTACCACCCGGTGTCCCACATCCTGCCGTCGGAGCACGATCGCCCCCCTCCTCGGCGAGATACTAGGCTCTTACCCGTCGCGGTTGATCGCGGCGTAGCTTGCGGAGGAGAGATCGGTGACCTACATCATCGCCGAGCCGTGCGTCGATGTGCTCGACAAGGCATGTATCGAGGAGTGCCCGGTCGACTGCATCTACGAGGGCAACCGGATGCTCTACATCCACCCCGACGAGTGCGTCGACTGTGGGGCTTGTGAGCCGGTCTGTCCGGTGGAGGCAATCTTCTACGAGGACGACGTGCCGGAGCAGTGGAAGGACTACACCTCGGCGAACTACGAGTTCTTCGAGGACCTCGGCTCGCCCGGGGGCGCCTCCAAGGTCGGCAAGGTGGAGAAGGACGCCACCTTCGTCGCGGCGCAGGAGCGGCGCGGAGAGGGACACTGAGCGGCGTACCGACCGGTGGGGGCGTCGCCCCCGGTGGTGGGAACGGGAGCGGGTCGTCGGGTCCGGCGCGGAGCCGGATCGACGGCCTGCCGGACTTTCCCTGGGATCTGCTGGCGCCGGCCAAGGTGGTCGCCGGTAAGCACCCGGACGGGATCGTCGACCTCTCCATCGGCACGCCGGTCGACCCGGTGCCGGAGCTGGTCCGGGCGGCGCTGGCTGCCGGCTCGGACGCGCCGGGCTACCCGCTCACCGCGGGCACGCCCGCGCTGCGGGAGGCGATCGCCACCTGGGCCGGGCATAACTGCGGGGCGGATCCGGCCGCGATCGGCGTACTGCCGACGCTCGGTTCCAAGGAACTGGTCGCCTGGCTGCCCACCCTGCTCGGCATCGGGCCGGGTGACGTGGTGGTCATTCCCCAGGTCTGCTACCCGACCTACGAGGTCGGCGCCCGGCTCGCCGGGGCCACCGTGGTCCGCGCCGACTCGATGACCGCGGTCGGTCCGACCTCCCGGGTACGCCTGGTCTGGGTCAACTCCCCGTCTAACCCGACGGGTCAGGTGTTGCCGCAGGCGCACCTGCGCAAGGTGGTCGACTGGGCGCGTGAGCGCGGCGCGGTGGTGGCCAGCGACGAGTGTTACCTGACCCTGGGCTGGGAGTCCGAGCCGGTCTCGGTGCTCTCGCCGGAGGTCTCCGGTGGCTCGTACGACGGGCTGCTGGCGGTGCACTCGCTTTCCAAGCGGTCGAACCTGGCCGGCTACCGGGCCGGGTTCGTGGCCGGTGACCCGGCGCTGGTGAGCGGCCTGCTGGCGGTACGCAAACACGCCGGAATGATCGTGCCGGAGCCGGTGCAGGCGGCCATGGTCGCCGCGCTCGGCGACGAGGAGCACGTGGCGGTCCAGCGCGACCGTTACGCGGCCCGGCGCGAGGTGTTGCGCCCTGCGCTGCTGAAGGCGGGCTTCACGCTAAGCCACTCGGTGGCCGGGCTCTACTTCTGGGCCAGCCGGGACGAGGACTGCTGGACCACGGTCGACTGGTTGGCCGAGCGCGGCATCCTTGCCGCTCCCGGCGCCTTCTACGGTCCGGCGGGTGAGCGTCACGTCCGGTTCGCGGTCACCGCGACCGACGAGCGGGTCGCCGCCGCGGCGGAGCGCCTCGCGGGCTGATCGGCTGCGCCTCGCCGGCTGACCAGCCGCCGGCGAGGCCCGGCAATCCCGGCGCGAAAATTCTGTAATCGATCAAGGGCTTCCAGGTCCATTCGGGCTTTTGGGAGAGCGCTCTCAGGATTGCCGAAACAATCCTTGACGAGCCCGCAATCCAGCCGTAACGATGTATGCGCATACCTCGCTCAGCCATCGACCGTCGGCGTGTCGGTCATGGGCGGGAGAGCGCTCTCGGCACCACACACACCGCAAGGGCGTGATCGGCGCACGCCGTCCTCCATCGCACCAGGAAAGGACTCCCCGTGCGTAGATCACTGCGATCGTGGCTCGGCGCTGTGCTGAGTGCGGTCCTCGTGGTGGGCGGCATCGTCGCCATACCACCGGCGGCCAGCGCCGCCGCGTTCAGCGTTCTCGTCTTCTCCAAGACCGCCGGCTTCCGGCACGGCTCGATCACCCCCGGCATCGCCGCGATCCAGGCGCTCGGCTCGGCCAACGACTTCACCGTGGAGGCCACCGAGGACGCGGCCCAGTTCACCGACGCGAACCTGGCCCGGTTCAAGGCGGTCATCTGGCTCTCCACCACCGGTGACGTACTCAACGCGGCGCAGCAGGCCTCGTTCGAGCGGTACATCGCGGCCGGCGGCGGTTACGTGGGCGTACACGCCGCCTCCGACACCGAGTACGACTGGCCCTGGTACGGCGGGCTCGTCGGTGCGTACTTCGCCTCGCACCCGGCCGAGCAGACCGCGACGGTCAAGGTGGCCGACCAGGTGCACACGTCGACCGTCGGCCTGCCGCAGCGCTGGTCCCGGTTCGACGAGTGGTACAACTACCGCACCAACCCCCGGGGCACCGTGCACGTGCTCGCCACCCTGGACGAGACCACGTACACCGGCGGCAGCAACGGCGCCGACCACCCGATCAGCTGGTGCCAGAACTACGGCGGTGGCCGATCCTGGTACACCGGGATGGGACACACCGACGCGTCGTACGCCGACGCGAACTTCCGCAAGCACCTGCTCGGCGGCATCCTCGGCGCGTCCGGCACCGTGGCCACCGACTGCGGCGGCACCGTCAACAGCAACTTCCAGCAGGTCGAGCTGGCCAAGGGGGTGGCCGAGACCGGTGAGCCGATGACCCTCACCGTGCTGCCCGACCGCGGCGTGCTGCACACCTCGCGCAACGGCGTGGTCCGGCACACCGACGCCGCCGGCAACACCAAGGTCGCCGGCACGCTGGCGGTCTACACCGGTGACGAGGAGGGGCTGCAGGGCATCAAGGCCGACCCCAACTTCGCCACCAACCGCTGGGTCTACCTCTACTACGCGCCACCGTTGAGCACCCCCGGCGGCGGTGCGCCGGCCACCGGCACGCCGGCCCAGTTCGCCCCCTGGAACGGCGTCAACCGCCTCACCCGGGTCACCCTCAACGCCGACAACACGCTGAACCTGGCCAGCGAGGTGCTGGTCCTGGAGGTGCCGACCAGTCGGGGCATGTGCTGCCACGTCGGTGGTGACATGGACTTCGACGCCGCCGGCAACCTCTACCTGTCCACCGGCGACGACACCAACCCGTTCGACTCGGCCGGCTTCAGCCCGATCGACGAGCGGGCCGACCGCAACCCGGCCTTCGACGCCCAGCGCACCTCGGCCAACACCAACGACCTGCGCGGCAAGGTGCTGCGGATCAAGCCGAGCGCGGCCGGCGGCTACACCATCCCGACCGGCAACATGTTCGCGCCGGGCACCGCCCGGACCCGTCCCGAGATCTACGCGATGGGCTTCCGCAACCCGTTCCGGATGAGCGTCGACAAGGCCACCGGTGTGGTCTACCTCGGCGACTACGGGCCGGACGCGGGCACCGCCGACCCGAACCGGGGACCGGCGGGCAACGTGGAGTTCGCCCGGATCACCCAGCCCGGCTTCTACGGCTGGCCCTACTGCACGGCGCGCAACGACGCGTACAACGAGTACACGTTCCCGAGCGGCCCGTCGGGTGCGAAGTACAACTGTGCCGGCGGCCCGATCAACAACTCGCCGAACAACACCGGCCTGACCCAGTTGCCGCCGGCCGTGCCGGCCTGGCTGCCGTACGGCGGCTCGGGCAGCCCGCCGGAGTTCACCGGTGGCGGCCTGTCGCCGATGGGTGGCCCGGTCTACCGGTACAATGCGGCCTCCACCTCGGACGTGGCGTTCCCGCAGTACTACGACGGCACCTTCTTCGCCGGCGAGTTCGGCCGCCGCTGGATCAAGAACGTGAAGATCGACTCGGCCGGCGAGCCGCTGAAGATCAACTCGTTCCCGTGGACCGGCACCCAGATCATGGACATGGAGTTCGGCCCCGACGGCGCCCTCTACGTCCTCGACTACGGCACCGGGTGGTTCAACGGCGACGCGAACTCCGCGCTCTACCGGATCGAGTACGCCCGCGAGGGCAGAGCGCCGCTGCCGAAGGTCACCGCGACCCCGACCAGCGGGGTGGCACCGCTGACCGTGGCGTTCTCCTCGGCCGGCACGCTCGACCCGGACGGCGACCCGTTCACGTACGCCTGGGACTTCGACAACAACGGCACCACCGACTCCACCGCCGCAAACCCGAGCTTCACGTACACCACCAACGGCGTACGCAGCCCGACGTTGACCGTACGGGACAGCACCGGCAAGACGGCCACCGCGAGCGTGGTGGTGACCGTCGGCAACAGTGCGCCGGTGGTAACCGTGAACACCCCGCTCAACGGCTCCACGTTCAACTTCGGCGACGCGGTGCCGTTCACCGTGACCGTCACCGACGCCCAGGACGGCGCGATCAACTGCGCCCGAGTCAAGGTCAACTACGTCCTCGGCCACGACTCGCACGGTCACCAGCTCGGCAGCGTGCAGGGCTGCACCGGGGTCATCCAGACCTCGGCCGACGGCGAGCACGACACCGCGGCGAACATCTTCGGCATCATCGACGCCGAATACACCGACCTGGGCGGCGGCGGCCAGGCGCCACTGACCACGCACACCCAGGCCGTACTGCAACCGCGTACCCGCCAGGCCGAGCACTTCGGCGACTCCAGCGGCATCCAGGTCACCGCACCCGGCAACGCGCAGGGCGGCGGGGCGATCGGGTACGTCGACAACAACGACTGGATCTCGTTCACCCCGTACAACCTGACCGGCATCCAGTCGTTCAGTGCCCGGGTCGGCGCCCCGGCCGGCGGTGGCGGCACCCTCGAACTGCGGGTCGACTCGCCCACCGGACAACTGGTCGGCTCGGCCACGGTGGTGCCGACCGGCGGGTACAACACCTGGGGCACCGTCACCGGCGCGGTCACCGCACCGACCGGCACCCGCACGCTCTACCTGGTGTTCAAGGGCACCGGGCCGTACTTCGACGTGGACGAGTTCACCCTCTCCACCCAACCCGGCGGCGGCCCGGGACCGGACCCCGATCCGGATCCCGAACCGAGCGCCAACCTGGCCCTGAACAAGCCCGCCCGCACCTCCAGCATCGAGGGCGCGTTCGTCGCCGGGAACGCCTTCGACGGGGCGATCGGCACCCGCTGGGCCAGCGCGTTCAGCGACCCGCAGTGGATCGACGTCGACCTCGGCGCCTCGTACGCGATCAACCGGGTCAAGCTGACCTGGGAGGCGGCGTACGGCAGCGCGTACCAGATCCAGACCTCGCCGGACGGGGTCACCTGGACCACCATCCGGAGCGTGACCGGCGGTGACGGCGGGGTCGACGACCTCACCGGCCTGACCGGCACCGGCCGCTACGTACGCCTCAACGGCACCGCCCGAGGCACCGCTTGGGGCTACTCGCTGTTCGAGTTCGAGGTGTACGGCGGCGGCAGCGGTCCGAACAACCCGCAGCCCGGCGCCAACCTGCTGCTGAACAAGCCGACCCTCGTCTCCAGCAGTGAGGGGGCCGGCATGGCCGGCGCCCAGGCGGTCGACGGCAGCCTCACCACCCGCTGGTCGTCGCTCTTCGCCGACCCGCAGTGGCTCCGTGTCGACCTCGGCACGCCCACCGCGATCGGCCGGGTCAAGCTGACCTGGGAGGCGGCCTACAGCAGCGCGTACCAGATCCAGACCTCGAACGACGGCACCACCTGGACCACCGTGCGCTCGGTGACCGGTGCCAACGGCGGGGTGGACGAACTGACCGGCCTCGGCGCCAACGGCCGCTACATCCGGGTCAACGGCACCGCCCGGGGTACGGCCTACGGCCACTCCCTCTGGGAGTTCGAGGCGTACGCCAGCTAACCACCACCACAGCTGTGGCCGGTACGGGATCTCCCGTACCGGCCACAGTGCTGTCGGCCCCGCTGTCCGGTCGGCTGATCCGGTTGGGTGAGCTGTCCGGATCTTGACCCTCTTCGATGCTTTCTGGCCGCCACGTCCTACGCTGGCGGCCATGTCGCTGGAGCTGATCGACGAGGTTCGTGCTCTCTCCGCCCGGATCCGGGCGCTCGCGCCGCAGATCGAACACGACCGGGCGATGCCGGAGGAACTCGTCTCCGAGCTTGCTGGGCTGGGGCTGTACCGGCTCGCCGCGCCGCGGATCGTGGGTGGCATCGAGGCCGATCCGCTGACCATGTTCGAGATCTTCGAGGAGTTGGGCCGGGCCGACGGCTCGGTCGGTTGGTGCACGATGATCGGCGCGGCGACCGCGTTCACGCTGGGCTACCTCGATGAGCCGACCGCGGTTGAACTGCTCACCGACCCCCGGTTCCTGATCACCGGTGTCGCGGCACCGTCCGGTCGGGCCACCGTCGTGCCCGGCGGCTACCGGGTACGCGGCCGCTGGTCGTTCGCCAGCGGCAGCCGCCAGGCCACCCACCTCGTCGGCGGCTGCCTCGTGTACGACGGGGACGAACTCGTCACCGGCCCCGGCGGGGTGCCGCAGATCCGGCACGCGATCATGCCCGCCGCCGAGGTGACCGTCCACGACAACTGGGACGTCGTCGGGCTCTCCGGCACCGGCAGCCACGACATCGAGGCGCTCGACGTGTTCGTCCCGTCGGCGTACACGTTCTCGATCTTCGGGCCGCCGCGCGACGGCCGGCCGCTCAACCGGTTCCCGGTGTTCGGGCTGCTGGCGTTCGGCATCGGCGCGGTGGCGCTCGGCATCGGCCGCGCCGCGCTCGACGAGTTCGCGCGGTTGACGGGGGAGAAGCGCGACCCGCTGACCGGGCAACCGCTGGGCGGCAAACCGATGACCCGGGTGGTGCTCGCCGAGGCCGAGGGAATCCTCGGCGCCGGTCGGGCGTACCTGGTCAGCGAGATCGCCGAGTGCTGGCGGCTGGTGTCGGCGGGTGAGGTGGTGCCGGTCGAGCGCCGGGCGCGGCTGCGACTGGCCATCGTCCACGCGGCCGGGAGCGCCGCCCGCGCCGTCGACCTCGTCTACCACGCCGGTGGCGGGAACTCGGTCCGGCTGGCGAGCCCGCTGCAACGCTGCTTCCGGGACGTACACGTGGCGACCCAGCACGCCATGGTCAACCTGGACGTACTCGAAACGGTCGGCGGGGTGCTGCTCGACCAACCGGTGGTCACCGTACGGCTGTGATCCCGTGACCGATCGCTCGCCCGATCGACCGGCGGCGCCTAGGGTTGGGGACATGGTCGATGGTCCGGTGGTGGTCGTACGCGGCGAGGCGTTTCGTGAGGTGCCGCCGGAGCTGGCGCGCTTCCAGGTGACGGCGACAGCACGGGACAAGGACCGGCAGGCCACGCTGGCCCGGCTCGCCGAACGGGCCGAGGCCGTACGCACGCTGATCGACTCGTACGGTGCCGCGATCGAGCGCCGGGAGAGCGGCCAGCTGCAGGTGTACCCCGAGGTCAAACGCGCCACCGAACGGGTGGTCGCGTACCACGGCAGCGTGAGCACGACGGTGACCGTCACCGACTTCACCGTGCTCGGCGAGCTGATGCTGCGGCTGGCGGACCGGGACCAGACGCAGGTCAACGGACCGTGGTGGGAACTGCGGCCGGGTAGTCCGGTCTACCGGGAGGCGCGCCGGGCCGCGATCGGCGAGGCCGTCGAGCGGGCCCGGGAGTACGCCGACGCGCTCGGCTCCCGGGTGACCGCCCTGGTCCAGCTCGCCGATGCCAGCTCGGACCAGCCTCGGCCGATGATGATGGTCGGCTCGGCGCAGAGTTACCGGGCCAAGGGTGCGATGGACAGCGTTCCCGAACTCGACCTCGATCCACAGTTGCAGAGCATCCAGGCCAGCGTCGAGGCCCGGTTCACCATCAGCGAGCCGACGGTGCTCGCCGAGCCGCGCGACTGAGTCGGGCAGTCGTGCCCGTACCGGCGCAGCCGTACACCTTCGACCAGCTTGTCACGCGGGCCCGCGCCCTCGCCGGAGCCGGACCCCGTCGAATGCTCGGCATCACCGGCGCACCCGGCGCCGGCAAGTCCACCCTGGCCGGTCGGTTGGTCGACGCGCTCGGCCCCACTGCGGCGCTGGTCCCGATGGACGGCTTCCATCTCGCCGAGGCCGAGTTGCACCGCCTCGGCCGGCACGCGCGCAAGGGTGCCGTCGACACCTTCGACGGCGCCGGTTTCGTGGCCCTGATGCACCGGCTGCGTACGGTCGTCGACACCACCGTGTACGCGCCGGAGTTCCGCCGGGAGCTGGAGGAGTCGATCGCCGGGGCGATCGCCGTGCCGCCACAGGTACGGCTGGTGGTCACCGAGGGCAACTACCTGTTGGTGCCTACCCTGCCCTGGGCCGAGCTGCGCGGCCTGCTCGACGAGGTGTGGTTCCTCGACCTCGACGCCGACGAGCGGTTGCGGCGGCTCACCGAACGGCACATCGGCTTCGGTCGGGAGGTGACCGAGGCGGCCGCCCGTGCCCGCGGCACCGACCAGGTCAACGCGGACCTGATCGAGACCACCGCGGTCCGCTCCGATGTGGTCGTACGACTTTCCGAGTGACAGCATCGGCCGGGTTCGCCGGCAACCGGTGCCAACCAGGTGAATATCCCTCATCAAGAGTCGGGTACCCGACGCGCACGCCCATCGGAGTGAACCACTACCCGGCGGGGCGATAGCGAAGCGCATCGAGGACTGGTAAACCGGGCGGACAACGTCGTTTCGGTGGGTTCGGGACGTTGACTTTCGAACATCGACAGGAGGCCCGTGTCCGCACGGAAGGTATTGACCTGGTACGCCGCCGGAATGGGTGTACTGGTCGGCTGTTTCTTCGTCGTGCCGGTGCTGCGTACCGTCCTGTCCGGGCTGGTGGGCCTCGGTGGTGCGGCGGCCGTCGTGGTCGGCGTACGGTGGCACCGCCCGCGACGCGGATACACCTGGTGGCTGCTTTCCGCCGGCATGGCGCTGCTGGCCGTCGGCGATGCGCTCTACAGTGTCGACCCGGGATTGCCGAGCGACGCGCCGGCCTCGGCGGCGGATGTTTCCTATCTGTTGATGTTCCCGTTGATCGGCGCGGGGCTGCTCGGACTCACGAGATCAAACATTGTCACCCGTGACCGCTCCCAGTTCTTCGACTTTCTGATCTTCAGCACCGCGGCCGGATTCCTGCTATGGATCTTTGTCCTCGCTCCATATCTGACCGAACCCGGAGTGAGCCCGTTCAGCAGCTCGACCCTGGCCGCGTTCGCCCTGGCCGATCTGCTGCTGCTGGCGACCACCGTCCGGCTGCTGACCACCACCCGGATAAACCCGGCCGCCGTACTGCTCGTGATCGGGGCCGCCGGTCTGCTCGCCGCCGACCTGGGCTACGGCATCGCCCTGCTCGACGACGGCTGGCAGCCGGGCGGACCGGTCGAACTGGGCTGGTTCGCCTTCTCCGTCTGCTGGGGCGCCGCCGCCCTGCACCCGGACATGACCCAGCTCACCGAACCGGCGCCACCACGGCAGATCGAGGTCGGCCGGCTGCGCCTGGTGCTGCTCGGGATGGCCGCCGTACTCGCCCCGGCGGTGCTTCTCCTCCAGGCCGTGACCGGTGAAGTACGCGACGGCACCGTGATCGCGGTGGTCTCCGGGGTGATGTTCGTGCTGGTGCTCAGCCGGCTCGCCGACGCCGCCGACGCGCACCGGCTCGCTGTCGCCCGGGAACGTAGCCTCCGTAAGGCCGCCGCCGACCTGGTCTCGGCGACCGCCGCCCGCGAGGTCGACCGGGCGGTACGCGCCGCCGTCGCCCGCCTGGTGCCGAAGCACGCCGCACACCGGGTGGTGTTCACCGTCAACCGGGCCGACGGGGTGCCCGCGGTGGCGACCAGCATCTGGGGCCCCACCGTGAACGAGCCGTCCGCGTACTACCCGGCGCCGAGCGTGGCGACCGCCCGCCGGACCCGGGTGCTGCGGGTGGGCACGCTCCAGCCGGCCCTGGCCGAGCAACTGGGACAGTTCAAGACCGCCGTGCTCTGCCCGCTGGTGCTCGACGAACGGGCCACCGGACTGCCCCGCGTCGGAGCCCTGCTCGTCGCCGCCGATCCCGAGGTGCTCGCCGGGCTGCGCGACTCGCTGGAGGTGCTGGCCGCACAGGTGGCGCTGGCGCTGGAACGGATCGGACTGAGCCAGGAGATCAGCCGCCGCGACAGCGAGGCCTATTTCCGCAGCGTGGTGCAGAACGCCACCGACGTCATCCTGGTCGTCGACGACGACCGGTCGATCCGGTACGCGAGCCCGTCGGTCCGAACCGTGATCGGCATCGAGCCGACCGACTGCACCGAACTGACCTCGGTGGTACACCCCGACGACGAGGAGATGCTGGACGACCTGCTGGAACCGGTCCGCGCGGCCGGAGAGTGGGCCGACTGGACCGTACGGCGCCCCGACGGCGAACGGATCCACCTGGAGGTGAGCTGTCGGGACCTGCGCCGGGACCGGACCGTGCGCGGGCTGGTGGTGACGATGCGGGACATCACCGAGCGGCGCCGGCTCGAACAGGAACTGACCCACCGGTCGATGCACGACGTACTGACCGGCCTGGCGAACCGCGCGTCCTTCCAGGACCAGGTGTACGCGGCCGTCGGCCACGCCCGACGCAGCGGCCGTACGGTCGGCGTGCTCTGCGTCGACCTGGACGAGTTCAGCTCGGTCAACGACGCCCACGGTCACGCCGTCGGCGACGGGCTGCTGGTCGCGGTCGGGCAGCGGCTGCGTGAGCTGGTGGGCGCCACGGGTCTGGTGGCCCGGCTCGGCGGCGACGAGTTCGCCGTCCTGGTGCCCGACGCGGAGAACCCGGAGCAGGCGGAGCAGCTCGCCGACGAGATCATCCGAGCCCTCGCCGAGCCGCTCGCCGTCGGCGACACCCTGGTCAACGGCTCGGTCAGCGTCGGCGTGGCGACCAGCGCCGACGCCACCGACGCGGGCGAGCTGCTCAAACACGGCGACCTGGCCCTGTACGTGGCGAAGGGCGCCGGCAAGGGCCGCTGGTGCCGCTACCAGTCGGAGCTGCACACCGCGATCGTGCAGCGGCTCGAACTGCGTACCGCGCTGGCGGAGGCGGTCGAGCGGCGCAGCTTCGTGGTCGAGTACCAGCCGATCGTCGAACTCCGCAGCGGCGCCGCCGCCGGGTTCGAGGCTCTGGTCCGCTGGCACCACCCCGGTCGCGGGCTGGTCCCACCGGACCAGTTCATCGCGCTGGCCGAGGAGACCGGGCTGATCGAGCAGATCGGCGACTGGGTACTCCGCCAGGCGGTCGCCGCCGCCGGGCGCTGGCGACAGGACCGGCCGCCGACGGCCACGCCGTACGTCAGCGTCAACGTCTCGGCCCGGCAACTGCGCGCCGGTGGTTTCGTCGACCGGGTACGCGACGCGCTGTCCACGGCCGACGTACCACCGACGCTGCTCATGCTGGAGATCACCGAGAGCCTGCTGCTCCGCGACGACGAGCGGGTCTGGGCCGAGCTGACCGAACTGCGGACCCTCGGCGTACGGGTGGCGATCGACGACTTCGGCACCGGTTTCTCGTCACTGAGCTACCTGCAGCAGATGCCGGCCGACGTGATCAAGATCGATCGGTCGTTCACCGCGACGGTCGCCTCGTCCCGCCGGCAACTGCTGTTGCTGGAGGGCATCATCCGGCTGGCCGGAACGTTGAGCCTGGACATCGTCGCCGAGGGGGTGGAGACCGAGGAGGTACGGATGCTGCTGATGGACATGGGCTGCGCCTCCGGCCAGGGTTATCTCTTCTCCCGCCCGCTCGCCGAGGAGGACGCCAGCCGGTGGGCCCCGCAACGCCGTACCCCCGCCCCGATCCAGCGCGGCTGAGGCATCCCGTTAGCACATCCGTGCTTGATCGGCCTGTTTTCCACAGCCGTCGAGGTTGTCCACAGAGCAGTTCCGCGCTGGTTGCCGGCGTACCACGGCTCGGGCAGCCTCGGCCGTGTGGATCCGGGACTACGAACGCTGCTGGAGGCGGGCGGCGGCCTGGTCACCCGAGCGGCCAGCCAGCGAGCAGTGCCGAGATGGGCGATCGACAACGCGCACCGGTCCGGGGCCCTGCGGCGGGTGCTGCCCGGGGTGTACCTGGACCCGGATCGGGAGAGCGAGCCGGACCTCCGGTGCCGGGCGGCGCTCGCGTACGTCCGTGACCGGGGTGCACTGAGCCACACCACCGCGCTCTCGCTCTGGGGTTGCCGCGAGTGGGTGCCCGACGTCGAGGTGCACGTGACCGTGCCCGCGGCGGTACGGCTGCGTTCATTTCCCGGCCTCGTACTGCACCGCGTCGACGGGTTCGAGCCGCAACCGCCGTACGCGGTGCTTCGACAGGGGCGAACGGTGACGAGGCTGGAGCGGTCTCTCGTCGACTCGTGGCCGCTGCTGCCCGTGGACGAACGCAGGGCGGTGGTGATCGGGGCGGTCAATGCGCGACTGACCACGGTGGCGCGTCTGCGCGAGGCCCTCGCGGGGGCGCCCAGACTGCCGGCTCGGCGCGAGTTCCGAGTGCTGTTGGAGCGGCTCGCGATCGGTTGTCGCAGCCCGCTGGAGATCTGGGGTCACGAGCGGGTTTTCAGCGGTCCGGGAATGCCGAACTTCCTCCGCCAGCACCACGTACGGGCTGTCGGGCAGGCTTTCGATCTGGACGTCTACGCCGAACGGGAACGGGTCGACTTCGAGTTGGACGGGGCGGCCTGGCACGGCGACCGGCGGCAGCGGGAGGCTGACGTACGCCGGGACGCCCTGCTCGCCACGCTTGGCATCCTGGTGGTCCGCTTCACCCACCGCCGGCTGACCCACGAGCCGTCCGAGGTCCGCCGCGAAGTCATGGCCATCCTCGCCGCCCGCAACCGGCCTACTTCTTGATCCACGCGCTCTCAGCTGTTCCCGAGCACCCCCGGCGAACAGCTCAGCGCGCAATGATCATGGCGGGGCGGGGCGCGGCGGGGCGCGGCGGGGCGGGGCGGGGGGAGTCAGGGGAGGTGGCGGTGGATTCGGGCGGGGTTGCCTACGGCGATGACGTTGGAGGGTAGGTCCCGGGGGACGACGGCGCCGGCGCCCACCACCGTGTTCTCGCCGATGGTGACGCCAGCGAGGACGATGGCACCGCCGCCGAGCCAGGCGTTGTCGCCGATGACGATCGGCTGGGCCGCTTCCCACTTGGCCCGGCGTGGCTCGGGTTCGGTCGGGTGGGTGGGCGTCAGCAGTTGGACGTTCGGTCCGATCTGTACGTCCGCACCGATCGTGATCGGCGCTACGTCGAGCATGATCGCTCCGTAGTTGACGAAGGTGCCGGAGCCGATGCTGATCTGGTAGCCGAGATCGCAGTAGAACGGCGGGCGTACGCCGACCCCGTCGCCGACCGATCCGAGCAGTTCGACGAGGAGCTGTCGGCGCAGTTCGGGCGCGCTGACGCTGCTGGTATTGAAGCGTTCCATCAGCAGTGCCGCCCGTTGCGCGTCGGCGACGATCTCCGGATCGTCGGCGAGGTACAGCTCGCCGGCCAGCATCCGTTCCTTGTGCGAGGCCATCGCTTTCCTCCGGATTGTGCGACCACCGTAGGCGCGCGCCGGACCTGGCGCTGCCTGCCACGGGCCGTTCCCACAATGATCATTGCGTCGAATGTGGGTGGAGCGTCGGAAATGATCACAAGCGATTGAATGGTCTAATTCTAGATAGCCTTGGGGGTATCCGATGCATACCCAGTATGCAATGCTGACCGGTGTCCATGCAGGACCTGGCATCTAGGAGATGTCGACCGGGGAGGTTTGCGTTGCAGTTGCCGAGGAGATTGACCGCAGTCGTACTAGGGGTCGGGTTGGTGCTGGGCACCGGTTCGGCAGGCCTGGCCGCACCCGTACCGACGGCGGCGAAGCCGTCGACCGCAGCACCGAAGGCACGGGCCCAGGCTCAGCCGGTGACGGTGACCCTGCTGACCGGTGACCGGATCACGCTCGCCTCGCCCGACGCCCGCACCGGCTCGGTGCAGCCGGGCAAGGGGCGCGAGAAGATCCAGTTCATCGTCAACCGGGAGCCCGACGGCCTGTACGTGATCCCACGGGACGCGTCCGCGCTGGTCCGGTCCGGGCAACTCGACCGGCGACTGTTCAACGTCACCGGGCTGGTGCAGGCCGGCTACCACGACGCCGCGCGGGACAACCTGCCGCTAGTCGTGACGTACCGGGCCGGTGCCGTGGCTTCGGCTGCCGGCACACTGCGGGGCGCGGGTGCGCGGGTCACCCGGGAACTGCCGGCGATCGGCGGAGCCGCGGTCGCGGCCAGCAAGGCCGGCGCCGGTGCCTTCTGGGCCGGTGTCACCACCGGTCAGGCCGGTGCCCGTACCGCCACTGCCGGTGGGATCGAGAAGATCTGGCTGGACGGCAAGCGGCAACTGACCCTGGACCACAGCGTGCCGCAGATCGGCGCGCCCGCCGCGTACCAGGCTGGCTTCACCGGTAGTGGAGTCACCGTCGCGGTGCTCGACTCCGGCGTCGACGTGAACCATCCCGACCTGGTCGGCAAGGTCGCCGACGCGCAGAACTTCAGCGAGGAGGCCGATCCCGGCGACATCGTCGGACACGGCACCCACGTCGCCTCGATCATCGCCGGCAGCGGCGCCGCCTCCGGCGGCAAGTACCGGGGCGTCGCGCCCGACGCCACCCTGGTCTCCGGCAAGGTCTGCGAGGAGTTCGGCTGCACCGAATCGGCGATCCTCGCCGGGCTCCAGTGGGCGGCCGTGGACAAGCAGGCGGATGTGGTCAACATCAGCCTCGGCGGCTACGACGGACCGGAGATCGACCCGATCGAGGAAGCCGTCAACACCCTCACCGCGCAGACCGGCACGCTCTTTGTCATCGCCGCCGGCAACGACGGCGCGGACGCCTCGGTCGGCTCGCCGGGCAGCGCCGACGCCGCCCTGACCGTCGGCGCGGTGGACCGCGACGACAAACTCGCCGACTTCTCCAGCCGC
>NZ_JBFAPP010000037.1:0-48841 GCF_040676775.1 Micromonospora sp. NPDC049523 | reverse complement strand
ATACCGCCGCAACCGCACCACCGGCGGCTTCATCCTCATCGACGAAACCACCAACCGCACCATCGCCGCCGGCATGATCGTCGACACCGCCTGACACCCGCGCCGATCTTGCAGTTGTGGTCGTGCTGTTCGCCCTGTCTGAGGCGATATGCGCGGACCACAACTGCAAGATCGACGGGGATCAGGTGAGGCGGTGGGCGCCGGGGGCGGGGACGGCGGGGAAGGTGCGGGGGGCGGTGAAACCCTGGGCGGCGTACGCCTTCGTGATGGCGGTGGTTACCGGGTCGAGGCGGTTGGCGTCGACCAGGGCCAGTACGCAGCCGCCGAAACCGCCGCCGGTCATCCGGGCGCCGTACGCACCCGCGGTCAGCGCGGCTTCGACGGCGGTGTCGATCTCCGGCACGGTGATCTCGAAGTCGTCCCGCATCGACGCGTGCGAGGCGGTCAGCAGCGGCCCGATCTCGCGTACGCGACCGGCGCGCAGCAGGGCCACCGTCTCCAGCACCCGCTGGTTTTCGGTGACCACGTGCCGGACCCGACGCCGGACCACCGGGTCGTCGAGCCGGGCGAGCGTCTCGTCCAGCCCGTCGACCGTCACGTCCCGCAGGGCCGGCACACCGAGCGCGGTGGCCGCCGCCTCGCAGGCCGCCCGGCGGGCCGCGTACTCGCCGGTGACGTGCCGGTGCGGGGCCCGGCTGTCCACCACCAGTACGGCCAGCTCGGCCGCGTCGAGGTCGAACGGGATCTGCTCCACCTCGAGCGAGCGGCAGTCCAGGAAGAGCGCGTGCCCGTCCCGGCACCGGATCGACGCGGACTGGTCCATGATCCCGCAGGGCATGCCGGCGTAGACGTTCTCCGCCCGCTGGGCCAGCGCCGGCCGGTCGTCCACCGGCAGGTCCAACCCGCCGAGTTCGGCCAGGGCGGTCAACACCGCCGACTCCAGTGCGGCCGACGAGGAGAGCCCCGCCCCCAGGGGTACGTCGGAGGCGATCGCCAGCCGGGCGCCCGGTACGTCGAAACCGGCGTCGCGCAGCGCCCAGACCACCCCGGCGACGTACGCGCCCCAGCCGGTGACCCGGCCGGGTTCGGTCACGTCGGCGAGGTCGAAGTCGATCCGCTCGCCGGATTGCTCCGACCAGACCGTCCAATTCGGCTCCGGTCGGGGCGTGACCGCCACGACCGTCTGCTGCGGCAGGGCGAACGGCAGCACGAAGCCGTCGTTGTAGTCGGTGTGCTCACCGATCAGGTTCACCCGACCGGGAGCGGCCCATGAGCCGGCGGGCTGTTCGCCGTACCCGGAGGTGAAGCCCTCGGTGGCGCGGGCGGCGACCCCGGCCGCGACGCTGCGTTGGTCTGTCCGGCTCATTCGACCGGCTCGGCGAGGATGTGCGCGCGGTAGAAGCTCCACGCGTCGGTGACCATGTCGGCCAGGGTCGGTTTCGCCGGCACCCAGCCGAGTTCGGTGCGGGCCCGCTCGGACGAGGCGACCAGCGCGGCCGGGTCGCCCTCCCGGCGCGGTGCCATCTCGACCGGCAGCGGGTGGCCGGTGACCTCGCGGACCACCTCGACCACCTGACGGTTCGAGAAGCCGTTGCCGTTGCCGAGGTTGTAGACCCGGTGCTCGCCCGGCGTCGCCGCGTCCAGCGCGAGCAGGTGGGCGCGGGCCAGGTCCTCGACGTGGATGTAGTCGCGTACGCAGGTGCCGTCGACGGTCGGGTAGTCGTCGCCGAAGAGCTGCAGCTTCTCCCGGCGGCCCGCCACGACGTCCAGCGCGATCGGGATCAGGTGGCTCTCCGGGTCGTGCCGCTCGCCGAGCGCCCGGTCGGGCCGGATGTACGCGCCGGCCACGTTGAAGTAGCGCAGCGACACCGCACCGAGCTGGTGTGCGATCGCCTCGGAGGTGAGCGCCATGTCGACGGCGAGCTTGGTCGCGCCGTACGTGTTGGTCGGTGCCTTGGTGGCCTGCTCGGTGATGGGTAGCTCGGTCGGGTTGCCGTAGACCGCCGCGGTGGAGGAGAAGACGAACCGGGGCACCCCTGCGGCGCGTACGGCGTCGATCAGCGCGAGCGAGCCGACGGTGTTGTTCTCCCAGTAGATCTCCGGCCGGACCATCGACTCACCGGCGGCGATCAGGGCGGCGAAGTGCAGCACCCCGTCGAAACCAGCGTCCGGGGTGAGTACCTGGGCCGCGTCGTGGATCCGGGCCTGGACGAAGGTCGCCTCCGGGGCGAGCGCCTCGACATGGCCGGTACGCAGGTCGTCCAGGACGACCACCTGGTGCCCGGCATCGATCAGGAGCCGGGTGACGATGCTGCCGATGTAGCCCGCGCCGCCGGTGACGAGCAGTTTCACGTGGTGCCCTCCCTGCCTGGCCCGCCGGGGTGTGTGCGCCCGCGCACGCGAGGACCCCGGGGGGTGTGCGGGACAGATTACGGGCGCTGCCGGACGTCACCGAAGCCGACGCTGTCCCACCGCGGTCCGGGGCCTGTCCACCCTTATCAGGTTCCACCATTATCCAACAGACTCGAACACCGGGGTCCGGGCTGGCGTGTCCCCACCTCGTACGCGTCCGGTGTCTACCATCTCTGACATGCGGGTATCCGGCAGTACCGGGCCCCGGCGCAGGCCGCCGGGGCGTCCTGTTCGACAACCCGGCCCGGTCGCCCGGGGCCTGGCCAGGGTGGTGGTGCGCGCCGCCGACGCGGCGACCCGCCTGGTCACCGGGATGCTCGGGGCCAGCCCGATCTCCGGCCGGGAACGGATCAGCGAGGCCGAACTGCGCGACCTGGTCGCCGCGAACACGCTGCTCGACCCGGTCGAACGCCGGATCATCGACGAGGTGCTGGTGGCCGGGGCGAGCCTGGTCCGCGAGGTGATGATGCCACGTACGGAGGTGGTCTTCCTCAATGCGCGGCTGACCCTCGAAGAGGCGGCCAGGCTGGTCCGGGCGGAGACCCACACCCGGTATCCGGTGGTCGACCTGCCGCACGACGACGTGATCGGCTTTGTGCACCTGCGCGACGTGCTGCTCCACCCGGAGGAGGACGGGCGGGCCACGATCCGCGAGCTGACCCGGGAGGTCAAGCAACTCCCTGGCAGTAAACGGGTACTCGCCGCGCTCACCGAGATGCGCCGGGAGGGTCAGCACCTGGCCGTGGTGGTCGACGAGTACGGCGGCACCGCCGGCATCGTCACCCTCGAAGACCTGATCGAGGAACTGGTCGGCGAGATCCACGACGAGTACGACGCCGCACCCGAGCCGGTGCTCGCCGGGGCACCGCCGGTGGTCGACGGGCGACTCAACCTGGCCGACTTCGCCGAGCGGGCCGGGTTCGCCCTGCCTGACGGCCCGTACGAGACGGTCGGTGGGTTCGTGATGGCCGCACTCGGGCGGCTGCCGGAACCCGGTGACGAGGTCCCGGTACCGGTGGACGCGACCGGCGTAGCGCTCCGCAACCTCGACACCGGTCCGGTGGCAGCAGGCGGTGACGGTGGACCGGACCCGGTCGTCCCGGGCCACGGCTGGGTACTGCGGGTGCTCGCCCTGGACGGGCGACGGGTGGCCCGGATCGGCATCTCCCCGGCCCGCCTGCTGGAGCAGCGCAAGGCACCCCGGTCGACCCCGCCGGGCGAGTCGTCGGTCCGCACCGGCTGAGAACGTACCGTTCGCGAGACGGGGGTCCGGATCAGCGGATCTGGAGCTTGCGCCAGGTCGAGCCGTCCGCCGAGTACGCCACCCAGTCGGTGTCGAACAGGTCGTACGCGACGTATCCGGCGTCGGTACGCGCCAACCGGCCCACCTCGGGCAGGCTCCCGGTCGCGCGGGCGAAGCTGTGGCCGTCGTCGGCGCTGACGTACCAGCCGTAGTCGGCACCGGACAGCAGCAACCGGCCGTCGAGCAGCGGCACCGGGTCGCCGGTCATCCGCTGCGGCCCACCCACCGGCACCCCGGACGAGGTACGGGTGAAGTTCCGCCCCCCGTCCGCCGACCGGAACACGCCGCGCAGTTCGCCGCCGGGGCCGAGCACCACCGCGTACACCCGGGCGCCGAGTACGGCGACCCGTACCGTGGCGGGTCCGCCGTCGGGGGTGTCGAGGGGCGTCTCGGTCCAGTTCGCGCCCCCGTCGTGGGTCACCGCCGCGACGGGGTGCCCGTCCCGGGTCCCGCCGATCCACCAGCCCCCGTCGGCGGTGGCGTCCGGCGCCACCCAGCAGACGCTGATCCCGTCGACGGGGAGGCTGCCGCCGTCGGCGAGCTGACCGGCCCGCCAGACCCGTACGGTCTCACCGCAGCCGCCGTCCGGGGAACCACCCGGCGGCTGGCCGCGTAGCCGGTCGCCGGGTTGGAAGCCGCCCGCCGCCGACCCGGTGCCGGCCGGTGCGCCGACCCGCCAGGTACGGCCACCGTCGACCGAGGTGTACGCGGTGTCCCCGGTGACCGCCAGCCGCCCGTCCGGGAAGGCGAGCAGGTCCATCCCGGTGCGGCCACGGGTGGTACCGGGCAGCTCGGTCACCTGCCAGGTCCCGCCGCCATCCTCGGTCCGGGCCACGCTGGCCGGGCACGGCTCGACGTCGACGCACACGGAGAGCAGGTAGCCGTGGTCGGGATCGGTGAACTCGATGTCCACGATCGTGCCGGGCACGCTGGTCACCGGCCCGTTCAGGCCGTTGATGGTGATCCCGTCGCCGGTGTAGACCGGCCCGCCGGGCGGCGCCTCGGCCACCGGTGGCGGCTGGTCGGCCGCAGGGGCCCACGGGTGCAGCAGCAGGGTGCCGGTGACCGCCAGGGCCGCCAGCGCCCCGCCGGCCGCGCCGCGTCCACGGCGACGGCGTCGAGCCGCCCGGTGCCGGATCCGGGCCAGCGGCGGCTGTTCGATCCGGTCCAGCAGGTCGTTCCGCCCGCGCGCCAGGTGGGCGTCGAGCGGGGTGCGGGCTTCGGGCTCAGGCATGGGTCACCTCGGTGGTGCCGGCGCGGGGCGGCTGGGCGGGGGACGGCTGGGCGGGGGTCGCTTCGGTGGGCTCGCCGGGGGAGTCGCCGTAGTCGCCGAGTCGGGCGGCGAGCGCGGCCCGCCCCCGGTGCAGGCGCGACTTGACCGTGCCCACCGCCACCCCGAGCAGTACGGCGATCTCGTCGACCGGCAGGTCGGCGAAGTAGTGCAGCACCAGGACCTCCCGGTAGCCGACCGGCAGTCCGGCCAGCGCGTCGCGCAGGTCGGCCCGCTCCGGTCCGGGTGCCGCCTCGACCAGCCGCAGGACCGGGCGGTCGCGGCGCAGGATGGTGTCGAGCAGTTGCCGGCGGCGCCAGCGGCGGCGTACGACGTTGATCGCCACGGTGCGCAGCCACGCCTCCGGGTTGTCGACGTCGGTCAGCCGGCGCGGTCGGGACAGGGCCCGGGCGAACGCCTCCTGGACCACGTCCTGCGCCTCGGCGAGGTCGGCGGTGAACGCGTAGACCTGCGCGACCAGCCGCCGGTAGCAGGCGTGGTACAGCTCACCGATCGCCTCGTCCGCCGCGGTCGACCCACGGCCGTCCTGGTCGCGCACCCGATCGCCGCCCTTCCGGTCCTCAGCGTACGAGTCCTCGCGAGCGGTCCCGGTTCCCGAGCGGGCGGAGGTCGTCCCGACTTGGCATGGGCCCGTCATGACGCCGGTCGGGGCTTGCTGTCAGAATTGCCGGCATGCCCGACGTTCCTGCCCGCCCCAGAGTGCTTTCCGGCATCCAGCCGACCGCCGACTCGTTCCACCTGGGCAACTACCTCGGTGCGGTCCGCAACTGGGTGGCGATGCAGGAGACGCACGACACCTTCTACTGCGTGGTCGACCTGCACGCGATCACCGCCGGGCACGACCCGGTGGTGCTGCGCCAGCGCACCCGGGTCGCGGCGGCACAGTTGCTGGCGGTGGGGTTGGACCCGGAGCGGTGCACCCTGTTCGTCCAGTCCCAGGTGCCGGAGCACGCCCAACTCGCCTGGGTGCTGAGCTGCATCACCGGGTTCGGTGAGGCCAGCCGGATGACCCAGTTCAAGGACAAGTCCGCCAAGCAGGGCGCGGACCGCTCCAGCGTCGGGCTGTTCACGTACCCGATCCTGCAGGCGGCGGACATCCTGCTCTACCAGGCGGACGCGGTCCCGGTGGGCGAGGACCAGCGCCAGCACCTGGAGCTGACCCGGGACCTGGCGCAGCGGTTCAACACCCTGTTCGGGCAGACCTTCACCGTGCCGGCCGCGTACATCGTCCGGGACACCGCGAAGATCGTCGACCTGCAGGACCCGACCGCGAAGATGTCGAAGTCGGCGTCCTCGCCGGCCGGTCTGATCGAGCTGTTGGACGACCCGGCCCGGTCGGCCAAGAAGATCAGGTCGGCGGTGACCGACACCGGCCGCGAGGTCCTCTTCGACCAGGAACAGAAGCCGGGTGTGTCGAACCTGCTCACCATCTACGCGGCTCTCACCGGCCGCGGCATCGAGGACCTGGTCTCGGCGTACGAGGGCAAGGGGTACGGGGACCTGAAGAAGGACCTGGCCGCGGTGGTGACCGAGTTCGTCACCCCGATCCAGGAACGTACCCGGGCCTACCTGGACGATCCCGCCCAGTTGGACAAGCTGCTGGCGATCGGTGCGGAGAAGGCCCGTGCGGTCGCCTCGACCACGCTGG
The DNA here is from genome assembly GCF_040676775.1 of Micromonospora sp. NPDC049523. Taxonomy (NCBI): domain Bacteria; kingdom Bacillati; phylum Actinomycetota; class Actinomycetes; order Micromonosporales; family Micromonosporaceae; genus Micromonospora; species Micromonospora sp. NPDC049523. The sequence continues at coordinate 42,187 of NZ_JBFAPP010000037.1, read as the reverse complement.
CCGCCGCGTACGACCGGGTCGGGTTCCTGCCGGCGGCACGGCATGACTGACCGGCGGGGTCGCACGGGCAGGATCCGGACCGGGGCGACCCGGCGACGTTGAGGGTCGGCCGGCGTGTCTCGCCGGCCGGTGGGCAGAGCGGAGCGTGATTCGGACGGACGGGTCGCAGCAGACCGGGGTCGCCTCGACCCGGATCGGGGTCGCGGTGGACATCCCGCAACCGTGGGGTGCCTTGCTCACCCGACGCCGGGCCGAGGCGGGTGACCCGCAGGCGGCGTACGTGCCGGCGCACCTGACCCTGCTCGGGCCGACCGAGATCCCGTTGGACTACCTGCCGGCGGTGGAGGCGCACCTGGACAAGGTGGCCGCCGACCATCAGCCGTACACCCTGCATCTGCGGGGAACCGGCACGTTCCGGCCGATCACCGAGGTCGTCTTCGTCGCGGTGGCGGCCGGGATCAGCGAGTGCGAACTGCTGGCCGAGGCGATCAACGGGGCGCCGGGGCTGGTCCGGGACACCCGTTTCCCGTACCACCCGCACGTCACGGTGGCGCACGACGTCGCCGCCGAGGCGTTGGACCGGGTGTACGAGGACCTGGCCGGCTTCTCCGCCCGGTTCGAGGTACGCAAGTTCACCCTCTTCTCGCACAGTGGTGCGGCGCGCTGGCAGCCGCGTCGGGACTACCTGCTGGGCGGCTGAGGCCCCGTGCGGACCCGCGCTGGGCGTACGGTCCGATCTCGTTGCGCGCCCGACGCGCCGAAAGCCGCCGGATCGGCGAGGATGACGGCGTGAACGTCCTGGATCGGGTGGTATCGCGCGCCGAGCGGCGGGTGCAGGCGTGGCGTGACCGCTCGCCGGTGTTCGACCACTTCTGCCGTGCGGTCGGCCGGTACGTCGAGGTGCTCGGCGGACGGCTCGCCGCGGGGATCGCGTACTACGGTTTCTTCGCCGTGTTCGCGCTCGGCCTGGTGGCGTACTGGATCTTCGGCACCATCCTGGGTGAGAGCGCCCAGGTCAGTTCCGGAGCGGAGCACTTCTTCCGGCAGAACCTGCCGTTCCTCGACCCGGAACAGATCCAGCAGGGTGCCCGTCGGGTCGGCATCATCGGCCTGGTCCTGTTGGTGATCACCGGGGTCGGCTGGGTGGAGGCGATCCGCTCGTCGCAGCGCCTGATCTACCGGCTCAACCAGCAGCCCGGTTACGTGGTGATCCGGCAACTGATCGACCTGGTGGTGGTGCTCGGTGTGTTCCTGCTGCTGGGCATCTCGGTCGGCGCGGTGGACACCCTGCAGTCGCTGTTCCGGATGGTGTTCGGTTCGCACTCGGTCCTGGTCTCGATCACCAGTTGGCTGCTGGCCGTAGTGATCAACATGGTGCTGGCCACGGCGCTGATGTTGGCGGTGCCGCGGCTGCGGATCACCCCGCGCCGGCTGTTCTCGCCGGTGCTGCTGGTCGCGCTGGGAGTGACCCTGCTGAACTCGGTCGGCCGCTACTACGTGATCCGGTTCGAGCGGAACCTGGCGTACACCGCGGTCGCCGGTACGGTCGGCCTGCTGGTCTACCTGTACCTGTTGAACCAGTTGCTGCTCTTCGGCGCGGCGCTGGCGGCGACCAGTCGCCGGGGGCGGGTGATCGACCTCGCGGCCGACGACCCGTTGCCGCCCGGTCCGCCCCGCTGAGCCGTCGGCGGTTCCTCCGCGCGGGCCGTCCTATCGCCGCACGCCTATACGCTGAGTGAGATTGTCGCAGCCTCTTGTAGCGAAGATCCACTTGGTGGCATGCTGTCCCGGTGTTCGCGATCATCTCGTGAGCTGGGCCGATGCCTGCCGTCGACCGGTTCGCGGGTGCGCGCACCCGATGGGCCCCCGGCGGTTGTCGCTGCTTGAGCTGAGGCGACCGCCGGGCTGATCTCCCGTCGGTTTCGCCCGGGGTGGGGTGTCGGTCCGCGAGAACGATCACTACCCCGAGTTAGGGCAATTCGGGCAAATACCCACGAGACGGTCAATCGGCCGCGATGATGATTCGCGTGGGCGCACTAGTGACGCTGGAACTGCCGGACGACTCGCCGATCCACGATCTGCCGTGGATCATCACGTTCGGCCCGTTGGGCGACGACGACGAGTGGGAGCCGGTGGTCTGCGGCCCGTACGAACGACCGCACGCGCTCGCCCTGGCCGAATCGGTGGTGGCCGACGAGGACCTGATGGCGGTGGTCGAACCGCTGCTGCCGCGACTGAGCGCGGACGAGATCCGCGGCGAGATCGCGGCCTCGCGGATCGCGGCCGAGGACGACGCGGTGCAGACCGAGGACGCCGACATCTACGGCGACTACGAGGACCTGCTCGACGACGAGCCCGGCCCGGAGACGGTGCAGCAGCACGCGGAGGCGCGACCGGCGCCGAGTCCGGAGGAACTGCGGGCGGGCATGGCCCGGATCGCCGACAAACTGGGCAACCTGAGCGGCTGACGGCATAACCCCAGTCGCCCGTCGGCGCGGGGCACAACGGACGACCAGGTTAGCGCCGGCATACCCGACCGGCGGCGGTTCGAACCCCGGGCGGGTCAGCCACGTGCCGGTGTCGCCGCCAGCAGCGCCCGTACGCCCGCGAGGTAGGTCTCCCGGTCCGGGCCGTCGGCCAGGATGCGCTGGAGGAAGTAGCCGGGGATCAGGCCGAACAGGGCCGCGCCCATGGCCTCGGAGTCGGTGTCGGACGGCAGTTCACCGGCGTCGCGGGCCCGCTCGGCGAGGGCCACGAAGTGGTTGCGGAACCCGGTGTACTTCTCGTCCACGAACTCGGCCAGCGCGGGGTCGCGCAGTGACTCGGCCCAGACCTGGATGGCGATGCGGAGCATGCCGTCCGGCCCGGTCTGCCCGTCGACGAAGATCAGTGCGCGGTCCATCGCGGCGACCAGGGGCAGTGGCGGGTCGTGCTTGGTGATCTCGACGAAGAGCTGGTCGGCACTGTTGATCACGGTCTCCGCGATCGAGGTGATGAGCTCGTTCTTGCTCTTGAAGTAGCGGTACACCGCACCGACCGAGAGTCCGGCCTCGCTGATCACGTCCTGCATGGACGTGTTGTGGAAGCCGTTGCGCAGGAAGCAGCGCCGGGCTGCGTCGAGGATCTGCTGGCGGCGGGCGGCGAGGTGTTCGTCGGAGACGCGAGGCATGCCACAAATAATAAAACGAGGGTTCGTTCTTGACGACTGATTCGAGTCGATGGCACGCTGAGGTTAAAGAGAACGAGCGCTCGTTTTAAGGAGAGGGAGATGGCTCAGCCAGACCGGCGGACCAGGTCACCGATCGTCGTCGCAGTCCTGCTCGCCGCCGTGGCGGTGGTCCTGCAGGCGCTGCTCGTACCCCTGTTCGCGGCACCGGCGGCGAACCTGGCGCCGCGCGACCTGCCGATCGCCGTCGCCGGGCCGGCGCCCGCCGCCGAGGCGTTCGCCGCCCGGCTCGCCGCCGCCCAGCCCGGCGCTTTCGACCTGCGTACGCTGCCCGACCCGGCGGCGGGCGACCGCGCGCTGCGCGACCGCGAGGTGTACGGCGTCTTCGTCCCCAGCCCGGACGGGTTGACCCTGCACACCGCCCCCGGTGCGAGTCCCACGGTGGCCACCCTGCTCACCGAGGTCGCCCGCGCTGGCGGCGCACCGGTAAAGGTGGTCGAGGTGGTGCCGGCCGACCCGGACGACCCACGCGGCACCGGCTTCGCGGCCGGCTTCCTGCCGCTCGCGCTGGTCAGCGTGCTGGCCGGGGCGCTGCTCGCCCTGCTCGCCGCCAATCGGCCTGCCCGGCTCGCCGGCCTGGTGGCGTACGGGGTGCTGGCCGGCCTGGCCGGTGCCGCCGTGCTCCAGGGCTGGCTCGGCGTGCTGCCCGGCGACTACCTGTCCGATGCCGCGACCATCGGGCTGTTCGCGCTGGCGACCGCTGCCATGGTGACCGGGCTCGGCGCACTGCTCGGCCGGGCCGGGATCGGGCTCGGCGCGTTCCTGCTCTTCCTGGTCGGCAACTCGCTCGGCGCGGTGGCCGCCGCACCCGAACTGCTGCCCCAGCCGTGGGGAGACCTCGGTCAGTGGCTCCCGGTCGGTGCCGGCGCCAACCTGCTTCGCTCGGCCGCCTTCTTCGACGGTGCCGGTGCCGGTGCACCGCTGTCGATCCTTGCCGGTTACGCCGTACTCGGGCTGTTACTGGCGGTGATCGGGCGGGCGGCGATCGCGATCACCGAAAGCGCCCCCGCCGACACGGAGAAGAACCGAATACTGTCGAATTCGGTAGCCTGAGGAATTGTTATTAACGCGGAACTTGGCCAAACGTTCCCGCTTAGTCACCCAGGGATACGGCTCTGAGCAGGGAAAACTCCCCTTAGTGTCCGTTTAGGTAGTTGTGGTCGTTCACGTACCAGCACTGAGAGTGATTTCGACCACGAGAGAGTTACGTGAGGGTAACAGCAACTCAACAGTCGGGCACGATTGTCGGCCGGTGGGTGGGCGCGGGCGTACGCTCCCGTCCTAACGTGGGACGCCGGGTGCAAGGTGCAGGCCGGCTTTTGGGCTGCCACCGCGAGTCGGTGTGCATGGGGAAGGAGACCGTCTTGCGCTCAGTGCGTGGGATGCGGATCGTTTCGGTATTCGCGGTTGGTGGGCTCGCGTTGGGCGTCGCCGCCTGCGGCGAGGCGCCGAGCGAGAGCGGTGGCACTGACGCCGCCGCCAAGAAGTACAACGCGTGCATGGTGACCGACGTTGGTGGCATCGACGACAAGTCGTTCAACACCTCCGCCTGGAAGGGCCTGCAGGAGGCCAAGGCGGCGGACAGCAACATCGACATCAAGTACGTCGCCTCGAAGGCCGAGGCCGACTACGAGCCCAACCTGACCCAGTACGTCAACCAGGACTGCGACTTCATCCTCGCGGTCGGCGGTTTGATGGGTGACGCCACCTCCAAGATCGCGAAGGCGAACCCGGACCAGCAGTTCGGCATCGTCGACGCGAAGCTCCCGGAGAGCAACGTCTACCCGATGCAGTTCGACACCGCGCAGGCCGCGTTCCTCGCCGGCTACGTCGCCGCGGGCATGAGCAAGACCGGCAAGGTGGGCACCTACGGCGGCATGAAGATCCCGCCGGTGACCATCTTCATGGACGGCTTCGCCGACGGTGTGGCCCAGTACAACAAGGTCAAGGGCAAGACGGTCCAGGTCCTCGGCTGGAACAAGGCCACCCAGGACGGGTCGTTCACCAACGACTTCGTCAAGCAGGACGAGGGCAAGAAGGTCAGCGACACCCTGGTCGCCCAGGGCGCGGACATCGTCATGCCGGTCGCCGGTGGCGCCGGTCAGGGCACCACCGCCGCCGCGCAGGCGTCCGGTGGCAAGTTCAACGCGATCTGGGTCGACGTCGACGGCTGCGAGAGCACGCCGAACTGCCCGGCCCTGGTCACCACCGTGGTCAAGAACATCCCGGACGTGGTCCGGGACGCCGTGACCAAGGCGGCCAAGGGCGAGAAGCTCGCGCACGACCCGGGCTTCACCGGCACGCTCGCCAACAACGGCGTCGAGCTGGCCCCGTACCACGACTTCGACAGCAAGGTTCCGGCCGAGCTGAAGGCCGAGGTCGACAAGCTGAAGGCGGACATCGCCGCCGGCACCATCACCGTCACCTCCCCGGCCCAGCCGAAGTGACGTCGAACCGGCCGCCGAGGGTGAGAACATCGCCTCCGGTGGCCGGTTCACCCCAGCAGCAACAGCCGGCCGCTCCGGCATTCGGGGTAGCACCCCGGACGCCGGAGCGGCCGTGTCGCGCCACGCCCGGCCGCACCCGGCCGGGACAGCCCCTGAGCGTACGTTCAGGCAGGCGCCGTACCATCCTCAGCCGTCGGCCGAACGGGTCGACACCGCTGACCCGTTCCCCCTCCCGCCCCGCCCCGGTGGCGGCTAGGCTGCACCATCGCCCGCACTCCAGGAGGTTGCGCTGAGACTCGAACTGCGCGGCATCACCAAGCGGTTCGGTGACCTGGTCGCCAACGACCACATCGATCTGACGGTTGAGCCCGGAGAGATCCACGCGCTTCTCGGAGAGAACGGCGCGGGCAAGTCCACTCTGATGAACGTGCTGTACGGCCTGATCCAGCCCGACGAGGGCGAGATCCTGGTCGACGGCGCCCCACTGCGGATCAAGGGGCCGGCGGACGCCATCGGCGCCGGGATCGGCATGGTGCACCAGCACTTCATGTTGGTGCCGGTCTTCACCGTCACCGAGAACGTCATGCTCGGCGCCGAGCAGGTACGCGGCGGCATCGCCGGCTTCCTCGACAAGCGGCGTGCCCGCAAGCTGGTCGCCGAGGTCTCCGCCCGCTACAACCTGCGGGTGGACCCGGACGCGGTGATCGAGGACCTGCCGGTCGGCGTGCAGCAGCGGGTCGAGATCGTCAAGGCGCTGACCCGTGACGTCGACCTGTTGATCCTGGACGAGCCGACCGCGGTGCTCACCCCGCAGGAGACCGACGAGTTGCTCGCGGTGATGCGGGCGCTCAAGGAGTCCGGCAAGTCGATCGTGTTCATCACGCACAAACTGAAGGAAGTCAAGGCGATCGCCGACCGGATCACGGTGATCCGGCGCGGCCGGACCGTCGGTACGGCGAGCCCGCAGGCCAGCGAGGACGAACTGGCCGCCCAGATGGTCGGCCGTACGGTCAACCTGCTGGTCGACAAGGGTCCGGCCGATCCGGGCGAACCGGTGCTGGAGATCGAAGGGCTGGTCGTCGACGACGAGCGCGCCTACCGGGCGGTGGACGGCGTCGACCTGACCGTGCGCGCCGGTGAGGTGCTCGGCATCGCCGGGGTGCAGGGCAACGGGCAGACCGAACTGGTCGAGGCGATCATGGGCCTGCGGCCGGTGCTGGCCGGCTCGGTGAGCCTGGTCGGCCAGCGGATCGACGGCTGGACCACCAAGAAGGTGCTCCGCGCCGGGGTCGGCTACGTGCCCGAGGACCGTAGCGTCGACGGGTTGGTCAAGGAGTTCAGCGTCGCCGAGAACCTGGTGCTGGACATCTACGACCAGCCGCCGTTCGGGGCCGGGCTGCGGCTACGGCCGGACGAGATCGCCCGGTCGGCGGCCGAGCGGATCGAGCAGTTCGACGTCCGTACGCCCAGCGCGGACGCGGCCGTCGGCACGCTCTCCGGCGGCAACCAGCAGAAGGTCATCGTGGCCCGGGAACTGTCCCGCCCACTGAAGCTCTTCGTCGCCGCGCAACCGACCCGCGGCGTCGACGTCGGCTCGATCGAGTTCATCCACCAGCGAATAGTGCGCGAGCGGGACATCGGCACCGCCGTATTGTTGATCTCCAGCGAGTTGGACGAGGTGATCGGCCTGGCCGACCGGATCGCGGTGATGTACCGCGGCCGGATTCTCGGCATCGTCGGCCCGGACACCCCCCGCGAGGAGATCGGGCTGCTGATGGCCGGGATCACCGACGAGTCGGCCACCCCGACTCCCGGCAGCACCCCTGCGGACGAGGAAACGGCATGAGCGAGCGGAGCGAGCGAATCATGGGGCTCAGCGCAATGGGGCCTCGTGACGGCGGCGAGCGAAGCGAGGCGTCGGCATGAGCGAGCGGAGCGAGCGAATCATGGGGCTCAGCGCAATGGGGCCTCGTGACGGCGGCGAGCGAAGCGAGGCGTCGGCATGAGCGAGTTGGCTGGTGGGGCGTCGCCGGACAAGGATCCGGCGGACCAGGCACGGGCCGCGCGGTCCGCGGCCGCGAACGCCGACCCGCCGAAGCCGGGTACGGGCGAAGAGCCCGCCACCCCGCCCGGCCGCGGTCCGGTCCTGCTGCGCAGCTTCCTGCAGAACCTCTGGGCGGCCAACACCGTCACCGTGACACTGCTGGCCATCGTGCTGGCGACGGTGATCGGCGCGATCCTGATCATCATTTCCGACCCGGACGTGCTGCACACCTACAGCTACATCACCGCCCGGCCGCAGGACGCGCTGAACTCCAGCTGGTCCGTGGTCAGCGAGGCGTACGCCAATCTGTTCAAGGGAGCGGTGTTCGACCCGGCGGCCGTACAGGGCTGGATCAACGGCACGAACGGCTGGGAACTGGTCTTCGCGCCGATCTCCGAGACGCTCACGTACACCGCGCCGCTGGTCTTCACCGGGCTGGCGGTGGCGCTGGCGTTCCGCGGCGGGCTGTTCAACATCGGCGCACAGGGCCAGGCCACACTGGGCGTGATCGTGGCCGCGCTGGCCGGCTTCCTGATTCCGCTGCCGCCGGTGATCCACCTGATCGTGGCGCTGGTCGCGGGTGCGCTCGGCGGGGCGATCTGGGGCTTCATCCCGGGCTTCCTGAAGGCACGTACCGGCGCACACGAGGTGATCAACACGATCATGCTCAACTACGTCGCCGTCTACCTGCTCTCCTGGGTGATCCTGCAGAAGGTCGTACACGACCCGAACCGGACCGACGCGATCAGCCGCCCGGTCGACTCGTCGGCCCAACTGCCCCGGCTGCTCGGCAGCGACCTGCGGGTGCACGCCGGCATCCTGCTCGCGGTGGTCGCCACCGGGGTTGTCGCCTGGCTGCTCAACCGGTCCACGTTCGGCTTCGAGTTGCGCGCGGTCGGGGCCAACCCGGACGCCGCCCGGACCGCCGGCATCAGCGTCACCAAGACGTACGTGCTGCTCATGGTGATCTCCGGGGCGCTGGCCGGGCTCGGTGGGGCGAACATGGTGGTCGGCTCCACGGCCAGCGCGCTCACCCCACTGGTGGTGGCACAGATCGGCTTCGACGGCATCCTGGTGGCGCTGCTCGGGCGGGTGAAGCCCTGGGGCGTGCTGCTCGCCGCGCTGCTGTTCGGCGCGTTGCAGGCCGGCGGTAACCGGATGCAGTCGTACGCCGGGATCTCGCTGGAGCTGGTGACCGTGCTGCAGGCACTGATCGTCATCTTCATCGCCGCACCCGCCCTGATTAAGGCGATCTTCCAGCTCCGCGCCGCGCGAGCCGCCAGATTGCAGACGAGCCTGGCGAAGGGCTGGTAGTCGATGTCCACGATGGCAGTGGGGGATGTCGCTCTGGCCCCCGTACACCAGGGGTTCTGGACCCGTAACCGGCGAATCGGCCTCGGGCTGCTCGCCTTCGGCCTGGCCGCGGCGATCGCCTTCGGGGCGCTCGCCACCGGCGAGCTGGCCCGGTTCACCCTCAGCGAGGACGCGGCTGGTGCCGCACTGGAGATCAACGGTACGGCCGGCGCCATCCTGTTCGGGCTGATCGCCGCGGCGGCCGGCGGCGGACTGCTCTTCGGCGTGCCGAAGCGCTGGTTCACGCTGCTGCTCGGCATCGGCGTGGTCGGCTTCGTCCTCTCCTTCCTCTGCTGGCAGGTCTCGGCCGCACCCGCGGGGCAGAACTTCATGCCCCTGGTCAACATCGTCCGGAACACCTTCCTGCTGGCCCTGCCGCTGATCTTCGGCGCGCTGGCCGGGGTGCTCTGCGAACGCTCCGGCGTGGTGAACGTGGCGATCGAGGGCCAGTTGCTGATGGGCGCCTTCGCCGGTGCCCTCTTCGGGTCGCTCACCGGCAGCGTCTGGGTCGGGCTGGTCGCGGCGGCCATCGGCGGCGCGTTCATCTCGCTGCTGCTCGCCGTCTTCGCCATCCGCTACCTGGTCGACCAGGTGGTCATGGGGATCGTGTTGAACCTGCTCGCGGTCGGCCTGACCGGGTTCCTCTACGAGCGGCTGATGCAGACCGACGCGGCCACGTACAACCAGCCGCCGCACTTCGGCAACTGGTCGATCCCGCTGTTGTCGGAGATCCCGGTGATCGGGCCGGCGATCTTCGAGAGCAACATCTTCCTGTACCTGGCGCTGGTCCTGGTACTGGTGATCCACTTCGGCCTGTTCCGGACCCGCTGGGGGCTGCGTACCCGCTCGGTGGGCGAACACCCGACCGCCGCCGACACCCTCGGCGTACGGGTGCTCCGGCTGCGCTACCGCAACGTGCTGCTCGCCGGTGCGGTAGCCGGGATCGGGGGCGCCTCGTACACGCTGGCGCTCTACACCTTCAGCAAGAACATGATCGGCGGTAAGGGCTTCATCGCCCTGGCCGCGCTGATCTTCGGCCGGTGGAGCCCGACCGGGGCTCTGCTCGCCGCGCTCTTCTTCGGCTTCGCAGACCAGCTCGGCACGTACCTGAGCGCGATCAACAGCGTCATCCCCAGCGACTTCCTGGCGATGCTGCCGTACCTCGCCACCATCCTGGCCGTCGCCGGGCTGGTCGGCCGGGTCCGTGCACCGGCCGCGGACGGCAAGCCCTACATCAAGGGCTGAGCGGACACGCGCAAGCGCGCAGCGCCGGCCGGTTGGCGGGTCTGACCAGCGGCGGGGCAGGATGGGGACGTGACTATGGAGATCGACTGGGTGCAGCTACGGGCCGCCGCGACCGAGGCCATGCGGCACGCGTACGCCCGGTATTCGAACTTCCCGGTCGGCGCGGCCGGGCTGGTCGACGACGGCCGGGTGGTGGTCGGCTGCAACGTGGAGAACGCCGCGTACGGCGTGACGCTCTGCGCCGAGTGCGGGGTGATCTCCGCGCTGCACGTCACCGGTGGCGGCCGGCTGGTCGCCCTCTCCTGCGTCGACGCCACCGGCGAGCCACTGATGCCCTGCGGCCGGTGCCGGCAACTGCTCTGGGAACACGGCGGACCGGAATGCCTTGTCGAGGCGTACCCCCGGCCGCTGCGGATGGACGAACTGCTGCCGCACGCGTTCGACGTGGCGGACCTCGAAGCGGTCGTCGCGCCGCCGGTGCTGCCGACCGTGCCGGAACGCCTCGCCGCCTGGCGGGGTCGGGGCACCGTCTTCGTCCACCCGGACGTCTCCGGCGGCCAGCAGGTCTGGACCGGCTACTGGGAGCGGTCCGCGGGTGACGACGGTGACGAACCCACCGGGGTGCTGGAGGAGGCACCGAGCTGGGACGACCCGGACGACGCGGTCGCCTGGGGTCACGCCCGTACGCCCCGGGTGGTGGTGGTCGACGCGGCCGGCACCCTCTACTGGGCCGGCGAGGGCGAACCGCCGATGGAGATCCCCGTCCGCTGGCCCGGCTCCGACACCGACTGACCCGGCAACTCAAGTGGTGCGCGCCGGACCGAACCCGGCGTGGCCAGATCCGATCTCTCTCACAAGGCAGGGTGGAAGGCTCATGAGCACGTTCAGTGCGGTCGAGGTGATCCGGACCAAGCGGGACGGCGGGGTGCTCAGCGACGGGCAGATCGACTGGGTGGTCGACGCGTACACCCGGGGGCTGGTCGCGGACGAGCAGATGTCGGCGCTCGCCATGGCCATCCTGCTGCGCGGCATGACACCCGCGGAGATCGCCCGGTGGACCGCCGCGATGATCGCGAGCGGGGAGCGGCTCGACCTGTCCGGCGTACGCCGCCCGACCGTGGACAAGCACTCGACCGGCGGCGTCGGTGACAAGATCACGCTGCCGTTGACGCCGCTCGTCGCCGCCTGCGGCGCAGCCGTACCGCAGCTTTCCGGTCGGGGCCTCGGCCACACCGGCGGCACCCTGGACAAGCTGGAGTCGATCCCCGGCTGGCGGGCCGCGCTGAGCAACGACGAGTTCATCGACCAGCTCGCCTCCACCGGTGCGGTCATCTGCGCGGCCGGCGACCACCTGGCCCCGGCCGACCGCAAGCTGTACGCGCTGCGCGACGTCACCGGCACGGTCGAGGCGATCCCGCTGATCGCCAGCTCGATCATGAGCAAGAAGATCGCCGAGGGGACCGGTGCCCTGGTGCTCGACGTGAAGGTCGGCAGCGGCGCGTTCATGAAGTCCGTCGACGACGCCCGTGAACTCGCCCGCACCATGGTCGAACTCGGCACCGCGCACGGCGTACGCACCGTCGCCCTGCTCACCGAGATGTCCACCCCGCTGGGCCTGGCGGTCGGCAACGCCGTCGAGGTGACCGAATCGGTCGAGGTGCTGGCCGGTGGCGGACCCGCCGACGTGGTGGAGCTGACCCTCGCGCTCGCCCGGGAGATGCTCGACGCGGCCGGGCTGACCGACGTCGACCCCGAGCCGGCGCTGCGCGACGGTCGGGCGATGGACTCCTGGCGGGCCATGATCCGGGCGCAGGGCGGCGACCCGGACGCGCCCCTGCCGGTGGCGAACGAGACCGAGCTGGTCCGCGCCGACCAGGACGGGTACGTGTCGACAGTGGACGCGTACACCGTCGGGGTGGCCGCCTGGCAGCTCGGCGCCGGCCGGGCCCGCAAGGAAGACCCGGTCAGCGCAGGCGCGGGCGTACTGCTGCACAAGCGTCCCGGCGACCGGGTACGCGCCGGTGACGTGCTCTACGAACTGCGCGCCGACACGGCTTCCCGGATCCCCGCGGCACTCGCCACGGCCGCTGCCGCGGTCACCGTCACCGACGCCGCACCGGTACGGCCGCCACTGGTCATCGAGCGGATCGGCTGACCGGTGAGCCGTTCGGCCAGCCCGCCCGGTACGACCGGCGGGGCGGCATGGTGTAGGCGCCCCCGAGCCGCTATTCTCGCTGGCCAGGGGGACCATCCGGCGCTGAGCCGCTGAAGACTTGCAGGGACGAAGCTGTGACCGTACCCGCTCCCGACCCCCGGGCCGTGCGAACGGCCAACCTCGACGAGATGAGCCGCCTCGGGCTGCCGCTGCCGCCCGCCCAGTTCCCGCTCGTCTGGGAACCGGGCGACGAGGTGGAACTGCGCCCGACGGCCGAGATCGAGGCCCGGCTGGCGGTCCTGCAGGTCGTCATGGCCCGCTGCTTCGGCATGCCGGCGGAGGCCGGGATGAGCTGGCTGCTCGGCTCGCGTCTGGTCGAGACCGTCACCCCGCCGGAGTGGCAGTTCGTGATGGGCGGCCGGGGCGACCACCGCTCGTTCGTACTGCACCACGACGCGGTCTTCGCCCTCGCCTGGGTGCTCGGGCTGACCAAGCACCTCGACCCGTCGGAGCCGACCGACGAGCGGCTGATGGACATGCTGCCGAACCTGGTGGCGGGGGAGACCTTCACCCAGTGGCGCTCGCGCACCCTGGTCGCGCCCAGGGACGCGGTCGAGGTCGCCGCCCTGCTCGACTTCTACTACTGCCTCGACTGGGGGCACCTGGAACTGGAGCGGCTCGGCGGCACACATCCGAGCCTGATCGACGCGAACGCGATCGGTCAGCGCCGGTGGGCGCTGGAGTGGGCGGTCATCCTGCGCGGGCCGTACCACGACCCGCCGGCCGGCTGGGAGGAAGTCGACCTGTCGACCTGACCGCGCCCGGCCTCAGCGCGGCCGGTAGTGGCCGAGTTCGACGCTGGCGGTGACCGTCACCGGCTCCGGCAGCGCCTCGATCCGGGCGGCGAGCCGGGCCCCGTCGACGTGCCAGGCGCTCGGCCCCATGCCCACCAGGGTGGCCACCTCACGCCGGTGCAGCCGCATCGGGTGGGTGTGCCGGCTCCGGTGCACCAGGTCGAACTCGCCGGCCAGGCTGCCCGCGACCCGGTCGGACTTGGTCGGGTCGACCCGCAGCAGGTCGAGCCGGTCGACCAGCTCGGCGAGGTGGTCGTTCGCCGGGGTGACCACGAGCAGGGCACCATCGGGCCGGAGCACCCGGCGGAACTCCGGCCCGTTGCGCGGGGCGAAGACGTTGAGCAGCAGCGCGGTCGACGCGTCGGCCAGGGGTAGGCCGGCCCAGGTGTCACAGAGCGCGGCCGCCGCGCGGGGATGGGCGCGGGCGGCCCGGCGCAGCGCCGGCTTGGAGACGTCCAGGGCCAGCCCGACCGTGTCCGGGACCGCGTCGAGCACCGCGGCCAGGTGCCACCCGGTCCCGGCCCCGGCGTCGACGACCAGACCCGGGTACGCGCCATCGGTGCTCCCGGTCGGAGCCCCGGTGCGGGTGGTCGAGCCCATGGTGGTGGCGGCCGCCTCGGCCAGGGCAGCGGAGATCATGTCGTAGTGGCCCGCGCCGAGGAACTCCACCCGCGCGTCGACCATCTCCGGGCTGTCCCCGGTGTGCGGTGCGCGGCCGGCCAGCAGGTTCACGTACCCCTGGCGGGCCAGGTCGAAGCTGTGCCCACGCGGACAGCGCAGCGCCCGCGCGGTCCCCGTGTCGACCGCGGTGAGCGGCCGACCGCAGAGCGGGCAGCGCAGGAACCGCAACGGATCGGGACTCACTCCCGCCAGCCTAGGCGGTGCCCGATCGGCGGTCGCCGACCCCCGTGACGCGCCGACCCCCGGTCCCCGGCACCGCCGGCCGGCGGAGCACTAGGGTCTTGTCATGGTGGCAATCGCATACGAAGACATCGTCAAGGCACCCAAGGCGCTCCTGCACGACCACCTGGACGGCGGGCTGCGGCCGGCGACCATCATCGAGCTGGCCGACACGATCGGGCACCCGCTGCCCAGCACCGATCCGACCGAGCTGGGCTTGTGGTTCGTCACCGCCGCCGACTCCGGGTCGCTGGAGCGGTACCTGGAGACGTTCGCGCACACCGTCGCCGTGATGCAGACCGCCGACGCGCTGCGCCGGGTCGCCGCCGAGTGCGCGCTGGACCTGGCCGCCGACGGCGTCGTCTACGCCGAGATCCGGTTCGCCCCGGAGCAGCACCTGGAGCAGGGCCTGAGCCTGGACGAGGTGGTCGAGGCGACGGTTGCCGGCTTCGCCGAGGGCACCGAGGCCGCGGCGGCGGCCGGCCACAGCATCCGGATCGGCACCCTGCTCACCGCCATGCGGCACGCCGCCCGGTCGCAGGAGATCGCCGAGCTGGCGGTCCGCTTCCGGGACAGTGGCGTGGTGGGCTTCGACATCGCCGGCGCCGAGGCGGGCTTCCCGCCCACCCGGCACCTGGACGCCTTCGAGTACCTCCAGCGGGAGAACTTCCACTTCACCATCCACGCGGGTGAGGCGTTCGGGCTGCCGTCGATCTGGCAGGCGATCCAGTGGTGCGGCGCCGACCGGCTCGGGCACGGCGTACGGATCGTCGACGACATCACCGCGGGCACCGAACCGGTGCTCGGCCGGCTCGCCGCGTACGTGCGGGACAAGCGCATCCCGCTGGAACTCTGCCCGTCGTCGAACGTACAGACCGGTGCGGTGCGGTCCATCGCGGAGCACCCTATCGGGCTGCTGCGGGATCTGCGCTTCCGGGCCACCGTCAACACCGACAACCGGTTGATGAGCGGCACCTCGATGTCGCGGGAGATGCTGCTGCTGGCGGAGGCGTTCGGATATGGCTGGGCCGAGCTGCAGTGGTTCACGATCAATGCGATGAAGAGCGCGTTCATCCCGTTCGACGAGCGATTGGCGATCATCAACGAGGTGATCAAACCGGCGTACGCCAAGCTGCTTGCCTGATCCGCTACGGCGTCACCCCGTACGGCCGGTGTTGCCGACCGCGGCGCCGCTGCCGACCGCGCTCCCGCCGTCGGTGGCAGTGCTGTCGCTGGTGGCCGTGCTGTTGCCGGTCGCGGCGTGGTGCAGGGCAGCCACCCGTCGGACGACCTGACCGCCGCGCGCCGGCTGACAGCCGAGACCGGTCTGCCGGCGCAGCACCGCGGGCTCGGTACGGGCGAGCGCGATTCCCCGACGAACCAGCAGCCCCGGTGCCTTACGCCGTTCGCTGAGGTCACGCACCAGCCGACGAAAGAACGTCGCGCCGCGCGGGCGCCGCAACGTGTACGCTCCGGCGAGCAACCCGAGTCGACGGCATTCGGGTACTATCTCGGCAGCAAAAATCCCTTCGGCGATAAAGAGTGGCGATCCGGCTAGATCGAATGTCCGACTGTCCACCCGCCGGTCCGCGCCGATCGCGTAAACCGGCACTTCGGCACTGCCGTTCCGGACCAGCGCGGCAATCGCCGCCACGGCCCCGGAGGAGTCCCAGGCCTGTGGTGACTCCCAGTCCACAAGACCGGTCCGACGCGGCAGCGTAGGGTCGTCACCGTCCTTGTAGAAATCGTCGAGGGAGAGCACGGGAAGCCCGGTGCGACGGGCGATGTACGACTTTCCGGAGCCCGAAGGTCCAGCGAGCAGCACCACTCCGACAGAGGATCTCATTACTTTGAGTTACTCCCAGCAGACGGATTGCTAGCAAATTGCATGAACATCCCATCACACGGTCCGCGACGGACAACCTGGGCTTTCTCTTTGACTTGTGTCGTGATGGAATCTCGGAGGTCCGACCCGCCCGGGTCGGTCGATGGGCGGTGCCCGCTGCAACGCGCGGGCGCCGAAAAGGGAGGGCGGTGACGTGAGCAAGCGGCCGAACACGGCGAACTCTTTCCTGTCGCGTCTCCGCCGGCCAATGGGCCGGCTCCGTGACATGCCGATCTGGTCCAAGCTCGGCATCATCATGATCGTGCCGACGCTCGCCACCATCGTGGTCGGCACGACCGGGCTCATCGACCACCTGCAGACCTACAACAACGCGGAACGGGCACGCACCCTAGCCAACCTGGCCCAGACCTCCGGTGCACTGGTCGACGGCCTGCAGGACGAGCGGGCCGCCGCCGTACTGCTGCTCGGCGCGCCGAACCAGGACGCGAAGACGAAGTACCAGGACGCCTTCACCAAGGTGCACCCCCGGGTCGACGACGCCAAGGGCCCCTACTCCGAGCAGCGCGGCGAGCTCGACGACCTGCCGGCCAACTTCAACGGCCTGCTCAACCGGATCGACCGGAGCCTGGCCGACCTGCCGGGCACCCGCAGCCAGGTGGTCAACGCCAAGCTGAAGCTCACCGACGCCTCGCAGTCGTACGAGGGCCTGATCAGCGACCTGCTCGACATCCGCGACTCGGCCTCCCAGCTTGCCGGCGACAGCGCGCTGAGCGAGCGGATGCGGGCCGCCACCGCGACCTCCCGGGCCAAGGAGTTCCTCTCCGTGCGCCGGGTCGTGGTGCACCGGGCCCTGATCCAGAACGAGCTGACCCCGGTACTGCGCACCGACTACATCGCCACCGAGACCGGACAGCAGCAGGCGCTGCAGTCCTTCCAGTCGGTCGCCACCCGGTCCGAGGCGGAGTTCTACGAGCAGACGGTGGCCGGTTCCGACCAGCGCGAGGCGGACAACTACAGCGGTTACATCCGGGGCAAGACCAACGACGACATGTCGGACGCCCCCTTCGACGCGGACAAGTGGGACGCGGCGATGGTCGGCAACGCGAAGCTGATCCGTACGGTCGAGGCACGCCTCGACACCGACGCGGTCAACCGCGCGACGGAGATCCGCGACGACGTACGCCAGCAGGTCTTCGTCGAAACCACGCTGCTGCTCGCCACGCTGCTGTTGGCCATCCTGTTCGCCTGGATCGTGGCCCGCTCGATGGCCCGGTCGCTGCGCGAACTGCGCCACGGCGCGCTCTCGATCGCCCAGTACGGCCTGCCGCAGGCGGTCGCCCGGCTGCGTGACCCGGCGCTGTCGGCCCAGATGTCGCCGGTGCAGCTCGCCAACCAGATCGCCGAACCCCTGCCGGTACGCGGCAAGGACGAGTTCGGACAGGTGACCGAGGCCTTCAACGCGGTCCACCTCGAAGCCGTCCGGACCGCGGCGGAACAGGCCGCGCTCCGTTCCTCGGTCGCGACGATGTTCGTCAACCTGGCCCGTCGTTCGCAGATCCTGGTCGACCGGCTGATCGGTCACCTGGACCGGCTGGAGCGCGGTGAAGAGGACCCGGACCGGTTGGCCGAGCTGTTCCAGCTCGACCACCTCGCCACCCGGATGCGTCGTAACGACGAGAACCTGCTGGTGCTCGCCGGTGCGGACTCCACCCGTGTACAGCGGGAGCCGGCAGCCCTGATCGACGTGCTGCGGGCCGCGCAGTCCGAGGTCGAGCACTACACCCGGATCGAGTTCGGGGTGGTCGACCGCGACATCGAGGTCGCCGCGCACGCCGTCAACGACCTGGTCCACCTGGTCGCCGAGCTCTTCGACAACGCCACCGCCTTCTCGCCGCCCGACTCGCAGGTCATGGTCGAGGCCCGGCGGGTCGGCGACCGCGCGTCGCTCTACGTCGAGGACCGCGGCATCGGCATCACCGCCGACCAGCTCTACGAGCTCAACGAGCGACTCGCCACGCCACCCCAGGTGGACGTCGCGGTCTCCCGGATGATGGGTCTGGTCGTGGTCGCCCGACTGGCCGCCCGGCACGGAGTCAAGGTCGAACTGCGACCCGGCTCCGACCGGGGCACCGTCGCCGACGTCACCATGCCGACCTCGGTGCTGGTCCCGCGGGCACTGTCCGGTCGGGCTCAGCAGTCCGGTGGTTACACCACCCCGGCCCAGCAGCCGCCGACCCAGCGGCCGAACTTCGGCCCCCCGCTGGCCCTGGAGAGCAGCGCGATCCCGCCGGCACAGCGGACGCCGGAGCGCGACTTCGGTTCGGCGGGCCGCCCCTTCGAGCCGGCCGCGTTCAACGGTGGCGGGCTCGGCACCAGCGGATCCGGCCTCGGCAACGGTTCCGGTGTGGGCAGCAACGGTGGCGGGTTCGGTAACGGAGCCGCCCGCGGCAACGGTGCCGGGCGCGGAATGCCGGCCTGGTCCGACCTCACCGGCGCGAAGGCCGGCAGTGGCAGCGACGGGTTCAACCCGCGTCCGTCCAACGGGCACGGCGTCGACCCGCTGCCGCAGCGCCGGGTGACCGAGCCGGGCAGCGAAGGGGAACCGACCGGTACGCCGGCACCGAACATCCCCCGACAGCTCCCGGCCAACCCGGAAGCCCGACCGGCCAGCGCCGGACTGGCACCACCCGCCCTGCCGCCGGTGTCGGCCCCGCCGATTTCCGCTCCTCCGGTCTCCGCCCCGCCGGTGTCCGCGCCCCCGCAGCCGGCACAGCCCGCCGTACCCGCCGCGGGCGCCCCGCCGGCCTGGCCGCCGGTCAGTGCCGCCGACCGGGAGGTGCCCGCGCCCTCGGTGCCGGAGCGGCTGGCGGCAGCACTGGACATGACGGCCGAACTGCCCCGGGTCGTACGTCCCCCGGTCGAGCCACCGATCACGGTGCCCTCGGCGGCGGCGGTCGAAGCCCGGCCGAGGTTCGCCGACGAGACCATGGAACTGCCGATCTTCCGTGAGTTGGAGTCCGCCTGGTTCCGTACCCGG
Organism: Micromonospora sp. NPDC049523; assembly: GCF_040676775.1. Lineage (NCBI taxonomy): Bacteria > Bacillati > Actinomycetota > Actinomycetes > Micromonosporales > Micromonosporaceae > Micromonospora > Micromonospora sp. NPDC049523. Next base: position 23,080 of record NZ_JBFAPP010000037.1, on the reverse strand, counting down.
CGCACGGTCAACGACGAGACCAGTTCCGGCGACAGCGCCGCCCCGGCGGGCAACGGCCAGTACGTCACGGCCGACGCCGCCCGGAGCACGGCCCAGAACGGTTCCGTCAATGCTCCGGCCAGCCCGGCGATGGCAGCTCCCGCGGTTTCCGCCGCGGCGAGCCGCGCCACGGGTGCGGCGACGGAGACGACAGCGGGATCGGTCGGTTACGGCAACGGCGCCGGCCGGCCGGGAGGCTCGCCGGTGGGTGGCTGGCAGACGGCCGCCGACGACGGCTGGCGTGCCGCGTCAGCGGCTACCGACGTGCCGGTCGCCGAAACCACCCAGAAGGGTCTGCCCAAGCGGGTGCCGATGGCACAGTTGGTACCCGGCGGGGTAGAAAAGCCGAGCGTCTCGGTGCAGCGCCGGACACCGGAGGCGGTACGTGGCCTGCTGTCCGCGTACCACCGGGGTGTGCAGCGCGGTCGTACCTCGGAAGACCCGTCGACCAACCCGGAAGGGACTCCGGGAGGTCAGCAATCCCCGCAGGCCGGCTTAGGCCCCGCGGCCGGGAGCGGTCAGAAGGAGCATGAAGCATGACATCTACGCAGGATCTCGGTTGGCTGCTTGCCAACTTCGCCGACCGGGTGCCGGGCGTCGCGCACGCGATCGCCGTCTCCGCGGACGGTCTGCTCCTCGCGTCGTCACGGGACCTTCCGCGTGACCGGGCCGACCAGCTCGCCGCCATCGCGTCCGGACTGGTCAGCCTCACCCAGGGTGCGGCACGCTGTTTCGAGGGTGGCGCGGTTTTGCAAACCGTGGTCGAGATGGACAATGGCTTCCTGTTCCTCATGTCCATCTCGGACGGTTCCTCGTTCGCGGTGCTCGCCGCTCGCAACAGCGACGTGGGACAGGTCGGGTACGAAATGGCACTGCTCGTCGACCGGGTGGGAGACGCGCTCACGCCCGCGCCGCGCGCCGCGGCGGGGATGCTGGGCTAGGAGTGCCGCCGGTCGGCCACCCGGTCAACGGGTGCGACGGCAACGATAGAACGACGAGCTCCACGGGCTCGGGTCACGGACAGGACAAGAAGGGGGTGAACGGCGATGATGGCTGAACGCGACGAGCCGACTGGCGCGCTCGTCAGGCCATACGCCGTCACCCGTGGACGGACCCGGCCGAGGCTCAACATCGCCCTGGAGGCACTGGTCGAAACGACGGTGCGCGGCCGGTCCGCCGGTAACGGCAACGGCGGCCAGGGTCGGGAGCACCAATACATCGCCGCGCTGTGTGACGGTCAGCTGCAGTCGCTCGCGGAAATCGCGGCGCGGATGCAGCTACCGCTCGGAGTGGCCCGGGTCCTCATCGCTGACATGGCCGCCGAAGGCCTGGTCGCGGTGCATGAACCGACAATCCTGGACGACTCTAACGACGCGGTGGGCACTGAACTGCTGGAGAGGGTGCTGAGTGGACTTCGCAGGCTCTGACATGTCGCACCGCCCGATGCCCGGGCGCGTGACATCGGCGAAGATCGTCATCGCCGGTGGGTTTGGCGTCGGCAAGACGACGCTGGTCGGCTCGGTCTCGGAGATCACGCCGTTGACCACCGAGGCGATCATGACGTCCGCCGGCGTCGGCGTCGATGACACGCGACAGGTGCCGGGAAAGACGACCACCACGGTCGCCATGGACTTCGGTCGTATCTCGATCGACCGAGACCTGATCCTCTACCTGTTCGGTACCCCGGGCCAGACACGTTTCTGGTTCATGTGGGACGAACTGGTACGGGGCGCGATCGGGGCGGTGGTGCTGGTGGACACCCGTCGATTGGCCGACTGCTTCGCGGCGATCGACTTCTTCGAGCATCGGCGGCTGCCGTACCTGGTGGCCATCAACTGCTTCGACGGAATGCAGTACCACGACCCGCAGGACGTGCGGGACGCGCTCGCCATCTCGAGCGATGTCCCGGTGGTGGCTTGCGACGCGCGTAACCGCGAGTCGACCAAGCACGTGCTGATCTCGCTGGTGGAGTACGTACTCACCATGCGCAGGTCACGCGCTGTCGCGCCCGCCTGACGCAAGTTAGCGGATCAACCGCCCGGCTGGGACTTCGCTCCCGGCCGGGCGGTTGGCGTGCGTACGCGGCCTGGTGACGGGCACGGGTGCCACCTCCGACCGACCTGCGGGTCCCAGGCCGCAGCCGGGGCAGGCGCGCGAGGGCGCCGGCTGGGCGTGCGGGAAGCGCCGGCTGCGGCGACGGGAGGCTGGCGGTGCCGGGCCGATGGTGGGCGGCACCGGAGGCGGGGTCGAGCAAGGGCCCGTCCGGCAGGGATCAGGAGATCCGGGTCCACTCGCCGCGGCTGACCGTGAAGACACCGAGCGAGTCCGGCTCCATCCCGCCGTGGCGGATCGGGGCGAACGCGTACGAGCCGGCGATTCCCTCGGTCACCTGGCGAGCCAGGTAGACCCGGAGGCGACCGCGGTCGACGCTGTTCGCGAGCCGCGCGGCGGCCGTGATCAGGTGCACCGCGTCCGAGGCGTACGGGGCGAAACCGCTGAACGAGCCGTGCTCCTGGATGTAGCGGAAGACGAAATCCCGTCGGGCCAGGCCGGCGCTGGTGGTGTTGGTCAGCGACGAGCCGCTCAGCGCCATCGGATGGACGACGAAGGATCCCTCGACCGCCTTGGCGTTCTCGGCGGAAAGGGTCTCCTCGGCTACCGCACCGGCGTCGAAGAAGATCGGGCCCTCGAAGCCGGCGTTGCGCAGCGCCCGAGCGGCGGCACCGGAACTCGGCGCGGTGGCCCAGACCGTCACGCCGTCCGGCTTGCTGCTCACGATCCGTTCGGCGGCACTGCTGAAGTCGGCTCCGGTGGCGGGCAGGCGTACGGTCTTGTTCAGGTTCACGTCGACCGTGTCCAGCGCCCCTGGCATGACCCGTACGCCGGAGTTTCCGTGCAGCCCTGGTGCGGCCAGCAGGGCGACCTTCTTGAGCCGCTGCGAGCTGATCAGACGGGCTAGCTGGCGGGCGACGTCGGTGGCGTCGGGGGTGAGCTTGTAGACGAAGGTCCGCTGGGGCAGGGGCACCACGATCTCGTCCGCGGCGGCGAGGGAGATGAACGGGACCTGCGCCTCCTGAGCGACCGCGATCATCGACAGCGAGGTCTCGGCGAGAGTGCCGCCCACCAGGGCGTGTACGCCCTCGCGGTTGACCATGTCGGTCGCCTGCTCCGCCGCGGTCTTCGGGTTGCTGCCGTTGTCCTGCACCACCAGCCGGAGCTTGCGGCGGAGGTTCCCGACCGGTACGCCTTCTTCGTTCAGGGTATCGAGCGTGATCCGCAGGGCCCGTTCCTGCAGAACGCCCAGTGCCGCACCGGCGCCGGTCAGTTCCAGGCTGGCGCCGATGGCCAGGTCCTGGGGTCCTTTGCTACTGGGACCGCTCTGGTTGTCGTCTTCGTCGCCACGCCCGCAGGCCGCGACGAACAGGGTGGAGGCGCTGGCCACGAGCAGACCGCGACGGGTCAGGGCGGATGAACCGATCGCCGGTGTCGCCATCAGATGCCGCCTCTCACGCCGCCATGTTTCACCGGCGGCCTACAGTCCCGCCGGTATGTTGCCGAGCGGATAGTCCTGCCGTCAAATATTTATGGTGTGGCCAGTACCACTCGGTGGGACGTGGGCTCGGTCACGGAATCGACGGTCGGTCAGGAACGGTAGCCGGCGGACCGGTACTCGTACTCCCGATCGTCGTCGCGCTCGTTGTGGTCGCGGGTGAAGTCCCAGCCGCCTGCGGCCTCGCGTCCAGGACGACCGCCGACCGCGAAGCCGCCGATCTCCTGGCCCCTGCGCCAGCCACGGAAGTAGCCGGTGGTGTGTTCGGCGATCCGCGCCGCGTCGCGCACGATACGCAGCGGGCGCTCGTCTCGCAGCGGTGAGCCGGGGACCAGGTTCGCCTGGGGGACCCGCTTGGGCAGGCCGGCCCGCGTCTCGTCGCCGACCTGCGGGCGGGCGGCCTGTTCCGCTGCCCGCCAACCGGTGTCGGCGGTCGAGGCCCACTCCACCTGGGCGTCGTCCTCCGGATGTCCGGTGAACCAGGCCGAGCGCGCGGCCGCGAAGATCAGCAGGTCACCGTCGCCCTCGTCGGCAACCGGCGGAGCGCTGGGCTCGGCGGCACGGCGGGCCGACCGGGTGAGCCGGGTGTTGCGGTCAGGGTCCTCGGGCTCCACCAGGCGCAGTGGCGGGCCGTCCAGGCGCGGGTCGGCGGTCGGTCCGGCCGGGTCGCGCAGCGCGCGGTCGGCCAGCGGCGGTGGCTCGACGAGTCGCAGCATCGGTGGTTCCTGCGGCAGGTCGTCCGCGAGCCACGGGGGCGTCACCCGCCCGTCGCCCGGCCCGGCCGCCGCGGGCAGGTCGAGGCCGGCCGCCGTGCGCTTGTCGAACTGGTACGCGGGCTCGGCACTGGGCGCCAGGTCCCGCCCGGCCCGGTCGCGTTCACCGCGTTCGCGGTCGGCCCGGCCACGCTCGGCACGCTCGTTCCGCTCGCGGTCAGCGCGGTCACGTTCGGCGCGCTCGCTGCGTTCGCGGTCGGCCCGGTCACGTTCGGCGCGCTCGTTCCGTTCCCGGTCGGCCCGGTCACGGTCGAGCTGCCCCAGGTCGAGCTGGTCACGGTCGTCGCCGGGGCCGACCAGGGGCCAGTTGGCCCGGGAGCCGGGCGGCGCGCTGACGGCGTCCGGCCGGGGGGTGGGTACCGGCACGTTGAGGTCGGTGGCGCCGAAACCGGTCGAGGAGAGACCCGGCTCGCCCTTGGTCTTCGGTCGCGGCACGATCGGCGTCGGACGCTGACGCTCGCTCCGGGCGCTGTTGATCGCGGCCGTGGTGAGGGTGGCGCGGAACGGCTCGCCCGCGTCGACGGGCGGCACGCTGCTGCTGCGCTGCACCGGCACGATCGGCGTGATGCCCGGCGGCGGCGGGGGAGGCGCGGACACCGGCCGGTTGGCCGGCGAGTCTCGCCACTGCGCCGCAGCCGCCGGGGTCGCGGGTATCGGGGCCGGCAGGTCGCGTTGCGGCTGCGCCACCGGCGGCGGGAGCTGGCGACCGGGCAGGCTGGCCGCGGGGGCGAGCGGCTGCGGAGCGGTCGGCGGCGGGGTCAGCGGCGCGGGTGCGGTCGGAGGCGGCGACATCGGCTGCGGGGTGACCGGCATCCCGTTGCTGGGTGCCGGTTGGGGCCGGTTGCTGGGTGCCGGTTGGGGCCGGCTACGTCGACCGACCGCCGGCACCGGCTCGTGGTTCGCCGGCCGTATGCCGTGGTTGCCCGACCCCTGGTTGCCGGCGCCGTGGCTGCCGACGACCCCGTGGCTGCCGGTCCCGGTCCCGTGGGCGCCGGTGGTGGCGGCATCCGCCGCGGCGCGGCGGACGGTGCGGCGGCCGGCGAGCGGCGGGGGCGTGGTGACCCGTGCCGCCAGCGTCGCCACCAGCGCGTCACAGCCCGCATCGCAGGCCCGCACCGCGGCGACGGCCTGCCGGACCGCCTCGGCGACGGCCGAGGTGAGTGCCTTGTTGCTGACCGTGGCCCGGCGGGGCGTCTCGACGATCGCCACCTGGAGCGCGGTGATCGCCTCGGCGATCTCCTCCGGGTCGGCTATCCCGTCACCGGCGAGATGCGCGGTGACGGCGTCGGCGACCGAGGTGTCCCGGCCGCGCCCACCGGTGCCGGCGAGCATGCCCGGCTCGGGTAACGCGTCGAGCACCGCCAGCGGCACCGGATCAGCCGGATCCGGGTACGCCCGCAGCGCGGCCGGGTACAGCTCGCGGAGCACCTCACGCAACGTCGCAGCGGCCGAGTGGCGCCCACTGGCGAGCGCCGCGTGCGCCGCCAGTACGGGCTTGTAGCCGGCCAGGTCCCGGGGTGCGGGGAGGGTCATCGCGGAGAGCGCACCGGCCTGCAACGCACGAGCCAGTCCGACCGCCCGCCGTTGCGTCGGCGAGCCCTCCATCTCCTCCACCGACTCGTCGTCGGCGAACCGCTCGGCGAAGTCGTCGACCGAGTCGTCGTCGGCGATCGCGAGGGGTCGGCCGGCCGCGCTCAGCAGCGAGGTGACCAGGTGGTCGTCGCTGTCGGCGGCGATCGCCACACCGCTCATGCCGCTCGAACGTTCGACGAGCAGCGCGCCGAGCTGGGCGTAGCCAGCCGGGTCGTCACCGATCTCGCCGACGTGGAGCAGCCGGCCTGCGTCGTCCACCACAGCAGACGTCAGCATGGATCCGGCCGAAGCCGGTCCAGCGGACGGATCCGCTGAGGCCAGACCGCAGTACACCCGCACGAGCGCCACGGCGTCGTCCTCCTCCCGAGACACAGGTGGTGTGTGCCAAAGACTGATGCTCCCTGGTGAGGGGTCAGTCGCGCCAGTCCACCGCTGCAGAGATCTTGCCGATAATCGTGCGCCAACCCAAACTTGCGGTTTGTGCCCCGATTTTCTTCAGTCGGCGCCGCCCCATGAACGCGCCGAGGCCGCCGTTGGCCGTCGCGCGCAGCGCCTCGTCCAGGTCATCGAGGCTGGAGCCGGTCGAGAGCATATCCAGTACGGACGGCAGGCGCAGCGCGTACGAGAGGTCGCGGGCGATCTCTCCGGCCGAGATCAGCAGCGGCGGATCCCACGTGTCGTGGCCGCCGCGCAGGTTCTCCACGACCAGGTCGAGCTCGTAGGAGTCCTCGTCGAGCGCGACGATATCCGCTGGTTGGAGCCGTGCTACCAGGTCGTCCCAGGTGTCGAGCTGGGACATGTCGTGCGGTGCTCCGGACAGGACGAAGCTGACCAGTGCCTCGCGGCTCTTGAAGAGCAGCAGTTTGCCCCGGTGAGTGAGAAAGACCGCAACTTCTTCGGCTTCCTCATCGTCGTCGGCTTCGTCCGCTTCGTCTTCGTCGAACTCGTCGTCGGCGAGCAGCTCCTCGTCGTCGACCTCGTCGCCGTCGCGGGTGCGGCGGGGCCGTCCGGGCTTGTCGTCGTCCTCGAAGTCCTCGGCGAACTCCTCGTCGAGGAAGACGACCGTCTCCTCGTCCTCGACCCGACGGGCGCGGGCGTCGAAGGGGTCGACCTCCCGCTCACCGATCTCGGTCGGGGTCACCGTGTTCGACAGCCGGTAGGCCCGCAGGGTGAAGCCGCTGCCGGAGGGCAGTGCGATCTCCACCGGGTCGATCCGTACGTCTTCCCACAGTGCGCGGTTCGCGGGCTCGGTTACCTCGTTGTCGTCGAGGTCGGTGTCGGCCTCGACGGGGTCGGCTGCCGCGTCCGCTGTGCTGTCGGTCGCGGTGTCGGTGGTCCGGCTGCTCTCGTCGAACTCGGTGTCGGGTTCGTCGGCGTCGGGCCGGTGGGGCGACTGGCGGGCCACGCTGACCTCCGTGTGCACTCAAGGTTTGCGGCACCCGATCGGGGTGGAACTGTCGGGTGGGTGACTCTGCGCACATACCCTAGTGGGCGGCTCGACGGGGCGGGTGCCGGCACCCCGTTGGCGAACCCACCATCTATTAGTAGTCTTGCTACCTATGAAGGCCCAGGCGCTGCACGGCCACCTCGACGCGCTCCTGCTCTCGGTGCTGGAGCAGGGCTCGCTGCACGGCTACGCCATCATCGAGGCGCTCAGGGAGCGCAGCGGCGGCACGCTCAACCTGCCCACCGGGACGATCTACCCGGCCCTGCGCCGGCTGGAGCGGGCCGGTTACGTGGACAGCACCTGGAGCACCGTGAACGGCCGGGAGCGGCGCACGTACCGGCTCACCGGTGCCGGACACCGGGCCCTGGCCGGTGAGCGGACGAGCTGGCAGGAACTCAGTTCGACGGTGGGCCGCTTCCTCGGCGTGGACGGCCCGACCGAAGCCCCCGCCTGAGTCACCCGGCCAACTCGCCGGTCCCGGTCGCCACGCAGGCGTACGCCGACCGCCCGAGCCAGCCGTGTACGGCGATCAGCGCCACCCCGCCCACCAGCATCGGCGGCCAGGTCAGGGCCGCGTCCCAGAGTGTCACCGACCAGGCGTAGACCGCGACGGTGCCGATCCAGCCGAGACAGAGCGAGGCCGACAGGCCGAGACCGGCCACCCGGGCCAGCCGTAGCGGACCGGGCCGACCCCGCCGGGCGTGCCAGCCCAGCCAGAGGTAGGCACCGAGCGCGAACAGGTCGATGCCGAGCCAAAGCCGGTCCAGCGAGCCGGAGAGCAGGCGGTACGCGGCCGGTGGTGGCGGGCCGGTCCACGGCGCCCCCTGCCACATCAGGTCGGCGGCCACCATCAGCACCACACCGACGATGATCACCCGGACGGCCAGCGAGCGCAGGGTGCCGGCGAGCAATTCCGACTGGTATTCGTGGGCGAGCCGCCGTACGGGGCCGAACTCGGTGACCGCCCGTCGTTCCGCCTCGACCGGGTGCAGCCCGGCGTCCCGGTAACCCTCGGCGCTGTCGGTCAGACTGTGCCGGGCCTCGGTGAGCAGGTCGGACTTGAGGCGGGCCGGGCCGTGCAGCGCCCGGTCCAGCGCGTGTACGTACTCGTCGATCATGCCGAAACCAGCCGGGATCCGGTGGCCGCGATGATCCGTACGGTCATCCAGGTGAGCACGCCGAAGGTGGTGTTCAGCATGATCCAGGCGGCGATCATCGGTGGCCAGGTCAGCGCGGCCGGTGACTCCACCGTCGCGTTCACCCCGGCGAAGGCGCCGAGGACCCAGATCAGCCCGCCGACGACCAGCGCGGCCACCGCCAGCGGGCGGACGACCGTACGCGGCGCGAGGTCCCAGCGGCGGCTGGCCGGGCCGAGTAGGTAGAGCGTGACCAGGGCCATCGCGCCGACGGCGTACGACGCCCAGTCCAGGGCCTGGACCATGAGCAGGAAGCCCGACGGCGCCGAGGGCGCCGTTGCCGGCGGCTGCCACCACATCAGGTCGGCGGTCAGCATCGCGGCCGGTACGAGCGACACCAGCAGGGCGAGCCGGCGTCCCTGTCCGGCGGTCAGCTCAGCCTGGTACGCCGGCGCGAGCTGGTCCGGGGTGCCGAACTCGGCCACCGCCCGGTGCTGCGCCGCGATCGGGTCCAGACCGCACTCCCGGTACGCCTCGGTGGCGTCATGCAGGCTGTCGCGCGCCTCGGTGAGCAGGTCCCGCTTGCGCCGGGCCGGTCCGCGCAACCGTTCGCCGAGCAGCCGCAGATAGTGGTCGATCGGGGCCTCGCACGTCGACATCCGTCCAGCCTGCCATGACCACCCGCCGCCGCGGGTCCGGCGGATCCCCGGTTCGGCCCCCGAGACCACTCAGGGTTCACCGGGTAGGAGTGGCCGGTTCAGTGGACGGTGAGGGCGAGGTAGCCGCCCTCGGCCGCCTCCTGGGCCAGCCACTGCTCCCGGTACCAGCCGGGCTGGTCGAGCAGGTCGGCGTGCCGGCCGCGTTGCAGCACCCGGCCGCTGTCCAGGACCAGGATCTCGTCGTACCGGTCCAGGCCGTGCAACCGGTGGGTGACCAGGAGTACGGAGTGGTCGGCCGGGATCGCCTCGGTCGCCGCGGCGAGCACCCGGTCGGCGGCGGCTGGGTCGAGTCCCTCGGTCGGCTCGTCCAGCACCAGCACCGATGGGCGGGCGAGCAGCGCACGGGCGAGAGCCAGTCGCTGCCGTTGGCCGCCGGAGAGTTGGCCCCCGTCCTCGCCGACCACGGTGTCCCAGCCGGCGGGCTGCTCCCGTACCCAGTCGAGCAGGCCGGCGGCCCCGGTCGCGGCGGTCAGCTCGTCGTCGCTCGCGTCGGCCCGTCCGAGCAGCAGGTTCTCCCGGACCGATGCGTGGAACACGTACGCCTCGGCGAGCAGCCCACCGACCAGCCGGGGCAACTGCCCAGCGGGGTACGCGGAAAGCTCCCGCCCGCCGAGCGTGACCCGCCCCTCGTCCGGCACCACCGCACCGGTCAGTACGCCGATCAGCGTGCTCTTGCCGGCGCCGCTCGGTCCCACCACCGCCACCCGACGCCCGGCCGGCAGGTCGAGGCTCACCCGGTCGAGTGCGGCCGGTGCCCCGGCCCGGTACCGGACGGTGACCTCGTGGACGGTGCAGTCGTGGTGCGCGACGTCGAGCACGGGCGTCTCCCGGTCGGCCGCCGACCCGTCGCCGACCTCGTCGGTGAGCAGGGGAGCGACCCGGCGGAGGGCGGCACGCAACTGGGTCCACTGGCGGGCGGCGCCGACCAGGGCCAGGGTGACCTCCACCGCGGCCAGGGTGCCCACCGCCAGTACGCCGACCAGTACCCCGTCGACTCCGGCGGACAGTGCGGTGGCGGCCACGGCGGCGCTGGTCGCACCGGACACCAGTACGCCGAGCCCGTCGATGGCCCAGCCGGCGGCGGCCAGCCGCCGTTCCAGTCCGGCCAGCTCACGGGCCCGCCCGTCGGCCCGCTCCAGGGCGGTCCGGGTGGCGCCGAACGCGGCCAGGTCGGCGGCGCCGTGGGTGAGGTCGACCGCGTCCACCGCGAGCGCGCCGCGCAGCGGGGCGACCCGGTCGGCGGTGCGCCGGGTCAGCGCGGTGGCGGCCACCGGCAGCACGATCCCGGCGAGCAGCAGTCCGGCCACCAGCGGGGCGGTCGCGGCGGGGGCGATGACCGCCGTACCGGCGATGGCCAGCAGGCTGACCACCGCTGCCGCCCCGGCCGGCACCAGCACCCGCAGCAGCAGGTCCTGGACCGCCTCCACGTCGGAGACGAGCCGGCTGAGCGAGTCCCCGGTGTGCTCGGCGGCGGTGGTGCGCCGCCCGGCCAGGGTGGCGAAGACCCGGGCCCGTACGTCGGTGACGAAGCGCAGGGTGGCGTCGTGCCCGGCCAGCCGCTCGGTGTAGCGCAGCACGCCCCGGCCGATGGCCAGCGCCCGGACCGCGACGATCGCCACGGTGAGTACGTCCAGCGGCGGCTGCCCGGCGGCGGTGATCAGCAGCCAGGTCGCGGTCGCCATCAGGGCCAGCCCGGCGAGTTCGGTGCCGGCGGCGAGCAGTCCCGCTCCGAGCAGCCGAGCCAGGTAGGGCCGGGCCAGCCGGAGCACCGCCCGTTCGGTCCCGAGGACCTGCTGCCGGTCCTGTTGTTGCCTGCCCTGTTCGTTCATCGCGCCGCCCCCGCGCCGCTCCGGTCGCCGGCCGCGTCGGGCCGTTCGACACCGTCGGGAACCTCCACCGGTTCCGGCACCCGGCCCGGGGTGAGTTCGGTCACCCGGCCGTCCTCGATCCGCAGCACCCGGTCGGCCTCGGCGAGCAGCGCCGGCCGGTGCGCGACGAGCACGGCCGTACGCCCGGCGACGAGCTTGCGGGTGGCGGCGAGTACGGCGGCCTCGGAGACACCGTCGAGCCGGGCGGTGGGTTCGTCGAGCAGCACTATCGGCGCGTCCCGGAGGAACGCCCGGGCGAGGGCGACCCGCTGCCGTTGCCCGCTGGACAGTCCGTGGCCGCGTTCGCCGAGCAGGGTGTTCAGCCCCTCGGGCAGGTCCCGCAGTACGTCGTCGAGCGCGGCGGCGCTGGCCGCGGCGCGTACGGACTCGATCGTGGCCTCGGGTTGGCCGAGGCGGATGTTGTCGGTCAGCGACGCGGCGAACAGGTGCGCCCGTTGTGGCACCCAGGCCAGTTGCCGGCGCCACTGCTCCAGGTCGGCGGCGGCCAGGTCCACCCCGTCGACGGTGATCCGTCCGCCGGTCGGTACGACGTTGCCGAGCAGCAGGCCGATCAGCGTGCTCTTGCCGGCCCCGCTGGGTCCGATCACCGCGATCCGGTCGCCGGGCCGGATGGTCAGCGTCACGTCCCGCAGCGCGGTGGTCCGCTCGTACTCGACGGACACGCCCTCGAACCGGATCTCCCCGGCGGTGAGCAGGGGCACCTTGTCGGCGGAGGCCGTCGTGGCGGGGGCCCCTGCCAGCACGGTCAGCGCGTCGTCGAGCGCGGTCAGGCCCTCCATGCTGGCGTGGAAGCGGCTCCCGGCGGTACGCAACGGCAGGTACGCCTCCGGCGCGAGCAGCAGCACCAGCAGGGCGGTCTGCAACGCCAGCCCGCCGTCGAGCAGGCGCAGCCCGATCGGGACCGCCACCAGGGCGACCGAGAGGGTGGCGACCAGCTCCAGCACCAGCCCGGAGAGGAACGCGATCCGCAGTGTTTTCATGGTGGCGGCGCGGTGCCCGTCGGCCATCCGCCGGACCACGTCGACCTGGGCGCGGGCCCGGCCGAAGACACGCAGGGTCGGCAGCCCGGCGACCATGTCCAGGAAGTGCCCGCCGAGCAGGCTGAGCCGGCGCCACTGCCGTTCGGTGGCGGCCTGTGCCTGCCAGCCGAGCAGGGCTCCGAAGACCGGGATGAGCGGCAGCGTGGCCGCGATGATCAGCGCGGAACTCCAGTCCGCGAACGTCAGCCGGGCGAGTACGGCGACCGGCACGGTCACGCTCAGCACGAGCTGCGGCAGATAGCCGGTGAAGTACGCGTCCAGCGCGTCCAGCCCGCGTCCGGCGAGGGTGGCGATCCTGCCCGCCTGCTGGCCGGCGAGCCAGCCCGGCCCGCGCTGCCCGACCGCGTCGAGCAGGTTCGTACGCAGCGCCGCCTTGACCGTCGCCGCCATCCTGGCCGACACCGCGCCCTGGGCCCAGAGCACGGTCGCGCGTCCGGCCACGGCGGCGACGAAGCCGAGCAGCGCGGCCCGGTCGAGGCGCCCCCCGGCAGCGGTGGCGAGCAGGTCGGCGAGGGTGGTGGCCTGGGCGAGCACCAGGGCGGCGGCGATCACTCCGAGCCCGCCGAGCACGGCCACCTGGCGCCGGGTCGAAGGGACCCGGCGCAGCAGCCGCGGATCGAACGGGGGGCGTCGGCTCACCAGTACACCGGCGCTCGGTTGTCGATCCGTCCGCGGAACACCCACCAGCTCATCGCCTGAAAGCCTAATAGGGCCGGGATCAGCGGGATCAGCAGCCAGCTCAGCAGCCGCAGGGTGGGTGTGCTCGCGGCCGCCTCGGACACGGTCAGGCCGGCTGCCGGATCGACGCTGGAGACCAGGGCGTAGGGCCAGGTGGTCGCGGCGACCAGCAGCACCGGCAGGGCGAGCGCGGCGGAACTGGCGACGAAGGCGAGACCTGCGCGCCGTCGGGCGAGCGCCCGACCGGCGGCGAGCAGGGCCACCGCGAGCAGCACCGGCAGCAGCAGCGCGGCGACGGGTTGCTGCGCGGTTTCGCGTACCCGGTCGGTGAGCAGGCCCAGGACGGTGGCCGAGGCGAGCGCGACCAGCGCGACCGGGACGAGCCGCCGGCCCATTCGGGCGTAATGTTCGCCGGCCCCGCCGGGCAGTCGCAGGGTGAGGAAAACCGCCCCGTGTACGGCGACCAGCCCGACCAGGGTGAGCGCGCCCGCGGCGACGAACGGGGTGAAGAGGTGGCCGATCCCGGCGACGTGCCCGTTCGCGTGCAGTGGCACTCCCTGGAGCAGCCCGGCGAGGACGGCTCCCCAGCCGAGCGCGGCAAGCGCGCTGCCGGTGATGATCAGGCCGTCCCAGCGGGCGCGGGCGGCGGCCCCGCTCGGACGGCTGCGTAACTGGACGGCGGCGGTGACCAGGATCACCCCGGCCAGGGCGGCGGCGACCGCCGGGTAGAGACCGGAGAGGAGTTCGCCCTCCAGCATCGGGAAGGCGCCGAAGAGGATGCCGACGGCGGCGACCAACCACACCTCGTTGCCGAGGAAGAACGGACCGAGCGCGGTGAGCGCCCGCCGCCTGGGATTCTCGCCGGGGCTGGCGGCGAGCAGCAGACCGACGCCGTAGTCGTACCCGCCCAGGACGAGGTAGCCGGCGAGGAAGAGGCCGAGCAGGGCGTACCAGAGGATCTCCATGTCGATCTCCTATCCGGCCAGTACGTGCATGGGCTGGTGGTCGTCGAGACCGTTGCCGGGCTGTGGCGAACGGCCGAGGGCGAGGTCGTGCGCGCCCCGGTGGGCCCGGCGGGCGAGCAGGGTCCAGTTGGTCACGGCAAGCGCGATAAGCAGTACGGCGAAGCCGATCAGCGAGGTGAGCAGCACACCGGCGGAGATCGGGGTGACCGCGTCGGAGACGGGAAGCAGCCCGTACACCGCCCAGGGTTGGCGTCCGCCCTCGCGGGCCAGCCAGCCGAGGATGGCCGCGACGAACGGCAGCGGTACGGCGATCAGCATCAGGAACAGCGGGAACCTCAGCCGGATGATCCAGTCCCGGAACAGCAGCGGCAGCAGCAGCCAGCTCCAGGCCAGCGCGAAGCCGATCAGGATCATGAAGCCGAGCGCGGCGGTGCTCCAGACCGGCGGGGTGTAGTCGCCGGGTCCGAACCGCGCGGTCCACTCGGTCACGATCGCGGACCGCTCGGCGTCGCCGCCGAACTTGGTCGGCTGGACCCCGCCGATCGCCCCGAACTGGGCGAAGCCGAAGCCCATCACCATCGAACTGGCCAGCGCCGAGGTGATCAGCCCGATCCGCAGTGACCGCCGGAACAGGGCGTAGTCGGTGGTACGTCGGATGAGCTGGTACGCGCTGATCCCGGCCATCAGCAGCCCACCGGTGAGTACGGCGGCGCTCACCACGTGGCCGAACGCCATGCCGAGGGTGGGGTTGGTCAACAGTGCGGTGAAGTCGGTCAGGTGGGCGACGCCGTTCTCCATCCGGTAGCCGACCGGGTTCTGCAGCCAGGAGTTCGCGACCAGCACCCAGAACGCCGAGGCGTACGCGGTGATCGCCACGCCCCAGATCAGTGCCAGGTGTACGCCCCGACGCAGCCGGTGCCAGCCGAAGATCCACATGCCGAGGAAGGTCGATTCGAGGAAGAAGGCGACCAGTGTCTCCATGGCCAGCGGCGCACCGAAGACGTTGCCGACGTACCTCGACAGGCCGCTCCAGTTCAGCCCGAACTGGAACTCCATCACGATCCCGGTGGCGATGCCGAGCGCGTAGTTGATCAGGTAGAGCGTGCCCCAGAAGCGGGTCAGGCGCTCGTACTCCGGCTTCCTGGTGATGGCCCAGGCGGTCTGCAGGTAGACCAGCAGCGTGACCAGGCCGAGGGTGACCAGCACGAAGAGGAAGTGGATGGAGGTGGTGGTGGCGAACTGGAGACGGGCGATCAGCAGTGCGTCCATGGCCATCCCCAAACCGGTCGACTCACTTGTCATAGCGAGCCTACACGTAGCTTCACTACCTATATCTACTACGTGTCGTCGTAAGTCAACTATACGACGGGGCGTAGTAGACAGGCGTGCGCGTTTTGTCACCGCGAAGGGGGACCGACGCCGAAGTGGCTGATGACCCCACGACCGCGCTGATGTGATGGCGGACGACGACCGCGGGCCAGGTCGGACGCTCACGGATGGGATCGCTCATGCGCCTCGACGAACTCGGCGACGTGGCAGAGCTACGGCTCGACGACCAGCGCACGGTGCACTACCTGCGGGCCGGTTCCGGCCGTCCGCTGGTATTGCTGCACACCATCCGGACCCAGCTCGAATACTTCACCGACGTCGTACCGATGCTGACCGAGCACTACACGGTGTACGTCCTGGACCTGCCCGGCCACGGCAGATCCTCGAAACCCACGACCGTCGAGTACGACGAGCCCTACCTCCGGCGAGGAGTCGTCGACACGATGGCGATGCTCGACCTGCGCGAAGTGACCATGGTCGGCGACTCGATCGGTGCCGTGCTCGCGCTCACCGTCGCCAGCCAGGTGCCGAAGTCGGTCGTCCGGGTGGTCGCGTCGAACCCGTACGACTACGACACCCGCTTCGCCGACGGCATCCGGCGCGGCAACCGCTTCGCGGACCTGGTCCTCGGCGGGGTGGCGCTACCGGGCGTGGGACCGGTCCTCGGCGCCGCCGAGAACAAGTTCGTCACCAGCCGGATCTTCCAGGGTGGCCTGGCGGACGGAAAGAGGATTCCGGGACCACTGCTCGACGAGTTCGACGCCACCCTCAAACGCCCCGGTTTCCACTACGTCGAACGGAACGTCTACCAGAACTGGCGCTCCTGGGGCGCCGCCCGGGACCTCTACGCCGGGGTGACCGCGCCGGTGACCCTGGTCTACGGCGAACAGGACTGGTCCCGACCGGTAGAGCGGGCCCGTACGGCACGGGCGCTGAACGTGGAGCCGATCGTGCTGCCGGAAACCGGTCACTTCGCCTTCCTGGAACGCCCGCAGCGACTCGCCGAGATCGTCATCGGCCACCCCGACCCGTCGATCTGACCCAGGCATGAGGTCGGTCAGGCGAGGTGTCGACCGGCAGTCAGGCGAGCCGGCAGTCAGGCGAAGAAGAGGGTGATCGGCAGGGCGACCAGGGTCGTCGCGACGGCGAGACTGGTCAGGCCGCGTACCCACGGGCGGGGACCGGTGACCAGCAGGCGTTGCACCCGCGCGTCCAGGTGTGCGTCGGCGAGGCCGAGAGCCCCGGCCGGGGCCACCCGCGACCCGGCGGTGGCGAACCGGAGCAGCGCGTTGGCCAGCGGCCCCTCCGCGTGCAGCCGCCGGGCCTTGTCGTCGGCCCGCATCTCCACCAGCAGCGCCACCGTCTCCGACGCCCGCCGCAGCCAGCCCACCAGGGGCAGCGCCCGGCAGAGCGCGCTGAACGGCAGCAGCACCAGGTCGTGCCGCTCGTCGGCGTGCGCCCGCTCGTGCGTGAGCACCGCCGCCAGCTCGCTGCGGTCCAGCAGATCCAGGGTGCCGGCGCTGACCACCACCGTCGGCCGCATCCCCGGCAGGCAGTACGCCGCCGCACTCGGGTGGTCGAGCACCAGCGCGCCCGGCGCGGCCGGATCGTCCCGACCGACCAGGTCGAGCAACTGCCGGTGCCGGGTCTGCACGCGTACGGCACTGACCAGGCCCCGTACGGTCGAGCCGAGCAGGGCGGTGGCGATACCGAAACCGACCCCGACGAGTGCGAGTTGGGTCACGCCCAGCCCGGCCGGCAGGGTCCCGTGCCACAGGTCGCGGACCAGGTGCAGCAGCGCGCCGCCGATCCCCTCGTCGTACGCGGCCAGTCCGATCGACATCGGCAGCCCGATCGCGCAGAGCCCCAGGGCGAGCCCGATCGCCTGCCAGCAGATGATCGCCACCCGTGGACTGCGCGAGGTCCAGTTGCTGCGGAGCAGCACCGTGGCGGTGAGGTAGCACGCCACGGCCGTACCGGCGAGATGAGCGGC
This sequence comes from Micromonospora sp. NPDC049523, assembly GCF_040676775.1. Classification (NCBI taxonomy): domain Bacteria; kingdom Bacillati; phylum Actinomycetota; class Actinomycetes; order Micromonosporales; family Micromonosporaceae; genus Micromonospora; species Micromonospora sp. NPDC049523. Next base: position 5,929 of record NZ_JBFAPP010000037.1, on the reverse strand, counting down.
GTACGTCATGGCCTCAACCCTGCCGGTCCGCTGCCTCGTCGGTCAGCGCGGCCCGCAGCACCTCGGCCTCGGTGCCGGTGACCGACCGGGCGAACCGCACCAGGGCGGCGTCCCGGCTGCCGGCGAGGTCGAGCGCGTCCAGCATCAGTCGGGCGATGTGCGCCTCACGGGTGGCCGCCGGACGGTAGCTCCACGCCCGGCCTTCCCGCTCCCGCTCGACCATGCCCTTGCCGGCCAGCCGGTCCAGCACGGTCATCACGGTCGTGTACGCCAACTCGCGCTCGCTCAGGGCGTCGGCGACCTCCCGTACGGTGACCCCCGCGCCGCTGGTCGAACCGGCGGTCCGGTCCCAGAGCACGTCCATCACCGCACGTTCGAGGTCACCCAGTCGTGTCACGCGTCCAGCCTACTACTCGCCGTCGTAACAGCCCAGGTCGCGGGCCTGACCCTCCGGCCCGCAGATGCGGTGGCGCCCGGCGGCGCTGGTGAGCCGAAGCCGACCAGGCAGGACCGGGTAGGGGGTCAGACGCCCTTGGGATGCCAGACGGTCTTCGTCTCCAGGAACGCGGTCATCCGGCGCACGCCGGGGTCGGCGGTCCAGTCGGTGGGCTGCGCCGGGGGACGGAGCACCCGCTTCAGGTTGCCGGCCGCGGCCTCCTCCAGGGAGCGGGCCAACTCGGGGTCGTCGACGCCGGTCAGGTCGATCGCGTTGACGTCGGCGTGCGAGGCGAGCCACGGCGCGGTCTCGGCGGGCCGACCGGTGAGCAGGTTGACCACGCCGCCGGGCAGGTCGGAGGTGGCCAGCACCTCGGCCAGGGTGATCGCCGCCAGCGGTGCCTGCTCGGCCGCCAGCACCACCACCGTGTTGCCGGTCACGATCGCCGGAGCGACGACGCTGACCAGCCCGAGCAGCGCCGAGTCGGCCGGTGCGACCACTCCCACCACGCCGGTCTGTTCCGGGCTGGAGAGGTTGAAGTACGGGCCGGCGACCGGGTTGGCGCTGCCGTACACCTGGGTGATCTTGTCGGCCCAGCCGGCGTACCAGACCCAGCGGTCGATCGCCTCGTCCACCTCGACGGCGCTCAGGCCGAGGCCGACGAACTGATCCCGCCGGCCCTCCAACATCTCGGCCACCCGGTAGAGGATCTGACCCCTGTTGTACGCGGTCGCCCCCGCCCAGCCCTTGACGGCGGCGCGGGCCGCCACCACGGCGTCGCGTACGTCCTTGCGGGAGGCGAGCGCCACGTTCGAGTCCTGCACGAGATACGACCGTCCCGACTCACTGCGCGGGAACTTCCCGCCCACGAACAGCTTGTACGTCTTGCGTACCGCCAGCCGCTGCGACTGCTCCACCACGTCAGACATCGAGGTACGCCTCCAGCCCGTGCCGGCCGCCCTCGCGACCGTAGCCCGACTCCTTGAACCCGCCGAACGGCGAGGTCGGGTCGAACTTGTTGAACGTGTTCGCCCAGACCACACCGGCGCGCAGCCGGTCGGCCATCCACAGGATCCGGGAACCCTTGTCGGTCCAGATCCCGGCCGACAGCCCGTACGGCGTGTTGTTGGCCTTCTCGACGGCCTCGGCCGGCGTGCGGAAGGTGAGTATCGACAGCACCGGCCCGAAGATCTCCTCGCGGGCGATCCGGTGCGCCTGGGTGACCCCGGTGAAGATGGTCGGGGCGAACCAGAAACCCCGGTCCGGCAGGTCGCACGGCGGCGACCAGCGTTCCGCGCCCTCGGCGCTGCCGACCTCGGAGAGTTCCCGGATCCGGTCGAGCTGCGCGGCCGAGTTGATCGCGCCGATGTCGGTGTTCTTGTCCAGCGGGTCGCCGACCCGCAGTTGCGCCATCCGCCGCTTGAGCGACTCCAGCACCGGCTCGTAGACCGATTCCTGGACCAGCAGCCGCGACCCGGCGCAGCAGACGTGCCCCTGGTTGAAGAAGATGCCGTTGACGATCCCCTCGACCGCCTGGTCGATCGGGGCGTCGTCGAAGACGATGTTGGCGGCCTTGCCGCCGAGTTCCAGGGTGAGCTTCTTGCGAGTGCCGGCGACCGAACGGGCGATGGCCCGCCCGACCTCGGTCGAGCCGGTGAACGCGACCTTGTCCACACCCGGGTGCTCGACCAGCGTGCGGCCGGTCTCCCCGGCACCGGTGACGATGTTGACCACACCCGGCGGCAGGTCCGCCTGCTGGCAGATCTCGGCGAAGAGCAGCGCGGTCAGCGGGGTGGTCTCGGCCGGCTTCAGCACCACCGTGTTGCCGGCCGCCAGCGCGGGGGCGATCTTCCAGGCCAGCATCAGCAGCGGGAAGTTCCACGGGATGACCTGGCCGGCGACGCCGACCGGGCGCGGGTCCGGCCCGAAACCGGCGTGGGTCAGCTTGTCGGCCCAACCGGCGTAGTAGAAGAAATGCGCGGCGACCAGCGGGATGTCGGTGTCGCGGGACTCGCGGATCGGCTTGCCGTTGTCCAGCGACTCCAGCACCGCCAGCTCCCGGCCCCGCTCCTGGATGATCCGGGCGATCCGGTACAGGTACTTGGCCCGGTCCCGGCCCGCCATCGGACCCCAGACCTTCTTGTACGCCTTGCGTGCCGCGCGTACCGCCCGGTCCACGTCACCGGGGCCGGCCTCGGCGACCTCGGCCAGCACCTCCTCGGTGGCGGGGTTGACCGACTTGAAGCTGCTGCCGTCGGTCGGGTCGACGAACTTCCCGTCGATGAAGAGGCCGTACGACGGCCGCAGGTCCACCACGGACCGCGACTCCGGCGCCGGCGCGTACTCGAAGACAGCCATGATCAGTCCAGGGTGAAGTAGTCGGGACCGGAGTAGGTGCCGGTCGTCAGTTTGGTCCGCTGCATCAGCAGGTCGTTGAGGAGCGTCGAGGCGCCGAACCGGAACCAGTCCGGGGACAGCCAGTCCTCGCCGGCCGTCTCGTTGACCGTGACCAGGTACTTGATCGCGTCCTTGGTGGTACGGATCCCGCCGGCCGGCTTGACCCCGACCTGGCGGCCGGTGGTGTCGCGGAAGTCGCGCACCGCCTCCAGCATCACCAGGGTCACGGGCAGGGTGGCGGCGACCGGGACCTTGCCGGTGGAGGTCTTGATGAAGTCCCCGCCGGCCAGCATGGCCAGCCAGGAGGCCCGCCGCACGTTGTCGTACGTGGCCAGCTCGCCGGTCTCCAGGATGACCTTCAGGTGCGCGTCACCGCAGGCCGCCTTCACGGCCACGATTTCGTCGTAGACCTCGCGGTAGCGGCCGGATAGGAAGGCACCCCGGTTGATCACCATGTCGATCTCGTCGGCACCGGCCGCGACCGCCGCCGCGGTGTCGGCGAGCTTCACCTCGATCGGCGCCTGCCCGGACGGGAAGGCGGTCGCCACGCTCGCCAGGTGCACACCCGAGCCGGCCAGGGCCTCCGCCGCGACCGGAACCATCGCCGGGTAGACGCAGACGGCGGCGACCGCCGGGCAGGACGGATCGGCCGGATCCGGTCGCTGCGCCTTGGCGCTCAGCGCGCGTACCTTGCCGGGGGTGTCGGCACCCTCCAGCGTGGTCAGGTCGACCATGCGGATCGCCAGGTCGATCGCCCAGGCCTTGGCCGTGGTCTTGATCGAACGGGTGCCGAGCATGGCCGCCCGCTGCTCCGCGCCGACCTGGTCCACCCCGGGCAGGCCATGCAGAAAGGTACGCAGCGTGGCCTCGGACCGCCCCAGCTCGGAGAGGTCGGACCGCGCCGACGTCGTTGTCGCCGTCATGGCGGCAAGTCTACGCACCCGCGCGTCTATGTGATCTTGCTCACCGGTCGGACCGGACCGCCAGACTTCACCGCCCGGTCCAACCAACGACATCCGCCGTTGGCACCGAAGCCTCACCGTCCTCGGCGTGCGAGCAGTGCACTTCACCGATACGTACCTGCCCCGTCGAGACGGGGTGGTCAGCTCGATCCGCACCCTGGTGCGCGCGCTGGCCGACCGGGGACACCCCGGCCTCACCGTCGTGCCCCGGCACCCCGGCCAGGCCGGCGAACCCGATCTGATGCGACTGCGGGCACTGCCCTGTGGCGTCGCCGACCTGCGGCTCTCGCCCTGGCTGCTGCACGGCGCCACCGCCACCGGCACCATCGCCGAGATCGCCGCCACCGCACCCGAGGTCGTGCACGTACACACCCCGGGCCCGGTCGGGCTGCTCGGCGTACTCACCGCCCGGCGACTCGGGCTGCCGCTGGTCCAGACGTACCACACCGACCTGCACGCGTACGTCGACGCGTACCGGGTGCCGACCGGGGCGCTGCGCGGTGCCGTCCGCCTGTACGCCCACCGGCTCGGCGTACCCCGGCCTGCGGTCGGCGCGGAGCCGGACTCCGGGGGCGCCGAGCAGGCTGGGCAGGACCCGGCCGCCCTGCGTCGGCGGGCCGCCCTCGACGCCACCAACCTGCTCCTGCTCGGCGGTGCCGACGCGGTAGTGGTGCCGACCAGGGCGGTGCTCGACCGGATCAGCCTGCCCGTCCCCGCCGACCGGGTCTTCCTGGTGCCGACCGGTGTCGCCGCCCGCCGCACCACCCCGGCCGAGGTCGCCGCGTTCCGGGCCGCACACGGCATCGCCGACGCCGACAAGGTGATCCTCTTCGTCGGCCGGGTCAACCGGGAAAAGGGCGTCGACCTGCTCGTCAACGCCTTCGCCGCGCTGCTGGGCGGCTGCCCCCACGCCCGGCTGGTGCTGGTCGGGGCGATCTACGAAGCCCGCTGGTTGGCCGAACTGCTCCGCAGCGTCGGAGCCGAGGTCGCCGCCCGGATCAGCGTGATCGGGCAGCAACCGCCCTCGACCGTGGCCGCCGCGTACGGGGCAGCCGAGGTGCTCGCCTTCCCCTCCGGCACCGACACCCAGGCACTGGTTCTGCAGGAAGCGGCGCTGGCCGGGGTGCCCGCCGTACTCGTCGACCCGGTCCTGCACCGCCACGGACCGCTCGCCGGTGCCGCGGACTGCGCCGACCCGACCGCCACCGGCTTTGCCGCCGCGCTGCTCCGGCTCCTGACCGACCCGGCCGCCGCCCGGCGACTCGGCGAACTCGCCGCCGACCGCGCCGCCGAACACACCCCCGAGCGGTACGCCGCCGCCATCTGCGACGTCTACCGGCACGCCGCCCGAAGGCAGGCCGAATGGGCCGGTAGACCCGGTCGTCCCCAACCGGTCGGCGCATTCGGTAGGTTGAGCGATCGTGGACGTACTCGTCGTTGATCATCCTGTCGCCCAGACGCGGCTCACCGCGATGCGCGATGCCCGTACCGACGCGGCGTCGTTCCGCGCCGCCCTACACGAACTGACCACCACCCTGGTGTACGAGGCCGCGCGCTCATTCCCGATCGTGCGGTACCCGATCCAGACCCCGGTCGCGCAGACCGAGGGCATCCGGCTGGCGAACCCGCCGCTGCTGGTACCCGTACTCCGGGCCGGGCTCGGGATGGCCGACGCGGCACTCGCGCTGCTCCCCGAATCGTCCATGGGCTTCGTCGGGCTCGCCCGCGACGAGCACACCTTCGAACCGCGCGCCTACATGGAGTCGCTGCCTCGCGACCTGGCCGGGCGCCCGGTGCTGGTGCTCGACCCGATGCTCGCCACCGGCGGCTCGCTCGAACACTGCTGCCGGCTGCTCGCCGAACGCGGCTGCACCGACATCACCGTCGTCTGCGTCCTCGCCGCCCCCGACGGCATCGCCCGCCTGGAACGCTCCGGCCTGCCCCTGCGCCTGGTCACCGCCGCCATCGACGAACAACTCGACGACCGCAAGTTCATCGTCCCCGGCCTAGGCGACGCCGGCGACCGCCAATTCGGCGGCATGCCCCGCTTCTAGCCCGATCCGGCGATCCGGATGGTCACGCTCACGGTGACGGAGAAGGCGTACCAGCTCGATCCGGCCAGTGGCCGGTTCAG
>NZ_JBFAPP010000036.1:0-49528 GCF_040676775.1 Micromonospora sp. NPDC049523 | reverse complement strand
AGGCACCGTGAAGTCCTGGCTGCACCGTGCCCGCGCCGCGCTCGCCGCCGAGCTGACCGACCGCAAGGAGCAGAACAATGGCTGAGACCGACGACTTCGCGCTGGACGCCGAGTTCGCCGCCTTCCGTACCGGACTGCTCGACCAGATCACCCCACCCGGCCCGGACGCGGTACGCAGTACCGTCCGGCACCGCCGACGGGTCGCGACCACCACCGGCCTGGCCCTGGCCCTGGTCCTCGTCATCGGCCCGGTCGCCGGGTACGCGACGCTGAACCGGAACTCCGCACCGCCGCCCGGACCCGCCACCACTGGCGAACCGACGCCCAGTCCCACCCCGTCGGCCACGCCGACGCCGTCGGCCGCCCCGTCGGCAACCGGCACCCCGACGCCACCGGACGGTGAGATCAGCAGGGCGGACCTGCTCAAGGCTCGGGTGACCCTGCCGGCCTGGCAGTCGATCGCCCCCGAGTGGTGCGTCACCAAGAACGTCCGGTTGGAGGACGACTCGAAGCTGAAGCACCCGGCGCTGGCCACGCTGGTCCACGGCGACGTGGACGACGACGGTGCCGCCGAGTCGATCGCCCTGCTGACCTGCCCGCTCACCGAGGGCGGGACGACACAGCAGGTGGTGGTCTTCGACCGGGACGCCACCGGAAAGGTGGTCACCCTCGGCCAGGTTGTCCGGGTGGGCGCCGGAATAGAATGGCTGGCCGACGTCAAGTACGACTCCACCGGAACGGTACGGGTCCAGGTGGGCGATATTCCGACGTGTTGCCAGATCCCGAACGCATGGTCGCAGAAGCAGTGGCGCAATTACGGCTGGAATGGCAAGGAGTTCGAACAGACGGCCGGACCGGAGGCATTCGGACCGAATCCGGTCTTCACCGATCTGCGTGCGGTCAGCGCCACCAACGTGGTGTTCGTCGAACGTCCCGAGGACCCGGTCTGGGGACTGCGGTACGGCTCGGTCACCGTCAAGATCCGCAACGACGGCCCGACCACCTCGAAGACCGTACGGCTGGATCTACTGTTCGGCGCGGGCACGATGCGACACGAGGGCACCGGCTGGTCTGCCTGCACGAAGACGAGCAACACCTCCTCGTTGTTCGACTCGAACCTGTTCTGCGAGCTCAAGCCGCTCAAGGCGGGTGAGGAGCGGACCCTCGTACTCGGCCTGACGAACAGCGTGCCGCAGCCGGACAGCGGCACCGCCACCGTGCGCGTGAGCAACATCGACCGGATCGACGGCGACGAGTTCACCGTCCCGGACGAGAACGGCAACAACAACAGCACCGAGTTCCAGTTCTGAACACCTGACGCCGTACACCGGCATCGGCCCGTACCCGGAAAAGCGGGTACGGGCCACTTTCTTGTTCGGGCGGCGATTGGTCGGCGGGCCCTTGACGTGTAGAGGGTGGTATTGGTTGCAGGTAAGGTTGTCGCTTCGCGGACAGGAAAGCACCGCAACCCGAATAGGCAATGGGACGTGTCTTGTTCGATGCCGGGACAGAAAGCGCCACGGCACACGGGGAACAATCTGGAGGAACGATGTCCGTCTCAATGCGTCGTCGTCTGCTCGTCGGTGCGCTCGGCGCCGCCGCGTTGTTGGTGGCCCTGGCCCCGGCCGGCGCCGCCTCGGCCGGAAACAAGAACCACGGCTCGTCCGTCTCCGTCGGCAACCTGGTCCTCCAGCCGACCGAGCGTGGTTACCGTGGCACGCTGCCGATCACGATCACCCTCCGCGGCACCGCGAACGTCCTGCCCGTCGTCACCGTCACCGAGCCGGTCGCCGGCTCCTTCACCAGCCTGCTGCCCGAGGGCCCCTGCTTCCCGCGCAACGACGGCCCCCGGCGCACGGTCGACTGCACGATCGACAGGTTCGAGCCCGGCGAGCGGCGGACCGTGTACGCCGAGTTCGAGGTGCTCACCGATACCCGCCCCTACCCGATGGTCGCCACCGGTGGTCGGGTGGACGTCTCGGTGGACTCTGTGCCGGTACGCGGCGGTGAGGCCCTCTCCGCACTGTTCCGCTCCACCACCGGTTCGGTGCGCCACCCACGGCCGTACGTGCAGGACACGGTGGCCGACGGCTCGCTGCGGGTCGGTCCGGCGGTGCTGAACCAGCAGGCCGACGGCAGCTATGCCGGTCAGGTGTCGGTCACGGTCGGCTACCGCAGCGACGCGCCGCACGACGAGCCCCAGGTGCAGCTAGTCCTGCCGGAGGGTGTCCGGACCGGTGCCGGCGTCTTCTGCCCGTTCGCGCGCTGTGTGGTGCCGGGCGGCGAGTTCATGCCCGGTGAGGTACGGACGTTCGACATCCCGCTGACCGCCGAGGCCGACATCGTGGCCGGGCCGCTCGGCGACGCGACCGCCCAACTGCACCTGCCGTACGGCAACACCGAGACCCCGGACTCGAACCCGGCCGACAACGCGGCGACCTTCACCGTCACCGCCGTCGCAGCCGCCTGAGCCCGTGTGTCACAGCGGCGGTGCCCGGCCGGGATCTTCCGGTCGGGCACCGCCGCTTCCGGTGCCCCGCGCTCCACAGTGGTCGGACCAGCGGTGTCAGCCGAGCATCGTCAGCATCTGGTTGATCTGGGCAGTACGGGACTGGTCGATCCGGCCGGCCAGTTCCTTGGCCGCCGGGTCCTGCCCGAACTTCGCCTCGTTGCGGGCCATCTCGACCGCGTTGTGCTGGTGCGCGATGAACAGGTTGAGGAACGCCGTCTCGAACTCGGGCCCGCTCATCCGGCCCAGCGCGGCGATCTGTTCCGGTCCGGTGGCCGGCAGCCCGCCGTGGTCGGCGTGGGCGTGGTCGGCCGGGTCCGCCTCGGTCGGCCGCCCCCAGTCGCGCAGCCAGCCGCGCATCGTCTCCTGCTCCTCGGCCTGGGTGACGTCGACGGCCGCGGCGAGGGTGCGTACCTCGGCGCGCTGGGCCCGGCTCTCGGCCAGCCGGACCAGTTCCAGGCCCTGACCGTGGTGGGTCACCATCATCTGCAGGAACATCACGTCGGCCGGATTGAACGATCCCGGTGGGACGGTCGCCGTGGCGGACACCACCGGTTGCGGCGGCGCGGGAGTGGGACCGGCGGGTGAGCCGTCGGGGCCGGTGCTCGCGCCGCCACAGCCGGCGAGCAGTAACAGCACGACCGGGGCGAGCAGCGTACGACGGTAACGGGCCATGTCCCGCCTCTTTCGGCTCGGGCAACGGACAGGGATGTGACGTGCGCGGGCCCGTACCGGAAACCGGTACGGGCCCGCCGGTGCAGGCGAGCGTCAGAGCCGCTGCCAGAGCGCCGGTACGTTCGGCGGCTCCCAACCGGGGATGGCCGTGTGTGCCTGACGGCAGCGGTAGCTGGCGCCGCCGTAGGTGACCGTGGCGCCGACCTGGTACGCGGTGCCCGAGGCCCAGGTGCCACCGGCCGGCGGCGGGGTCGTCGGGTTCGGCGGCGGAGTCGCCGTACGGGTCGGCGTCGGGGTGGGGTTCGGCGGCGGGGTCGTCGGGTTGCCGCCTCCGCCACCGATCTGCAGGTCGACGCAGGAGTAGAACGCGTTCGCGGTGTCGGCGATGTTCCAGATGGCGAGCAGCTTCTGCCGGCCGGAGAAACCGCTGAGGTTCACCTGGTGCGAGACGGTGGCACCGGGCTGGCGCCCGTTGTCGTTGAACAGCGCCACCCGCTGGTTGCCGATGTAGTACTCCCAGGTGCTGGTGGAGTGCCGGGCGGTGAGCACCCAGTTGAAGGTGAGCGAGGTGCCGACCGAGGTCGCCGGCCAGTTGCGGCTCTCGTCACTGAGTACGGAGAAGTGCGCGATGTTGGCGTGGCAGTTGCGCAGCCCCTTCGGCCCCTCGACGCTCTGCGGTTCCCACTGGATCTGTCCACAGTTGGCGACCCGACCCTGCGCGCAGTTGGCCTGCCGGCTGGGTGGTGACGAGATGTAGCCGTGCGCCTGCGCGGGCGCGGCGACGACCAGGGTGGAGGTGATGAGGGCTGCGACCGTCAGCAGCGACAGTGCGGCAGATCTTCGCATCGAAGGGCTCCTTACTCGTACTCGGCAGGGCGCCCTTAACAATTTATAGTAAACACTATTTACAGTAAAGACCTGGAAATAAGTTTGTCGATGTGTTCGTACCGCCACGCAGCGCGGCGGCCCGGCACCCGCCCCGACGAGGGGCGGACACCGGGCCGCCGCGATGGCCCAGCCGATCGACTCAGGTGGCCGAGATGGTGCCCGTACCGACCAGGACCAGGACCACCGTGCCGAGGATCACCCGATAGACGATGAACATCGTGTACGTGTGCCGGGCGATGAACTTCAGCAGCCACGCCACCGCGAGATAACCCACGATCCCGCTGACCAGGGTGGCGGTGATGGTCGCCGGCCAGCCGACCCCGGTGCTGATGTTCTCGTACTCGTCCACGACCTGAAGCGCGCCCGCGGCCATCAGCGCCGGGATGGAGAGGAAGAACGACAGCCGGGTCACCGTGACGCGGTCCAGGTCGCGCAGCAGCCCGGCGGACATCGTCGCGCCCGACCGGGAGATGCCCGGAATCAGCGCCAGCGACTGCACCGTACCGATGATCAGCGTGTCCTTCCAGGTCACGTCCGACTCGTGGCGGACCTGGGTGGCCGCCCGGTCGGCGAACCACATCACCCCGGACCACAGGATCAACGCGAAACCGACGAACCAGAGACTGCGCAGCGTGGTCTCGATCTGGTCCTTGAACAGCAGCCCGATCACGCCGATCGGGATCGAGCCGAGGATGACCGCCCAGCCGAACCGGTAGTCCGGACTCTCCCGACCCGCCGGGCTGAACACCCCGCGCACCCAGGCGGTGAAAATCCGGATCAGGTCCTTACGGAGATAGAGCAGGGTCGCGAACACCGCGCCGACCTGGATGATCGCGGTGAACGCGGTGATGTCGGGGTCGTCGATGGAGTAGCCGAGCAGCTTTTCCAAGATGGTGAGGTGACCGGTGCTGGATACCGGCAGGAACTCGGTGAGCCCCTCCACCGCGCCCAGCAGCACCGCTTCCAGGATGTTCACATGCGCCTCTCGGAGCCGGGATGGAGGCCGGAGGACGACCGTACGGTCCGATGGATCATCCTTCGACGGGCGTTGACGCTAACGCAGTCCCGACCGTGGAAATCTGCGAGGGGAGGGCGTCGGCGAAGACCAGCGAACGTACGACGGTCAGTAGGTGGGACGTTGCAGCAGGCTGAGGAACTCCACCAGCAGTCGCTCACGCAGCCGTACCGGTGCGACGTTGAGCAGGGTGTTGACCACGGCCACCCGTTCCGGCAGCGGCCCACCGGACGCGTCGTCGGCGCCGCCGCCCAGCCCCAGCCCGGCAGCGAGGCCGGCGACCAGTTCCGGGGTGAGCTGCTCCGGGGTCAGTGCACCGGCCAGCGCCAGCAACTCCGCCGGCAGCTCGACCGGACCCGCCGCCCGGGCGGCAGCCGCGGCGGCGCGCAGGTCCACCCCGAAATCGGCCACCCTCGGCGCCACCGACGCGGTCACCGTCAGGTGGATGCTGGCCGGTAGGTCGCTGTACGCCATCTGGGGTTGGGTGTGCCAACCGCGGACGGTGAGTTCGTCCGCGAGGACGAACAGGTCGAGACCGGGATCCTCGGTGCCGAAACAGACCACGGTCGCCTCCGGCTCCGCCAGCAGCCGCAAGCCGTCCACGGCGGCGACCTCGGCGGCCAGCTCGCGCACCGCGTCCACAGTGGTCCGAGCCAGCGCCAGGTAACCCGCGTCGCCGACGTGCCGCAGGGTGGCGAACGCGGCCGCGATCGGCCCGCCCGAGCGGGTGGACGAGATGACCGGGTTGAGCATCGTGTAGCCGGGCCAGTCGGCGAAGGCGAAGTACTGCGGCCGCCGCAGCCCGGCGTCGCGGTGCAGCAGCACCGAGACACCCTTCGGTACGTAGGCGTACTTGTGCAGGTCGACCGAGATCGAGGTGACCCCGGGTACGGCGAAGTCGAACGCCGGCACGCTCACCCCGAGCCGCCGCAGGTACGGCAACGTCCAGCCGCCGAAGCAGGCGTCCACGTGGCAGCGCACCCCGGCCGCCGCCGCGATCTCCGCGATCGCCGCCACCGGATCGACCACCCCGTGTGCGTACGACGGCGCCGAACACGCCACCAGCACCGTCTGCGGCCCGATCGCGGCGGCCATGTCGGCCGGATCCGGACGCAGCGTCTTCGGCGACACCGGCACCAGATCGAGCGCCACACCGAGGTAGTGCGCCGCCTTCGCGAACGCCGCATGCGCGGTCACCGGCACCACCAGGCGCGGCGCCTCGATCTCCGGATGCGCGTCCCGCGCGGTCTTCACCGCCAGGATCAGCGACTCGGTGCCGCCGCTGGTGACACTGCCGACCACCTCCGGCGCACTGCTGCCCGGACCGCCGCCGAGCACCCGTGCGGCCGCGCCGACCAGCGCGTTCTCCATCGCCAGCAGGGACGGGAAGGCGGTCGGGTCGAGCCCGTTCACGTGCGCCGACAGCGCGTACGCCGAGTGCGCCAACTCGTCCAGACCGGGCACCGCAGGGTCGTAGACGTACGCGAACAACCGCCCGCCGTGGGTCGGCCGGTCGGCGGCCCGCAGGCCACGAATCTCGTCCAACACCTGGGCAGCGGGTACGCCGTGCGGGGGCAGCGCGTCGAGCATGGCGGACACCGTAACAGCCGACTCGATCACCGACCCGTCCCGCTCTCGCTGACCGTCACCGATGGATCGGCCACCGGTCCCGGTTGCACCTGCGCGAGCCGGGCCGAGGTCAGGTCGTAGCCCCGCAGCAGCAGCACCGGCAGCCCGACCAGCAACGCCGGTAGCACGGTGAAACCGAGCAGCACGCCGAGCCGGGCGGTGTCCGACTGCGCCGCCGCCAGGCCGGTGTCCGAGGAGACGTAACCGAACACCTGCAACACCAGCCCGTAGATGCCCGGCCCGAAGGCCAGCCCGAGCGTCTCCCCCGCCGTCCAGACTCCGGTGAACACCCCCGCCTGGCGACGGCCGGTCCGCGCGGTGTCGTACGCGATGCAGTCCGGCAGCATGGCCAGCGCGAACACCTGAAGCCCGGCGTAGCCGCAGCCGATCACCACGATCACCAGGTACGGCAGCACGGCGGGCAGCAGCGGCGCGGCGACCAGCGCCAACGCCCCCGCCGCGAAGATCAGCGAAGCCCGTACGAAGGCTCGCAGCTTGCCGATCCGGGCCCCGATCCGGGACCAGAGCGGCATCACCAGCAGAGCGGGTCCGACAAACGACACGAACGCGATGGTGGTGCCGCTCTCGCCCGCGTCGAGCACCTGCTCGACGAAGTAGTTGACCCCGGCGAGCACGGTCGCGATCCCGGCCGACTGGATGACAAAACAGGCCAGCAGCAACCGGAAGGGCCGGTTGCCCGAGACGACCCGAAGCTGGGCCCGCAGGCTCGGCTCGCTCTCGCCGACCGTACCGGCGGAGGTGCCCCGGGTGCCGAAGAAGGCACCCAGCGCACCGACGACGATCAGCACCGCCACGAACAGCCCCATCCACCGGTGTCCGGGGATGCCCGAGCCACCGGCGTCGACCACTATCGGCGCGACCGCACCGGAGACCAGGATGGCCACCGCCAGCACCGCGATCCGCCAGGTCATCAGGCGGGTACGTTCCTCGTAGTCGGCGGTCAACTCGGCCGGCATCGCCACGTACGGCACCTGGAAGAAGGCGAACGCGGTAGCGGTGGCCAGGAAGGCGAACGCGACGTACCAGCCGGCGTCGGTGCCGGTGCCGACCGGTCCGGCGAACATCGCCGCGAACAGCAGCGCCAGCGCCACCCCGCCCAGCAGCAGGAACGGTCGGCGCGGCCCCCAGGGCGAGCGGGTCCGGTCGGAGATCCGCCCGACCACCGGGTTCACCAGCACGTCCCAGGCCTTCGGCAGCAGCACCAGCAGTGCGGCGATGCCGGCCGCGATGCCCAACGTGTCCGTCAGGTACGGCAGCAGCACCAACCCCGGTACGGTGCCGAACGCCCCGGTGGCCAGCGATCCGAGCGCATAGCCGGCGCGCACCCGGCGGGGCAGGCCGGTCCCGGCCGGCGAGGCAGTCATGGGGCCGAATGCTAACGGCGGTACGCGGTCCGCCCCACCCTCCGAAGATCCGATTCCGACCGCCCGGAAGGTGTCCGGGCGCGCCGCTTGCCCAGTCCTGCGAAAACGCCGCCGGCTCAGTGGTGGGGGAACCAGGCGGCGTTGCGCAGGTCGACCTTGTCGCCGCGCATCGGGGTGCCCTCGGCGACCAGCCGCGCCCGGGCCCGCGACTCGTGTCCCGGCGGCAGCCGGCCGGCCGAGTTCACCACCCGGTACCAGGGCACACCGCCACCGTGCCGCTTCATGATCGAGCCGACCTGGCGGGCGGAGTTGCGACCGGAGCGGTCGGCCAGCGCGTCCGCTATCGCCCCGTACGACATCACCCGTCCCGGCGGGATCCGCTCGACCAGGGCCAGTACGGCCTCGACGTACTCTTCCGTCGTCACGGATCGCCAGCATATGGGAGCCGACCGCCGCCCACCGGCGATAACCGCGCAGAATGGGCGGGTGCGTGAAGCAGTCACGGCAGCGCGGCGGATCGTGGTCAAGGTCGGTTCGTCCTCGCTGACCACCGCCAGCGGCGGCCTCGACACCGATCGGGTCGACGCCCTCACCGACGTACTCGCCGCGCTGGCGGCGGACGGGCGGGAGATCGTGCTGGTCTCCTCCGGTGCGATCGCCGCCGGTCTGGCCCCGCTGGGGCTGCCTCGCCGACCACGTGACCTGGCCACCCAGCAGGCCGCCGCGAGCGTCGGGCAGGGCCTGCTGATCGGCCGGTACGCGGCCAGCTTCGCCCGGCACGGACGCACCGTCGGGCAGGTCCTGCTCACCGTCGACGACGTCACCCGACGGGTGCACTACCGCAACGCGTACCGGACCCTGCGCAAGCTGCTCGACCTGCGGGCCGTACCGATCGTCAACGAGAACGACACGGTGGCCACCGAGGAGATCCGGTTCGGCGACAACGACCGGCTCGCCGCCCTGGTCGCCGCCCTGGTCCAGGCCGACCTGCTGGTGCTCCTCTCCGACGTCGACGCCCTCTACACCGGGGACCCCGCCAAGCCCGGCACCACCAGGATCGAACAGGTGCACAGCACCGACGACCTGGCCACGGTCACCATCGGGCGGGCCGGGCGGGCCGGTGTCGGCACCGGCGGCATGGTCACCAAGGTCGAGGCGGCCAGGATCGCCACCGGCTTCGGCATCCCGGTCGTGCTCACCGCCGCCCCGCTCGCCGCCGAGGCGCTGGCCGGCGCGTCGGTCGGCACCCTGTTCCACCCGGCCGTACACCGGCCCGGTGCCCGGCTGTTCTGGTTGGCCCACGCCACCTCGCCCCGGGGCCGACTGCACCTCGACCCGGGCGCGGTGCAGGCCGTGGTGACCCGCCGCAAGTCGCTGCTGCCGGCCGGCATCACCGCCGTCGACGGCACCTTCACCGCCGGTGACCCCGTCGACCTGGTAGACATCCTCGGCACCCCGGTCGCCCGTGGACTGGTCAACTACGACGCGGTGGAACTGCCCGGACTGCTGGGGCGCTCCACCGGCGAACTTGCCGCCGCCCTCGGCCCGGCGTACGAGCGTGAGGTCGTCCACCGCGACGACCTGGTCCTGCTGTGAAGAACGAGGAGTTCGAGATGAGCGTCACCGAGCAGGCGCGTCGGGCCCGTACGGCGGCGAACACGCTCGCCACCGCGACCCGTACCGCCAAGGACGCCGGCCTGCACGCGATGGCCGACGCGCTGGTCTCCCGTACGCCGGAGATCCTGACCGCGAACGAGGCGGACCTGGCGGCGGGACGCGAGGCCGGGCTGTCCGCGGCGATCCTGGACCGGTTGGCGCTCACCGCGGACCGGGTGGCCGCCATCGCCGCCGCGTTGCGGGAGATGGCCGGGCTCGCCGACCCGGTCGGTGAGGTGGTACGCGGTTCGACCCTGCCCAACGGCCTGGAACTGCGTCAGATCCGGGTGCCGTTCGGGGTGGTCGGCATCATCTACGAGGCCCGGCCGAACGTGACCGTCGACGCCGCCGGCATCTGTCTCAAGTCCGGCAACGCGGCCCTGCTGCGGGGTTCCTCGTCGGCGGCACACTCCAACGCCGCCCTGGTCGAGGTGTTGCGGGACGCGGTCACCGGTGCCGGGCTGCCGGCCGACGCGATCCAGTTGCTCGACGCCTCGTCCCGCGACTCGGTCAAGGAGCTGATGCGCGCCCGCGGCCTGGTCGACGTGCTGATCCCGCGCGGTGGCGCGTCGCTGATCCGGACCGTGGTCGAAGAGTCGACGGTGCCGGTGATCGAGACCGGGGTGGGCAACTGCCACGTCTACGTGGACGCCGCCGCCGACGTGGCGAAGGCCGTCGACATCGTGCTCAACTCCAAGACCCAGCGCCTGTCGACCTGCAACACCGCCGAGTCGCTGCTGGTGCACGCCGACGTCGCGGACGCGTTCCTGCCGGCCATGCTGGCCGCGTTCGCCACCGCCGGGGTGACCGTGCACGGCGACGACCGGGTCCGGGCCTACTCGGCCGAGGTGGTGCCGGCCACCGAGGAGGACTACGGCACGGAATACCTGGCCGCGGAGATCTCGGCGGCCGTGGTCGACTCGCTCGACGTCGCGGTCGAGCACATCCGGCGGTACGGCACCCAGCACACCGAGGCGATCGTCACCGACTCGGTCGGCGCGGCCCGGGAGTTCGTGGCCCGGGTCGACTCGGCCGCGGTGATGGTGAACGCCTCGACCCGGTTCACCGACGGCGGCGAGTTCGGCTTCGGCGCGGAGATCGGCATCTCCACCCAGAAGCTGCACGCCCGTGGCCCGATGGGGCTGCCCGAGCTGACCTCCACCAAGTACGTCGTCACCGGCGACGGCCACCTGCGCGGCTGACCGGCACCGCCCCGCCGGCCGGTTCAGCGGGCGGCGCGGATGACCAGCAGCGTGGTGTGCACGTCGAAGGTGTCGCCGTCCTCGCTCGGCCAGCCGCCGTCGCTGCGCTGGGTCTCGGCCAGCCGGCGGCGGGCGGCGACCAGCAGCCAGTCGTCCGGGCTGACCCCGACCCGGACCAGCGCCGACGCCATCCAGGCCACGTCGGCCGGGGACATCTGCGGCAGCCGGTCACCCAGCACACCCTGGATCCGCGCCGACTCGTAGAACAGTTCCTGCCGGTACAGCACGGCGGCCGACAGCCAACCGGCGGCGAGGAACGACGGCCAGGTGCCGTCGGGGTGCAACCGGTCGGCGATCGCCTTCGCCGCGGCGTGCACCGACCCGGCGTACACGCCGCCGACCCGGTGGTCCAGCGGCCCGGCGGCGCGGGCGTCGAGCCCGGCGACGGTGAGCCAGAAGGCGGCGTTGGCGGTGAGGAAGAGTTCGGCCTCGGCGTCGCCGGGCTTCGCCCAGTCCGGCGCCTCGCGGGCCAGTGACTCGTGCTCCTCCCAGGTGCCGTCCGGCCCCTGCCGGGCGGCGAGCCAGTCGAGCGCCTTGCGGGCCGCGGGCCGGTCGAGCGCGCCGAGGTCGTCGAGTTCGGCCAGCCGGAAGCAGGTCGCGTCGACCGAGGCGATCTCGCCGCCCCAGACCGCGGGCCAGCCACCGTCCGGGGCCGAGCCCATCTCGACGTCGGCGAGCACCTCCGGCAGCGGCGGCGCACCGGTACGCAACCAGGAGAGCCGAGCCCGGTCCACCGCGTCGCCGTGCGCCACGACAAAGCCGATCGCACCGTCCATGTCCACCACGGGAGAGAAGGCTACCGGCGGGGAACTTTCTTTGCCTCGGTAAGTCAGCCGAGGTCAACCAGCCACTCGGCAGCTCCGGTCATAGGCCTCGGTCAATCCGAAACCCGGCCACCGCTGACCAAAAGGGCTCCTTCCATACCGAAACTTCGGCACGGAAGGAGCCCTTCCCGAACACTACGCACCCGATGGGTGACGGTACGTGGTGTGATGCTCAGTACGCCGGCAGCGCCGGGTCGACCTGCTTGATCCAGGCGAGCACCCCGCCCTGTACGTGCACCGCGTCACGGAATCCGGCCGCCTTCAGTGCCGCCAGGGCCTCCGCCGAACGGACCCCCGACTTGCAGTGCAGCACGATCTGCCGGTCCTGCGGCAGCTTCGCCAGCGCCTCGCCGGAGAGGATGTCGCCCTTGGGGATCAGGGTCGAGCCGGGGATGCGGACGATCTCGTACTCGGCCGGCTCCCGGACGTCGATCAGGAAGTGGTCCTTGCCGCTGTCCTGCCACTCCTTGAGCTCCGAGGCGGTGATGATCGAGCCGACCACCGCGTCCTGCGCCTCGGTGGAGACCGCGCCGCAGAAGTCCTCGTAGTCCTCCAGCAGGTCGGTCACCGTCGGGTTCTCGCCGCAGAGCACGCAGCCCGGGTCCTTGCGGACCTTGATCTTGCGATATTCCATCTCCAGGGCGTCGTACACGGTCAGCCGGCCGACCAGCGGCTCCCCGATGCCGGTGAGCAGCTTGATCGCCTCGGTCACCTGGATCGAGCCGATCGACGCGCAGAGCACACCGAGCACGCCACCCTCGGCGCACGACGGCACCATGCCGGGCGGCGGCGGCTCCGGGTAGAGGCAGCGGTAGCACGGGCCGTGCTCGGCCCAGAAGACCGACGCCTGGCCGTCGAACCGGTAGATCGAACCCCAGACGTACGGCTTGCCGAGCAGCACCGCCGCGTCGTTGACCATGTACCGGGTGGCGAAGTTGTCGGTGCCGTCGACGATCAGGTCGTACTGGCTGAACAGCTCGCGTACGTTGTCCCGGTCCAGTGCGGTGTTGTGGATCACGACGTTGACCAGCGGGTTGATCTCCCGCACGGTGGCCGCGGCGGACTCCGCCTTAGGGCGGCCGATGTCCGACTGGCCGTGGATGATCTGGCGCTGGAGGTTCGACTCGTCGACGGTGTCGAAGTCGACGATGCCCAGCGTGCCGACACCGGCCGCGGCCAGGTACATCAGCGCCGGAGAGCCCAGGCCACCGGCGCCCACACAGAGCACCCGGGCGTTCTTGAGCCGCTTCTGCCCCTCGACCCCGACGTCGGGAATGATCAGGTGGCGGGAATAGCGGCGGATCTCGTCAACGGTCAGCTCGGCGGCGGGCTCGACGAGCGGGGGCAACGACACGGTGAACTCCCCGGAATCGATAGTGGTGTGCCGCGCCATTGTCGCTCGGGAAAGCGGGCATTGACCATGAGGTGGAACACCTGTCCCGTAAACCGGGGCGGGAATACCCAGCGGTAGGGCCGCCACGGCCCGGCCGAAGTCGCCGCTGGGCCGCAGGACCGCAGGTCAGACCGGCGGTCCCTCGTACCGGCGTCCCTCCAGGTACGGCCACGAGTTGACCGTACAGCCGTTGAGGAACAGCGTCTGCTGCTGCATCACCGGTGCCGGCCTGCCCTTGCCGGGACACTGCTCGTGCCCGTGACCCAACTGGTGGCCGGTCTCGTGGTTGATCACATACAGCCGGTACGTGGCCAGCGGCAGCTTCGCCGCCACCAGGTAGTCGACCGAGAGCATCCACCGGTTCAGGTTGATGATCACCTTGCCCGTCGTCCGGCACGACGTGTACGGCTCACCGTCGATCCGGATGTCGGTCCCACCGGCGGCGCACATCCGGGCCGCGGTGTTGGCCGTGGCGAGGTAGACGGTGAAGTCGTAGTTCGAGCCGTCCGGCACCCGCTGCAACCGAAGCTGCCCGCTGCCGGTCCAGCTTCGCGGGTCGCTCAGGGTCTCGTCGACCGCCGCCGAGAACTCCTTCACGTCCTCACCGGAGCCGTTCTCGGTGGCGACCCGGTAACGCCGCAGCACCCCCGCCTGCCCGGCCACCTTGCCCACACCGGTCGCGTACCGGAACGTGTTCTCCCCGGACTGCGGCACCGGGCCTGGCATCCGCAGCAACGGCGGCGGCTTCGGTGACGCGGACGCCGACGCGCCGGGCTTCGCCGGGGGCGTCACGGCCGCCTGTGCGGCGTTGACACCCGCCGGTGGCCCGGCCACCGACAACGGGCGCTCGGTCGCGGTCAAGCGATCGACCAGCGGCGGACCGACCAGCCCGACCAGCACACCCGCGACCGCCACGAGAACCGCCACCACGACAGCAAACCGTCGTC
Organism: Micromonospora sp. NPDC049523; assembly: GCF_040676775.1. Taxonomy (NCBI): domain Bacteria; kingdom Bacillati; phylum Actinomycetota; class Actinomycetes; order Micromonosporales; family Micromonosporaceae; genus Micromonospora; species Micromonospora sp. NPDC049523. The sequence goes on along the minus strand of NZ_JBFAPP010000036.1, from coordinate 35,345 downwards.
CGCGCGGAGCTTCGCGCCGCCGGACCCCACGGTACCGATCCGAGTCGTTCGCCCTGGTCGAACGGGCTCGGGACCGGGAACGGGAACTGGAAGAGGACATCGTTGCCCAGCGTGCCACGTCACAGTCAGTAGCGCAGCATCGCCGTCTCATCCAACAGAGCAACCACCGCACGGGCGACCGTACGGGGTACCTCCAGCTGCGCCACGTGCCCCACCCCGTCCAGCATGAGCAGCCGGCTGTCCGAGATGACCCGAGCCGTCTGGGGCGCCACCCGGACGTCCACCAGCCGGTCCTGCCGCCCGCCGATCACCAGCGTCGGCGCCTTCACCAGCCGGGCGATCCGCCACAGTGAACCGGCGCCCGGCAGGTACGCCCGTACGAAGCTGCTCACCAGGCCGCGCAGCGTACGCAGGTAGGCGGCGGCGTAGTGCTCGGCGGTGTACCGGATCCGGATCTCCTCGACCGCCTCCCGCCGCCGCTGGTCGTTGATCCGGGTGATGTCCGCGACGCACGCGGAGAGCACCTGCCGGGCCATCTCCTCGGGCGCCATCTGGGTCATCCGCCGGTACGCGAGCCGCTCCGCCATCGGCACCGCCAGCAGCGGCACCATCCGGCCCTGTAGTGAGCGCCGAGGGTCGAGGAAGGGCATCGCCGGGGAGATCAGGGTGAGGGTGCGTACCAGGTCGGGACGGAGTCCGGCGACGCGTACCGCGACCGCTCCGCCGAGGGAGTTGCCGAACAGGTGCACCGGGCCCCGGTCGGCGTACTCGAGGTAGCGGACCACCCGGTCGGCGAAAGCGGGCACGGTGTAACTGCGCCCCGGTTCGCTGAAGCCGAAGCCGGGCAGGTCGATCGCCTGGCCGTCGAGCCGGTCGGCGAGCAGGCCGGCCAGGTCGGTCCAGTTCTGCCCCGAGCCACCCAGCCCGTGCACGTACAGCGCCGGCTCGGCGTCCGGGGACGTGGCGGGGGTGTCCCGTACGTAGGTCACCCGACCGTCGAGCAGCACCGGTCGGCCGGGCCAGGGTGGTGGACATCCGTCCCGGCGGAAGAGTTCGTCCGCCCCGAGGGCCGCACGCTTCATCTATCTATTGTGCCGCGAAGCAGGCCCGATCCGCCCGTACGCCTCTTATCCACTGATGCCGTCTCCGCGTCACCTCAGACGAGCAGTGCCTCCAACCGCCGGTTGACCGCGGCCAGGGTGGCCCGGACCACCGCCTGCCGAGGGTCACCCGCGACCAGGGCGGAACCGGCGAGCTGCTCCACCCACCCGTCGCAGACCAGCAGCACCACCACGGTCGCCACCTCGCAGCTCCCGAACGGCACCACCGCCGCGTGCTCGACGAAACACCGCCCCATCTCGGTCACCCGGGCCGAGGTGCTGAGCAGTTCGTCGATCGCGACCGCGGCCGAGACGGCGCAGAGCCGGAGCACGTAACCGTCGACCGCCGGCCCGGACGCCAGTCCGGTCGCCAGTTGCTCACCGGCGGCGAGCCGTACCTCGACGGTCGCCTCCAGGCCGAAGGTGCTCACCTGGACGTGGTCCAGGATCACCCGGGGGCCGGGAACGCCGCCGGGATTGAGCGGCCTCGACGGCGCCGTCTCGGTGGTGGTGGGCTGACCGCCGGAGTACGAGGCACCCGCGGTCACCGGGCTGCCGGTGGCCATCCCGGACACGCCGGTCCCACCGCCGTACGGGCCCACTGGGCGGTCCTCCACGACCGCACGGCCCTGGTGTGCGGCAGCCGTCCGGCGTCGGCGGGGCGGCTCGGGTGGCGCCTCGGTCGGCCGGTCCTCGGCAACCGCCGGACGCGGGTCGGGCTGGTTGGCGGCGGGTGGGGCGGACGTCGGAGCCCCGGACACCGGAGCGGCGGGCAGCATGCCGCCCTGCATCGGCGTACCGGGCAGCATCGCGCCGGGCACCGGGGTGCCGGGCAGCTTCGGCGCCGCCGCGAGGCCCATCCGGTCCTGGAGCAACCGGGCCACCTGGCGGCTCACCTCGGCCGGATCCGCCCCGTCTGCGAGGTCCAGTCGCAGGCTGTGCGCACCGGCCGGGGTCGTACGCAGGGACGCGTCGCGTACCCCGGGCACGCCCCGTACGGCCGCCAGGATCGCCTTGACGTCGAAGCCCTCGGGCCGGTCGCGGAGTTGGCTGGGCGCGTCCTCGCGCCGCAGGTGGGTGGCGATCCGGGCGAGTTCGGGGGTCTCCGCCACCGAAGGCTCCGGCGGGACAGGTTCGGCCATGGTGGGTACGTCCGGCTCGGCCGGCACCCGTTGCGGCAGCGCCTCCGGCGCCGGTTCCGCCGCCCGGATCGACCGTCCCGGATCGACCGGACCCGCCGGTTCCGGTCCGGCCGGATAACCGGGGTACGGCGCCCCCCACGGGCGTTCCGGCCCGTTCGGGTAGCCACCACCCCGCCCCGCAGGCTCGCCGGGCGCGGGGTAGCCCGCAGGCTCACCCGGCCCCGGATAACCCGCAGGCTCGGCGGGTGTCGGGTAACCCGCCGGGTCACCGGGTGCCGGGTAACCCGCAGGGTCACCAGGTCCCGGGTAAGCCGACGACTCGCCCCCGGCGGGGTATCTCCCCGGTCCGACGGCCGGTGGGTAGCCCTGCGTCGGCTCCGGTCCCGGTAGCTGGCCGGGGGCCGGCACCGGGTTCGAATCGGGCCATCCGGGCCCCTCGTCGTGACGAGCGCGTCGCGCTTCGGGCTCCTGGGTGTCCTTCGCCCACGGCGGCGCCCAACCGGACGCCCAACCCGGCCGGGACTGCTCGGCCGGCTGCTGGGGTTCGGGCGCGGAACGCGGCCACTCGCTGCCGCCGTCCCCACCGGACTGAGCGGACTCCGACCGGGACCAGCCGGGGCCGGAGGCACCGGCTGTCGCTTCGGCCTCGGCCTCGTTGCGCGCCCAGGACGCGGCGGCGGCCTGCAGGCCGCTGCCGGACCGGGCCCAGGCCGGGCGGTCGGAATCGGCGGCCGGTGAGCCGGCACCGGACCGGGCCCAGGCCGGACGGGCCGGTTCGCCGGCTTCCGGTCCACCGTCGGACCGGGCCCAGGCCGGACGGCCGTCGCCTTCCGGCGCGGCAGCGGCGCGGTTGCGCTCGGGTCCGGGTGTCTCGTCCTCGACGGCGGAGCGCACCCAACCGGCTTCGGCACCGCCACCGGACCGGGCCCAGGCGGGCCGGGTTGCCGCGGCACGCTCCTGCTCCGGCTCCTGCTCCGGTGCGACCGCCCGCTCACGGGCTTCCGGCGCGTCCCGGTGCGGTGCCGGCTGCTCCCGCTCGGCCGGGCGGTCGGCTGCCCGCGCGGCCGGATTCGCCGCGACGGGTACCGACTCCAGGCGCTTCGGCGGGGTCAGGTCGTAGTTCGGTACCGCGCGGAAGACCGGGGCGGGTTCGAATCCGGGCGGTGTGCCGCCGGGTTGGGCCGGCTGACCGGCCGGCGGGGCCGAGGTCGGTACGGATTCGCCGTACGCGTGTCGGGCCGACTCGGCGTCCGGCGACTCGGCGTTCCCCTGCGTCGCGGAGCTCCGCTCGGTCGCGCCGCCGGGACGGTCCTGGCCGACCGGCACCCGGTCCGTGACCGCGCCGGGGCGTTCCCCGACGGGCCCCAGGGGTCGGTCCTGCCCGCCGACGGGCCGCTCCGGTGCGGACGGCAAACGGTCCTGCTCCGGGTGGCCGGGGCGCTGCGGGGCCGAGGGCGGACGCGGCGCCGGTACGGCGATCCGCTCCGGCCCGAAGTCCTCCGGGTACGCGTATTCCGGCTCGCCCTGGTACGGGTACGGCGGTCCGCTGGCCGGTGCCCGGTACGCCGCCGCAGGCGGTTCCGGGTAGTGCCGGTCGCCGAAGGTCGCCCCGTTGGTGGGCTGCCCGGACTCGCGGGCAGCACCGTTCGCGGCCGACGGGTCGGCGTATCTCGTCGCCGGGTCGGCCGCCCATGACGGCGGGCCCCCCGGTTCCGGCGCCTGGCGCCATCTTGGCCGTGCATCGGAGCCGCCGTCGGCCGGCTTGGCCCCGTTGGGCCAGCCGGAATCGGCCGCCGCCCACCCATTGGCCGGCCGGGCCAGGTCACCGTGCGGACCTGCCCCGTTGCCGTTCTCGCCCGGTGCGGCGGCCCCGGGTTGCCCTGTTTCGTCCACCGTGCGCTCCTTGGTCGCCCCCGCTGAGGCTACCGTGTGGTGACAGTGGCGATAAGTTACAGCGGTGGCCTAATTCGACGGCGCGACGCGATGCGTCGATCCGTTCTGATCGAGGTCGATGGTTGTGCGATGTGAGACACGGAGGTTCCCATGACCGCTGCTGCGGAGAACGGTGCGCAGACAGCAGGCCGACCTACCCGGCTGCCTCGCTCGGCCCGGCGTAAGCAGTTGCTGGCCGCCGCCCAGGAGGTTTTTGTCGCCCAGGGTTACCACTCGGCGGCGATGGACGACATCGCGGAGCGGGCCGGGGTTTCCAAGCCGGTGCTGTACCAGCACTTCCCGGGCAAGCTGGAGCTGTACCTGGCGCTGCTGGACACGCACGCGGACGCGATCGTCGCGATGGTCCGGGACGCGATGGCGGCCACCCCGGACAACAAGGAGCGGGTCAGCGGCGCGGTACGGGCGTACTTCGACTTCATCGACCACAAGAGCGAGGCGTTCCGGCTGGTCTTCGAGTCGGACCTGCGCAACGAGCCGGCGGTACGGGAACGGGTCGAACGGGTCGAGCAGGGCTGCATCGCGGCCATCGCCGACACGATCATCTCCACCACCGGCGTACATCGGGCACGGGCCGAGTTGCTCGCCTCCGGCCTGGTCGGCGCGGCCGAGACGGCGGCGCAGTTCTGGCTCGCCGGTGGCCGTCAGGTGCCGAAGTCCGAGGCGGAGGCGTTGCTCGCCGCGCTCTCCTGGCGTGGCATCGCCAGCTTCCCCCTCCAGGGCGAGTCGGCCTGACGGATACCTCCGCTCATCGGATAGCCTTCGCAACGGCGAGATTTCGCCCTGGATGAGGAGGTCCCGTGGAGGTCAAGATCGGCGTGCAGTACGCGCCGCGCGAGTTGGTGCTGGAGAGCGCGCAGACGCCGGCCGAGATCGAGCAGATCGTGACCGACGCCATCGCCAACGACGGCACCCTGTCCCTGACCGACGAGAAGGGTCGCCGGATCATCGTCCCGGTGACCAAGGTCGCGTACGTCGAGATCGCCGAGGCGTCCCCTCGGGCCGTCGGTTTCGTCGCCCGCTGACCCGGTCCCTTTCGACGCGCTGACGTCCCGACACCGGCCGACCGGCCGGTCCGGGGCCAGCTCGTCGCTCAACAGACCGGCCGCCCGTCCCCTACCGGGTCGCGCGGTCGGTCACGCGGCCTCCGCTGCCTCGCAGGGGCACTGGCCAGCTCAGTTGTCCAGCTCGACGGCCGCCGTCCGGGCGGTACGCGCGGCGGTCAGCCGCCGGGTAGCGCACCGACGCCGGCCGGGCCACCGCTGTCCCGCCGCGCGGATCGCGGTCAGCCCCGCCCGCTCGCCGGCCAACCGCCCCGCCTGCGTCAGCCCCTCCCTACCGGCCGCCGCGCCCCCATCGAGAGCCGTCCGGCGACGCTCCGGACCGGTGTCGCCGGAGCGGGCGCCCGCCACCGGACCCACCCGACCGAACCGGACGACCGGCCTGTTTCGAGCACAACCGTGTCGACGTACGTGGATTCGACGGGTGCGGGGACGACCGCGAGTTTCGTCCGGTTTGCCGAACGCGCCACAGTAATGCGCACCACAGCCCGTACCCCCGGTTGTGGCTCCATCAGCGCGAGTAGAGGCGACATTTGCCCGGCTCAGGTAACATGGAGCAGTTGCCGTAGGTCTCGAGTACCTCGAAATGCTTCCTGCGGCGCGCGTGCGGCCCGGTTTGAGTCGGCATTTCTGCCGCAGACCGTGTGGCCCGCGCCAAACCGAAACCGCGCCCTACGGACTGACGGGGCGCACCCACGAGAGGGCACCCCCACAACCAGATGAGCGATCAAATCGAAGAAATCATGGCTGGCCAGGAGCTGGCCGCCGACGCCCCGGTGCGCCCGGAGGCACCCACCTTCGCGGACCTGGGCGCACGTCAGGAGACCGTGGACGCGCTCGCCGCCGTCGGTATCGTGCGCGCGTTCGCGATCCAGGAGTACGCCCTGCCGATCGCGCTGCGCGGCACCGACCTGATCGGCCAGGCGCCGACCGGCACCGGCAAGACCCTGGGCTTCGGCGTACCGCTGCTGGAGCGGGTCACCGCGCCCGCCGAGGGCAGCACCGGCGTACCGCAGGCGCTCGTGGTCGTACCGACCCGTGAGCTGGGCCTGCAGGTTGCCAAGGACATCGCCGCCGCCGGCAAGACCCGTGGCGTACGCGTACTGCCGATCTACGGCGGGGTGGCGTACGAGCCGCAGGTCGAGGCGCTGCGCAAGGGCGTGGAGATCCTGGTCGGTACGCCCGGCCGGTTGATGGACCTGGCGAAGCAGAAGCACCTGCGGCTCGACGGCGTGCACGCGCTGGTTCTCGACGAGGCCGACCGCATGCTCGACCTGGGCTTCCTCGACGATGTCGAGAAGATCCTGGCGATGTTGCCGGAGAAGCGGCAGACGATGCTCTTCTCGGCCACCATGCCGGACCCGATCGTCACGCTGGCTCGGCGCTTCCTGCACCAGCCGGTGACGATCCACGCCGGGCACACCGCCGAGACCGGGCCGTCGCCGCTGACCCAGCAGCTCGTCTACCGCACGCACTCGATGAACAAGGTCGAGATCGTCGCCCGGATCATGCAGGCCGAGGGGCGTGGCCTGACGATGATCTTCACGCGGACCAAGCGGGCCGCCGACCGGGTGGCCGAGGATCTCGACTTCCGTGGCTTCGCGGTCGCGGCGGTCCACGGTGACCTGGGACAGGGTGCCCGGGAGCGGGCGCTGCGGGCGTTCCGTACCGGCAAGATCGACGTGCTGGTCGCCACCGATGTCGCGGCCCGCGGGCTCGACGTCACCGGCGTCACCCACGTGATCAACTACGACTGTCCGGAAGACCAGGACACGTACACGCACCGGATCGGTCGTACCGGCCGGGCCGGCGCCACGGGTGTCGCGATCACCTTCGTCGACTGGGACGACATGCCCCGGTGGCGGATCATCGACAAGACGCTCGGGCTCGACATGCCGGAGCCGCCGGAGACGTACCACACGTCCCCGCACCTCTACACCGACCTGCACATCCCGACCGACGTCTCGGGCACGCTGCCGACCGCCGACCGGACCCGCGTGGGTCTCTCCGCCGAGGTCGAGGAAGACCTCGGTGGCCGGTCCCGCAGTGCCCGCCGGCCCGAGGGCCGGGGCGGCGACAGCGCCGGCCGCGGCGCGGGTCGTACCCGGGGCCGCCGGGACGGCGACGGTCGCTCCGGCGGTGGCCGACCGGCCGCCGCCACCGCCCCGGAGGCGCCGGTCGATCAGACCGACGAGGTGGTCCGGACCAGCACCCGGCAGCGCCGTCGGCGCCGCGCGGGCGAGGTTGTCGCCGGTGACGGCACCGACACCGGCACCGCCGGTGTCACCGCGGTCGTGACCGACGGCACCGGCCCGGCCGCCGAGGTCACCGGCGAGGGATCGGACGAGGCCGGCACCGGTCGCGGCCGTACCCGGCGCCGCCGCCGTGGCGGTCGGGGTTCGCGGGCCGGTTCGGCCTCCACCGACACCGGCGCCACCGATTCCGGTACGCCGGACGCGCGCTCCACAGGCGACGGTTCGGCCCCGGCGGACTCCGCCAGCGCCTGACCACCGTCACCACAGCTCATCGGTTCCGGCCTCCCCGATCCTCGGCGGAGGCCGGAACCGTGTCGATCCCCGACTCGACCCCGCACGAAAAAGGCCAGGTAGACACATGCCCGAACAACTCGAACTCGCACTGGCCGAGGTACGGGCGCTGCTGCTCGACCCGGGGCTGACCCGTGCGGTCGCCGCCGGCCGTCGCCGGGGACAGGCGCCGACCCTGGTTCGCGCCGAACTGCGGCCGGTCGCCCTCAAGTCCGGGCCCCGGCTACAGATCGCGACCTTCGACGGCTCCCGGCCGTACACCCGCAACGTGGCACCCGGCCCGGAGTCGGACGAGGCGGTGGACGCCCTGCTGGCCGAGCCGTTCGGCAACTGGCACGTGGAGACGGCCACCGCCACCGTGCAGGTACGGGTGACCAAGAAGGGCGACGCGCAGGTGCACCGGGCGGTCGCCGACCGTACCGCCGTCGTGCCGGCCGGGCACGACCGGGCCAAGGAGTACCTGCTCGATCCGGGCGATCCGCTGTTCACCGCGGTCGGTGGCAGCGCGGCGAAGCGGCGCCAGGTCGACGCGTTCCTCCGGGCGCTGGCGGCAACGCTGCCGGCCGAACTGACCGGTCCGCTGCGGGTGGTCGACCTCGGCTGCGGCAACGCGTACCTGACCTTCGCGGCGTACCGCTACCTGACCGGGCGCGGGGTGGACGTCGAACTGGTCGGAGTGGACGTACGGGAGGACCAGCGGCAGCGCAACACCGCACTGGCCGAGGAACTGGGCTGCGCCGACCGGGTACGGTTCGTCGCCGGCACCATCCTGGACGCGGTGGTCGAACCGGCACCCGACCTGGTGCTGGCCCTGCACGCCTGCGACACCGCCACCGACGAGGCGCTCGCCCGCGCGGTCGGCTGGGGCGCCCGCTGGGTGCTCGCCGCCCCGTGCTGCCATCACGACCTGGCCCGGCAGTTGCGTGCCCGGCCGGCACCGGAGCCGTACGACCTGCTGACCAGGGAGGGCATCCTGCGGGAGCGGTTCGCCGACGTGCTCACCGACTCGCTGCGGGCCGGGTTGCTGCGGCTGCACGGTTACCGGGTCGAGGTGGTCGAGTTCGTCGACAGCCAGCACACCCCGCGCAACCTGCTGCTGCGCGCCCGCCGTACCGGCACCGAGCCGACGCGGGAACAGCGGGCCGAGTACCGGGGTCTGGTGTCGCAGTGGCAGGTCGTACCCCGGCTGGAAACCCTGCTGGGCTGATCCTTGCGGGTCAGCGGCGGCGGTCTCCGTTGCTGTCGCCCGGCGTACGCCCGGACGGGGTGGGTACGTCGTACGCCGTGGTCGGGAACGGTACGACGTTGCCGTTGCTCTCGGCCTCGGCGTTGCCGGCCGCGGCGAAGGCGTTCCAGGAGATGTCGACGAGCAGTCGCTTGAGGTCGGCGTGCCGTTCGGCGGCGCTGCGCTGCAGGGCCATCCGGACGCCGAGCAGCACCGACACCAGGGTGGTGATGATCGTCCCGGTGGCGGCCAGTACGTGCAGACCGGTCACCTCCGTACGCGTGAAGACCAGCACCAGCAGCCAGATCCAGAAGCCGGCCGCGAAGACCGCGGCCTTGGCCACGAAGAACAGGCTGATCGATCCGGGTCGGTGGGGAAGCGGTGGGGCTGGAGTGGCCACGTTGATCCTCTTCACTCGCCTCGGTGGGGACGTGCCAGCAGGCGATAGACGCCAGACGATGGGTAGCGGGTCGGCCGGGTCGGGTACGACCGAGCGAGCCGCGCGATGGTCGAGCATAGTGGATTCATCCGGTCACCGGGAGTGGTGGCCTCCCGGGTCGACCCGGCCTCCCGCTACCCCCCGGTCAGCGGGAGACCGTCGCCGTGACACCCGGCCGGGCGCCTCCGTGTTCCGGAGCGGCCGGGGCGGGGTCGCCGAGCCGGCGCCGAGGCGGCACCGGGGCAGTCCCGGCCACGAGACTAGTCGATGGCTGGTTGAGTGGCGAAGCGACAAGATGGCACTACGCTCAAGGGGCAAAGGTCGTGCTCCAGCAGGAGAGGGCTGTCCACTGACAATGGGTGCCGCATCGGACTCGCCCCAGGCGGCATTCGCCCGCTTCGTCCGCCGGGCCATCGACGACGCCAAGGACGAACGAGGCTGGAGCGTCACCGACCTGGCCGCTCACACCGGCGTCGGACGGTCCACCGTGTTCCGCTGGCTGGCCGGCGACTGGCACGACTATCCCGAGTTGGCGAAGGTACGCGGCTTCTGCGCCGCGCTCGACGTACCGGTCACGGCGGCGTTCCGGGCGCTCGGCCTGCCCGACGGCGAACCGGTCCGCGACGACCGCCGCCGCCCAACGGCCGGCACGGCAGTCCGCGCGGGTCGCGCCTCGAAGCGCGGTGACGTGCAGGTCGACGCGGACGTACGGGTGATCCTCACCCGGCTCGCCGACCCGACCGTGCCGGCCGACGAGAAGCAACTGATCCGCGACCTGCTGCGTTACCTCGCCCAGCGCCCGGTACGCAAAGCCGGCTGAACACCCCCGTGAGTGCCCCGGATCAGGGCACGGTCAGGGTGAACTCGGCGGTGTGCACCACCCCGGCGACCTGGAAGTCGAAGAACATCCGGTAACTGCCCGGGCTCGGTGCGGCCAGCCAGAACTTCACCGCCCCACCGACCAGTTGCTCCTCCGGGTGCACGTGCACATAACCCAGGTCACCCGCGCGCAACGTGACCAGGTGCCCGTACGCGCCCAGGTAGCGCTCCAGGCCGGCGACGGGGCTGCCGTTGGCGAAGACCCGGAACAGCAGCGGTTGGGTGGCACCCACCTGCGGGGTGCCCTCGTACGTGACCGTGAACTCCCCGACCGTGGCCTCCCGTGCCGCCGCCGGCAGGGCCTTCGGGGCGTAGTCGCCGTCGACCACCAGGTCGACCCCGAGCGTCGCCGCGGTCTCCTTGCCGGTGGCGTCGAGCGCGGTGAAGTCGGCGTACGCCCGCCAGATGCCGGGTGTGGCCAGTGTTAACGGCACGCTCCAGGTGCCGTCCGGGGCCATCGTCGGGTGCAGGTGCTGATAGCCGGAGAGATCGCGGCGGGCCACGATCAGGTGTAGCTGCTTGTCGTGCACGACGGTGAACTTGGTGACCGGACGACGGTCGGTGCCGAGCACCTGGAACTGGAACGGTTGGCCCCGACCGGCCTGGAACGCGCTGCTCGACGGCACCAGGGTGAAGCCGGAGGCGCTGAGTGAGAGGCCGCCGACCTCCGTACCGGCGGTGGCGGTGCCGCCGGTCGTGGTCGTCGCCGGCCCGTGCTCGTGTGCCCCGGTGCCCGGTGCGTGGGTGTGGTCGCCCACCGCGGACGGCGTACCGGCGGACGAGCCGCCGCTGTCGGTGTTCAGCCGGCCGAGCCCGAACCCACCGACCAGGGCGAGCACCAGCCCGCCGACGAAGAGCGCCATCCGCGCCGAGCCCGGCTGGGGTGCCGGCGGCGGTTCCAGCGTGGCATCCGTCGCCACCGACTCCGATCCGACCACCGACGACATGAGTTGGTCTCCTCTACGAACGCACGAGGCGGGCGATGGCGTCGGACGCTTCCTTGACCTTGGCGGACGGGTCGCTGCCGTCCCGGGCCGCCTCCATCACGCAGTGCGCGATGTGTCCCTCCAGCAGGCCGACGGCGACCGCCTGGAGCGCCTTGGTCGCGGCGGAGATCTGGGTGAGCACGTCGATGCAGTACGTGTCCTCCTCGACCATCCGGTGCAGGCCGCGTACCTGGCCCTCGATCCGGCGCAGCCGGCCGAGGAGGGCCTGCTTGTCCGAGGCGTACCAGTAGCCGTGTCCGGCAGCGGCCGCGGTGGCGTCGCCGGGAGCGGTGGACGGGGCCGGAGCGGGGTCGGCGGGAGGGGTCAGCGCCGGCGGCTCTTCGGTCATGCCGTGCAGAATACCCCCGGTCGTACCCACGCCCATCTCGGTCGATCCCGTCGCCAACGTCGATGGTCGTTCGTTGAGCAGGTCGTGCCGACAACCGTCGTACCGCGCCGCACTGCGGCGTTCGCAGCCGGGATGTCCGTCGTGTTGGCGCTTGCCGCCGCGCCCGAGCCGGCCGATGCCGAACCACCCGGCAAGACCACCGAACAGCAGCTCGCCGCCGCGGCCGAGCAGCTCGAGATCGTCATCGAGCAGTACAACGGCCTGCACGAGGAACTGCGCGGGACCCGGGTCCGGGCGGCCGAACTGGACCGCGACCTGGCCGTGCTGGCGGAGGCCATGACCGCGCACCGCGAGGAGGCGGCCCGGCTGGCGGCCCAGGTCTACCGGGGCCACGGGGCACAGCCGCTCGCGGCTGTCTCGGCGCTGCTCACCGCCTCCACCGACGACCTGCTCGGCTCCTTGTTGATGTTGAACCGGCTGAGCCGGGACCAGCGCCGGATCATCGCGCAGCTCACGGTCACCCATGATCAGCTATCCACCGCTCGCGCCGAGGCGCGGGCGCTGGACGAGCAGCAGCGGGTCCAGGAGCGCCAGCTGGCGGCGCGCAAGCAGCACATCGAGGGCGAGATCAGCCGGCTGAGCCGGCTGCGCGACTCGACCGGCGAGCGCGAGCCCGCCCCACCCCGGACCGCCCCCCGCCCGCCCGACCTGGGCAGCGGCGCCGCCGCGTCGGCTGTCCGGTTCGCGTACGCCCAGCTCGGCAAGCGTTACCAGTGGGGCGGAGAGGGTCCGGACGGGTACGACTGCTCCGGCCTGACCTCGGCCGCCTGGCGCGCGGGCGGGGTGCAGTTGCCGCACAACGCGGCCCGGCAGTGGCGCGTGGTCAAGCGGATCAGCCGAGCCGAGCGCCAGCCCGGTGACCTGGTCTTCTACTACGCCGACATCCACCACGTCGGGATCTACGTCGGCGACGGCAAAATCATCCACGCTCCCCGTTCCGGCAAACCCGTCCAACTCGAACGAGTCGACTACCAACCCATCCACGGCTACGGCCGCCCCACCTGACCCACCCCACCTCTCCCCACCCCTCCCTCCCCCGCGCGCGGGGTGAGGAAGCGGGGACGGAGTGGGGGCAGGGGGTGGGTTAGGCGGATTGGGCGAGGGTTAGGGGGAGGACGGCGGGGGCGCCGGAGCGGCGGAGCAGGCGGGCGACCATGGTCATGGTCCAGCCGGAGTCGACCAGGTCGTCGATCAGCAGCACCGGACCGTCGAGGTCGGCCAGGGCGTCGGCCAGTGCCGGCGGTACGACAAAGGTGTCGTGCAGTGCGCGTACGCGTTGGGCGCTGTTGCCGCGCGGACCGTCGCCGCCAGACGCGCCCTGCCGGGCCGGCACCTCGCCGAGCAGCGGTAACCGGCCGACGGTGGCGATCCGTTCGGCGAGGCTGTGCACGAGTCGGGGCCGGCGGCGGGAGCCGATCGCGACCACCGCCACCGGGCGAGCCGGCCAGGGGTCGGAGCCGCGCGACCAGTCCCGGAGCACCTCGACCATCGCCGCCGCCACGTCGTCGGGGATGGCCGTGTCGGCCGCCTCCGGCGCCACCAGGTTCCGCAGCCGTCCACCCCAACCCAGGTCGGAGAGGCGCCCGAGGGCCCGTCCGGGCAGTGCCTGCTCGCTCGGGCCGATCTTGCCGCGCAGCGGTACGCCGACCGCCTCCAGACCGGTCGGCCAGAGCTTCTTCGGTGTGATGTCGACGCCGGGGCGGCCGAGCCACGCCTGCGCGGCGGCGAGCGCGGGCGCGGAGACGTCGGTGTCGTACCGCGCGCCCGCGCATCGGTCGCACCGTCCACAGGGGACGGCCTCGGGGTCGTCCAGGCAGCGGCGGAGGAACTCCATCCGGCAGCCGGTGGTGCTCACGTATTCGCGCATCGACTGCTGCTCGGCGGTGCGTGCCTCGGCCACCCGGCGCAGCCGGGCCTCGTCGTAGTGCCACGCCTGCCCGGTGGCCAGCCACCCACCGCGTACGCGGCGTACCGCGCCGTCGACGTCGAGCACCTTCAGCATCAGTTCGAGCCGAGTACGCCGAAGGTCGACGATCGGCTCCAGCGCGGGAGTGGACAGTGGACGGTCGAGGTCCAGTGCGGCGAGTACGGCGCGCACCTGCTCCTCGGGCGGGAAGGCGAGCGAGGCGAAGTAACGCCAGATCGCCTGGTCCTCGGCACCGGGCAGGAGCAGCACCTCGGCGTGCTCGACGGCGCGCCCGGCCCGGCCAACCTGCTGGTAGTACGCGATCGGCGAGGGCGGTGCGCCAAGATGGGCGACGAAGCCGAGGTCCGGCTTGTCGAAGCCCATGCCCAGCGCCGACGTCGCCACCAACGCCTTGATCTTGTTGTCGAGCAGATCCTGCTCGGCGGCCCGCCGTTCGGCGTCGTCGGACTGCCCGGTGTACGCGGCGACGGCGTACCCGCGCGAGCGGAGGAACTCGGCGGTCTCACCGGCCGCCGCGACGGTGAGGGTGTAGATGATCCCCGAGCCGGGCAACTCGTCGAGGTGGTCGGCGAGCCAGCCGAGCCGGTGCGCCGGGCTCGGCAGGTCGAGTACGGCCAACCGCAGCGAGGCCCGGTCCAGGGCCCCGCGCAGGACCAGTGCCCCACCGGCGGCCTGACCCGGTGCGGTGCCGGTGTTGAGCTGTTCGGCCACGTCGTCGGTGACCCGCTGGTTGGCGGTGGCGGTGGTGGCCAGCACCGGGGTCCGGTCCGGCAACCCGGCGAGGAACGTACGCAGCCTGCGGTAGTCGGGGCGGAAGTCGTGACCCCAGTCGGAGACGCAGTGCGCCTCGTCCACCACGAGCAGTCCGGTGGTGGCCGCGAGCCGGGGCAGCACGCTGTCCCGGAAGTCGGGGTTGTTCAGCCGCTCCGGGCTGATCAGCAGGACGTCGACCGTACCGGCGTGGATCTCCCCGGCAATCTCGTCCCATTCATCCAGGTTTGCGGAGTTGATCGTACGGGCCCGGATGCCCGCCCGCGCCGCCGCCTCCACCTGGTTGCGCATCAGCGCCAGCAGCGGCGACACGATCACGGTCGGCCCGGCGGCCCCACCGCCGTTCCCGTCCCCGGCCCGCAGCAGCGCGGTGGCCACGAAGTAGACCGCCGACTTGCCCCACCCGGTGCGCTGCACGCAGAGCACCCGTCGCTGGTCGACCACCAGCGCCTCGATCGCCCGCCACTGGTCCTCACGGAGCCGCGCATGATCACCGGCGAGCCGGCGCAACACCGCCTCGGCCCGTTCCCGTACCGCCACCCGGTCATCCGTCACCAGGCATTTCTACCAGCGCGGACGGACACGACGCGCCAGGGACCTCGGAGGGGCACCCTGCGATTCACACCTACGGCACCGGCCCATCGAGTGGGGCCACGCTGCCGCCGGCCCATCCGGCAGGATATGGCCGCGATCCACTGTGGGGATGCTGCTCAACGAGGACCTGATACACGCCGAGACCTACATTCCCCTGCCGTACGAGTCCCCCGACATCGCTGGCGCCCGGGCGCTGGTGGACCACCTCACGTCGGTTTCCGAGAGCGAGCCCGGGACCTACACGGGCTGGGTCGAACTGGCGGGCGAGGTCGGGCAGTATTTCCTGTCCGAGGAGGCCGTCGAGGTGCTGGGCGACTCGGCCAAGTGGTTGCCCTTCGAGGCCACCGTCGACCAGCAGGGGCGCCTTACGACCGTGGCGGTCAGCGTCCCCGAGGTCGGCAACGCCGAGGCGTACGAGCACACCATCACCTACACGAACTACGGCACCGCCCCCACGGTCACGATCACCGCCCCCGCCGACTCGATGAACGCCCCCGCCGAACTCTACGAAATCCTCGCCCCCTGACCCCGAACCTCCTGTTGATCATGAAGTTGGCGCGGTCGACGTCGGCGTGTCGCCGCGCCAACTTCATGATCAACGCCCGGATCGGGCGGGGCGGGGGGTCAGGCGGAGGAGGGGGGTTAGGCGGGTTTTGAGGCTGGCCAGGCCGCCGGGGAAGAAGTAGACGGCGAGGATGAATACGGTGCCTAGGACGAACAGGGGTTGGGAGAGGGGGGCGCTGAGGACGGTGGGGAGGCTGTCGACCGCCGACGAGGAGCCGAAGTCGGTCAGGCGGTGGTCCAGGTACATGTAGAGGAAACCGCCGATGACCGGGCCCCAACGCGTACCGGGTCCACCGAGCACCACCATGACCAGCAGCGACAGGGTCAGCTCGGACGAGGTGATGTGCGGCGACGCGCCACCGACGAGCAGGCAGTAGATCACCCCACCGGCGGTGGCGAGGCTGCCGGAAAGCGTGAACGCGACCAGCTTGAATCGATACGGGTCAAGCCCGAGCACCCCGATCCGCCGCTCGTCGTCGCGGAGTCCGGCGAGCACCCGACCGGTCGGCGAGGCGGCGACCCGGGCCACCACGAAAACCACCAGGGCCAGGTACGCCAGCGCCAACCAGTAGAGGTTGACCGTGTTCGCCACCCCGACCAGGCTGTCCGGCAACCCGGACACGTCCAGTGGCAGACCCTCCTCGCCACCGGTCAGGCCACCCGAGTCGAGCGCGACCAGGGTCGCACCGACCTGCGCGAAGGCGAGCGTGACCATGGCGAAGGCGATTCCAGCCGTACGCAACGCGATCGCACCGAGCAGGGCGGCCAGGATCGCGCCTCCGGCGAGAGTGAGCAGAGCCGCCTGCCACAGCGGGAGCCCGTCCTTGGTGACCAGGATGTCGGTGCCGTAGACCCCGGCGGCGAAGTAGAGCGCGTGCCCGAAGGAGAGCATGCCCGTACGCCCGAACAGCAGGTCGTACCCGGCGGCGAGGCCACCGAAGACCAGGCAGATGGCGAGCAGTTGCAGGGTGCCGGGCGAGTTGAGCGGCCCGTCGAAGAGCCCCGGCAGCGACACCGTCGAGTACGGCAGTATCGCGAAGACCGCCAACGCCACCAGCGGCAACCAGGGCCGGACGAGACCGAACCAGCCCCGGCGGCGCTCCGGTTCGACTGATGGAGCAGCCGGAGGCGGTGCCACCACTGGAGAACTCTTGACCTCGGTCATGCCAGCTCCTCGCTTCGCTCGTCGCCGGCATGCCCTGGACGACTGAGCTCACTGATGACCTCGCTGCGCTCGGTCATGCCGTTACCGCCTTTCCGGCGATGCCCTGTGGGCGGAGCAGCAGCACCGCCGCGAGCAGCGCGACGACGCAGAGGTCACCGGCGCCCGAGGTGCCGTAGTAGTTGACGAACTGCTGCAACAGCCCGACGACGACCGCCGCGTACGCGGAGCCGACCACCGAGCCCATTCCGCCGATCACCACCACGATGAAGGCGAAGATGAGCAGCGAACCGCCCTGGCTCGGTGACACCGAGCCGTAGTAGACGCCACCCAGCCCACCGGCGAGTGCCGCAACGGCCCCGCCGATGACGAAGACCAGGGTGAACGCCTTGCGTACGTCGATGCCGAGCGCGGTGACCATCTCCCGGTTCTCCACCCCGGCCCGGATGATCAGGCCGTAGCGGGTGTAGCGGAGGAAGGCCAGCAGCGCGGCGAGCACCACGACGGCGGCGACGATCAGCAGCAGGATGGAGTTCGGCACCTTCGCGCCGAGCACCACGGTCACCTGCCGGCTCCACTCCGGACGCGGGAAGTCGCGCGGGTCGGCACCCCAGGAAGCCTGGAGCAACGCCACCCCGGCCAGCGACAACCCGACGGTGACCAGCACCTGTTCGATGTTGCGTGAGTAGAGCGGCCGGATCATGACCAGTTCGACCAGTGCCCCGACCAGCGCGCCCGCGGCCACACCGAACGCGACCGCGAGCACGAAGCCGAAGCCACCCGGTCCGGCGCCGGGCAGGTGGTTCGCCGCCCACCAGGTGCCGTACGCGCCGACGGAGAGGAACAGCCCGTGGGCGAAGTTGAGTACGTCGGCGAGGCCGAACACCAGGGAGAGCCCGGCGGCGACGAGGAAGTAGAGCGCGGCCAGGCCGAGCCCGGTGAGCGTCAACAGCACGATGGTGCCCATCAGGCGTGTACCCCCGACGATCCGACTCCGAGCAGGTTCTTGGTCAGGTCCGGCTCCTCCAGCAGTTGCCGGGCGCCGCCGGTCCAGGCGACCCGTCCGGCGTCGAGCACGATCGCGTCCTGGGCAAGTCGGCGTACGACCGCGAGGTTCTGTTCGACGAGCAGGACCGGCACGGTGACCGCGACCCGTTCCAGCACCTCGGCGACCTCGGTGACGACCTTCGGGGCGAGCCCCTTGGTCGGCTCGTCGACCAGCAGCAGCTTGTTGTCGTTGAGCAGCACCCGGCCGATGGCGAGCATCTGCTGCTGGCCACCGGAGAGCGAGCCGGCCCGTTGCCGTCCGCGCCGGTCCAGCTCCGGGAAGAGTTCGTAGACCTTGTCGTACGCCGGTTTCGCGCCGCGCTGTTCGGCCAGCCGCAGGTTCTCGGTGACGGTGAGGCCGGCGAACACGCACCGGTCCTCGGGTACGTAACCCAGCCCGCCCCGGACCAGCTTGTGCGTCGCCTGCCCGGTGAGGCTCTGCGACCCGGTACGGATGCTGCCGCTCACCTCGCCGTTGCGCGGGGTGAGCCCGATGATGGCGCGCAGCGTGGTGGTCTTGCCGACCCCGTTGCGCCCGAGCAGCACGGTCACCCCGGTCGGCGCCACCGTGAAGGAGACGCCCTGGAGGATGTGCAGCCCGGCGATCCGTACCGAAAGATCCTCGACGGTCAGAATCGGTTCGATGCTCATAGCGACTCCCCCAGGTACGCCTCTTGCACGGTGGCGTTGGCCATGACGGTGTCCGGGGTGTCGATGGCGAGCAGCGCGCCGTGGTGCATGACCGCGATCCGGTCGGCGAGCTCCAGGATCACGTCCATGTGGTGCTCGACCATCAGCACCGACCGGCCGCTGTCGCCGGTCAGCGACCGGATCACCGCGACGAGTTCCGGCACGTCCTCGGCGCTGACCCCGGCCATCGGCTCGTCCAGCAGCATCACCTTCGGTTCCCCGGCGAGCAGCAGCGCGATTTCGAGTTTGCGCTTCTCACCGTGGGCGAGGGTGCCGGCGAGTGCCGTACCCCGGTGGCTGAGGCCGACCCGGTCGAGCGCCGCGTCGGCGGCGGCAGCCACGTCCTTGTCGGCCGCCGCCCGCCGCCACAGCTTCATCGACCCGCCACGATGCGCCTGTACGGCGAGCCGCACGTTTTCCCGCACGTCGAGCGAGCCGAACACCGAGGAGGCTTGGAAGGTGCGGCCGAGCCCGAGGCCGGCCCGCCGGTGCGGCGGGAGCCCGCTGATGTCCTGCCCGTGCAGCAGCACCTGCCCCTCGGTGGGGCGCCGCAGCCCGGAGATCAGGTTGAACAGGGAGGTCTTGCCCGCTCCGTTCGGCCCGATCACGCCGAGGAACTCTCCCGGCGCCAGGTCGAAGGAGACGTCGTCGACGATGGCGACTTCGCCGATTCGCCAACTGAGGCCTCGGGTGGCCAGCACTACTTCACTCAGCCCTTCATGGCTACCGCGGGCGGCGCCGTCTCGTCGCTGGTCAGGGCCTTCTGGAGCTCTGCCTTGATCTGGTCGCCGCTGCCGGTCAGCTTGGCCTGGAACATCGGCTGGAGCAGGGCGTGGTCGGCGGGGCGGATGGTGTTCTTGCCCTTGACCCCGTCGAAGCTCCACCCTTCGAGAGCGGTGACCATCTTGTCGACGTCGTCGCCACCCTCGGTCGCGGCCCGGACCACCATCTGGGCGGCGGTGAAGCCGTCCGGGTGGAACAGGTCGAGCGTCCCGCCGGGTACGCCAGCCTTGAGCGCCTTGGTGGCGTCGTTGTCGACGGCGCCGTCGAAGAAGTGCGACAGGAACGAGATCTTCGTCCCGGCGGCACCGAAGGTCGCCCACGACGCGCGGATGTCGAGCCCGGTCACCACCGTGGTGGCGGCGAGTACGCCCTGCTGGTCGAGGGTCTGCCACATCGCCGGAGCGGTGGTGCCGGCCCAGGCGACGAAGAGCAGGTCGGGCTTGGCGGCGCTGATCTGGCTCGCGAACGGGGTGAACTCGGTGGCGCTGGCCGGCGCGAGCACACTGCTCACGGTGGCACCGGCCCCGCCGATGACCGCCTGTACGGCCGCCTCGTTGCTCTTGCCGAACGCGCTGTCCTGGGCGAAGACGACAACCTTCTTGCCCTTGGCGTCGCCGATGAACGACTTCGCGGTGACAACATCCTGGTACGACTGCCGTCCGGACCGGAACGTGTACTTGTTGACCCCGGTGACCCCGTCGGTGGCCGCCGGGCCGGAGATGAACAGCGTCTTGTTCTGGGCGGCGATCGGGGCGACCTGGAGCGCGACACCGGAGGCGGTCGACCCAGCGATGATCTTCGTGCCCTTGCCGATCAGGTCCTTGGCGGCGGAGACCGCCTTGGCCGGGTCACCGGCATCGTCGACCTCGGTCACCTCGACCGGCCGGTCACCGATCTTGTTGGTGCCCTTGGTCGCGTACGACAGGCCGGCCTTGAAACCCTCGATGTACTGCTTGCCGTAGCTGGCCAGCGCTCCCGACTGGGAGTAGACCAGGCCGACCTTGACCGGGGTGGTGTTGGAGTCGCCGCCCCCGGTGGCGGTGTCCTGCGGGCTGCCACATGCCGCGGCGGCGAGCGCCACGGCCATCAAGCTGGCGGCTGCGACGAGCGCTCGCCGGGTGGTCCGGACCGTCATGTATGGCTCCACGTGAGGGAGTAGTGGGTAACTTGTTTGTCGGCTCACGCTAGGAGTGACGTCACGCACGGGCTATGTGGGCGAAACCCATAAGTAACACTGGTTGGGTGGCCTGATCTCACAGCCAGCGCTCGATCGATCAACCCCACCGCCCATGACCGCACTCACGCAGGTGTTGGGTTTGCCCATCCGGAGCGGTGATGCGCTCGGACTCACACTGTCGACGGCGGCGGGTGCGGCAGCGGGTGCGCGCCTTCGGGGCGCAGTCCGTCGAAGATGATGGCAAGGTAGCGCTGCCACAGGTCCGGCGGGGCGTCCGGCACGTAGCTGGTGACGTAGTTCGGCGCGCACATCAGCAGGATGATGTCGGTCCCGGTGACGTCGGCGCGTACGGCACGGTGCTCACGGGCCCGGTCGACCAACTTCTGCACGGTGTTGTACATCTGCTCGCGGACCCTGGTGACCTCGGCGCTCAACTCACCGGCCTCGTGCAGGAACGACAGGTCGCGTTGCTGCCGCTGGTGCGCGGCGACGGTGAGGAACTCCAGCAGCGCGGCACCCGGGTCCGCCGCTTCGAGCAGCCGCTCGCCGGCCGTGTTCAGCTCGTCGATCCGGTCGAGGACGATCGCGGCGATCAGGTCGTCCTTGGTGGCGAAGTGGCGGAACACCGTGCCCTTGCCGACCCCGGCCCTGCGGGCGATGTCGGCGACCGAGGCGTCCATCCCCCGCTCCGCGAACTCGTCCGCCGCCGCCGCCAGGAGCAGTTGCCGGTTGCGTACGGCGTCGGCGCGGAGGGGACGGGTCGAGGTCACGCCGTCACCCTAACAAGTTGACCACCCGGTCCGTTTGTTGCTAGCTTCCTGACAGAACATGACCGCCCGGTCCGTTTCCTGGAGGCATCCATGAAGGCAGTTGTCGTGACCCACTACGGACCGCCCGAGGAGTACACGATCGCCGACGTCCCGGTGCCCCGCCCCGGTCCCGGGCAGCTCCAGGTACGGATCGCCGCCGCCTCGATCAACCCCGCCGACATCCGGCTGCCCAGCGGCGCTTTCCACGACTTCGCGCCGCTGGAGTTCCCGCACGTACCCGGCAACGACTTCGCCGGCACTGTCAGCGAGGTCGGCGCCGGGGTTATTTCCTACCGGGTGGGGGACGAGATTTTCGGTCAGGCCGTGCCGCGTGCCCTGCGGGCGATGGCCGGGGCGAACCGCCCGTCGCTGAGCACCGGTTCACTCGCCGAGTACGCGGTCTTCGAAGCCGACACCCCGTTCCTGGCCCACCGCCCGCCCAACCTCAGCGTCGAACAGGCGGCGGCACTGCCCACCACCGGCCTGACCGCCCGCGCCCTGATGGCCACCGCCAACATCCAGCCCGGCGAAACCGTCCTGGTCATCGGCGCCACCGGCGGCGTCGGCACCGCGGTGCTCCCACTGCTCGCCGGAGTAAAGGCGCAGGTCATCGCCACCTCCACCACCGCCGACGCCCCCACCATCCGTGCCCTCGGCGCGACCCGAACCATCGGGTACGCCGAAGCCGAGTACCCGTCCGACGTCGACGTCGCCCTCAACCTGACCCTGCCGAGCGACCAGCTCACCGCAGTGGCAGCCGCCGTACGCCCGGGTGGACGACTGCTCACCATCACGTACCCGGTGCCGGAGCAGGGGTGGATCGGCCGGGACGACGTGGAGCTGCTGTTCGTGCTGGACATGGACGGCACGTACGGCGGAATGCGCGAGGTCGGCGAACTGGCCGCCCGTGGTGAACTGCCGGCCACGATCGGCCGCCGTTACACCCTCGACCAGGGCGTCCAGGCGTGCGTCGACTTCGCCCGCGCACACACCACCGGCAAACTGCTCGTCACCATCTGAGGCTCACCGCTGGCTGTCTGGCTGTCTGGCTGGCGATTCGCTGTCGCGGCACTCACTGGTCCGGACCGTGGCCGTCGCCCCGATCCGGGTCCAGCCGAATGGAGATCGGCTCACCGGGGCGACTCCGAGCAGCCCGCGGCAGCGCCGACTCCAGTTCGAGCGGCTGCGCGACTGATGCGAGTTGCTGCGGCACCGGGAGCGGCCGCGCCGGATCGGCGGGTACGGCGGCGTACAGGGCCGAGCCCAGGTAACGCAGGCAGTGGTCGATTGCCTCGGGCAGGCTGTTCCGCAGCGGCGCGAAGATCCACTCGGGGGTGTCACCGGGTTTGACCGCCCGCACCTCCCAGCGCACACCCTGCACCTTTGCCAGGTTGTCGGCATTCTTCGTCAGGTCCTGGACGGTGACCCGGAGCGCGAGCCCGAGACCATGGACCAGGTGGACGAGCTGCCCGAGTGACAGCTCCGACCAGCCCGTCACCTGAACCAGCAACCGCCCACCGGGACGCAACCCGCCAGCGAGCGCCAGGTACCGATCGAGCGGGTCCGCGTCCGGTTCCGGCAGCATGACCAGCCCGTGACACAACCGATGGTCGATCGTCCCAACGCCGTCGAACTCGGCCATCGCCTCCGGTCCACGGCCGAACAGCCCCACCCACGAGCCGAGCCGGTAACGCTCGCCGAGCTGCACGATCGGTTGACCGGCGACCTCCCTCGCCACCACCGTCCCGGACCCGCGAGCGCCGCTTCCCTCGTGTTCCGGTCGCTGCCAGTTGAGCCAGATGGTCCGGTCGGCCAGGTCGGTGAGGACAACGGCCGCGCCCTGGTGCAGCCGACGCTGGCCGGAGCAGGTGGGACAGCGGCGGGTGCCCTGCCAGGTGCTGCCGCTGCCGTGACAGTCCGGGCAGGTCACGCTCGGGATCGGATCACCGAGGTAGGCCGGGGACGGTGGTTCCCAACCGCGCCGCACCGCCTGCTCGCCGGTCCGCAGGCTGGCGTGCCACCAGTTCCGGTTCCGCCAGATCGCCTGGGCCCCCGCTTTGTCGTCCGCGCAGTCCCGCATGATCCGCCGTTCGAGCTGGTCGACATCGGGTTCGCTCCACACCTGGTCAGGCTTGATCGAGGGTGTGAGGTAGTGCGCCGGGGCGGTCGCGCAACGCTCGGCGAGACCGTAGACCGCGTCGGCGACGGTGGTGCACTCGATCGCGGTCAGCAGGCTGTGGGCGTACCCGTGGGTGGTGATCGGGATGGGCGAGCCTGGCAGTTCGAAGCGGATGTCCCAGGTGAGACGGTCGCCGGGTGATTTTCGGGCCTCGATCACCAGGTCGAGGCAGAGGAGGTCGGCGGCCCGGCAGAGTCCGGCGAGAAGTTTGTTGTGGTCGGGTGGGCCGGGGTCGGTCGAGTCGCCGAGGTAGACCCACCACGGGTGTCGGGAGAGGCCGCCGAGCGCGGTGACTTCGAGCGCGAGGCGTTCGGCGGCGGGCAGGTCGGGCTGCCACGCGCGGGGCAGGTGCAGGCTCAGCTCGCCGTCCGGGTCGAGCGGCTGCTCCGGCCGGTCCACCTCACGCAGGCTGCGGACCGCCGTCCCGGTCTGCTGCGCCAGCTCGATGACCAGCGGAAACAAGGCCAAACGCCAACCGCCGTACGGTGAGGGCGTCGCCTGCACCAAGCCCGGCACCACGTTCACCGAGGCGACCGCACCGGTGTCCCGGTTGCCAACGGTGATCACGAGTTGGGCGCGGAGCCTGCCGTGCTGCGCGCATTCGACACACGGCTCCGCCACTGTTCCGGTGAGTTTGAAGGTCAGGCCGTCGCAGCCGACGCAGGTGACCGCGATGGGTGCGTCGCTCATTTGCACTCACCGGAGTGCGCCGCCGCCTTCCCGCACCGCCGCCGCTCGCCCTCGGTGGGACGATCACAGAACACCTGGTGGCGAGCGTTCTGATTGTCCTCTTCGGACACCTCAGCGCCGGTGGAGTCGATCTGCGGCAGGAAACTCACCGAACGGGCGAGTACGCGAGCCAGGTTGAGCGCACCGGGCAGGTCGGGCGCGGTGACGGGCAGGTGGATGACGTACCGGTTGGGGTGGGCGTCTGCGGTGGTCACACCCGTACTCCGGGGGTGAACCGGGACTGCCAGGCCCGCAGGTGGTTCTTGATCCGGATGTTCTCGTCGCGGGTGCGGTCCAACTCGCCTTGCAGGGCGTTCAGCTCGTCGGCGACCCGGTGCAGGAAGACGCGTACCTCCTCGGGGTCCAGCCCGTACCGCCGGAGCGGAAACTGCCGGTCCCGCACCTGCCCCTCGCTCAACGGCGGGTACGTCGCCGTCCGGTAGTACCCGCTCGCCTGGTTGTTCGCCGCCCGTACCCAGGTGATCGGCCTCGGCCGCACAGCCGGAACCGGGGCTGGGGCGGGTTTCCGCCACCAAGAAAACAGAAGTCGAAGCAGTACGCGCACGTGCCAGCCACCTTCCGCGAGAGAGTGGAAGGCGACCCGGCCGGAGCGCCGGAGAAGTCCAGACCGGGCCGCCACTCAGTCGGGACAGGGGCGGTTGTTCCGGGTCACCCCTGCCCCGACACTGCCCGTCCTCTGGCGATTTGCCGAACCACCCGAAGACGACACAGTGAACCTACTACACCTACTACAGCATGTCTACGATCGATGCTCCCAACCTGGTGAAGTTATTGCAGTAGCTCTAGTAGGTGAGGCATGATCGGTGGTGCCGAACCACCTGGAGATGACCCATGCCCTCAGCGGAGCCGTCGTTCAAGCGGATAGTCAACGAGATCAGCGCCCGGATCAAGAGCGGAGAGCTGGCGCCGGGCGAGAAGCTGCCCTCCACGTCCCAACTCGCGACGCAGTACAACGTCAGCACCGGCACGGTCTACCGAGCCCTGTCGCTGCTCCACGACCGCGACCTCATCCTGGGCCAACCAGGCCGTGGCACGTACGTCGCTGACCGCTCGGACAAGTAACCCCGAACTTACGCTTCCACCAGGACATACGAAGCGCCAACCGAACGCTGGGCTAGCGGCAACACGGGGACTTCATGGCCACTCGGGCGAGCCAGACAGGCTTGCCGCACGGTCCTGGCGACAACAGCAATTCGACTCCGATGACGAGGCATCACATGGCATCCATGCCCGTGGTGTTGAACGACGTCTAGCTGCACTGGCAATCTCCCCTTGCTGGACTTGGCGGTCGGATTGTCGACTCCTCGCAGCCACCCGTCGACGTTTGACCCTCCGGCTTTCACCGAGGGCAACTTTCACAAACAAGCGCATCCGTAGGCATACCGGGTCACTCAAACGCCTGGAACCGAAGGGATTTGGGGCCTCGGAATCAGCCCAATGGGTCATTCTGTTCGCCGGGTACTCACACTCCACGGACGGACGATCGATGGGCTCCTGTCGACCGTCGATATATGGTCGCCCGTATGTCATCGCCCGAACCACGGCTCCCGCGCCACCTCGTAATCCCGCTACTCGGCTCAGAGGCAGAGCTCTTGGGAGTGGGCACCTACGGTGACACATGGAGATCCGGCGACCGGGCAGTCAAGATCCTTTGCGGTGCTCCCACAGACCCTCGTCGCGTGACACGCGAGGTCGAGGCGTTACAGCGTGTGGACAACCCGCATGTCGTTCGACTGTACGGCCTACGACGTCTATCGATTTCAAGCAACGACTACCAGGCACTCGAATTCGAGTTCGTGCCCGGAGGAGATATCTCGGAACGCATCACCGCGAAGGACTGGCCCACTGTCGAGCAGGCGACCAGCCTTTTGATCGCCCTACTACAAGGACTCCAAGCCCTTCACGAAAGCGGTTCCATCCATCGCGATCTGAAGCCCGCAAATATAGCGTTACGTAGCCGAAGCTGGGCCCTCCCGGTAATCCTTGACCTTGGCCTAGCGAAACAACTTGACGCAAGCACCGTGACAATTTATCCAGGACTTCTTGGCACACCCGCATACATGGCACCTGAACAGCTACGAGGGCAACCCGCACACAAGGCCAGCGATCTATTCGCCGTGGGGGTAGTAATTCACCAGCTACTACTCGGGCGACATCCGCTGTACGACCCATCGGAATCATACGAACTGCCGGATATGCTTCGACTGATCGAGAGCGGAATCCCGCCAATATCACTGGAGTATCCCGAAGCCCTACGTCGCGTGGTAACTCGACTGACGTCGGTCCAAGCGTATCGCCGCGGCAGTACCCGTAGCAACCTGCAAATCCTTGGACTTGGATAGCGGAGGGCTAAGCAGTGAGCGAGGAACGTAACACAAATGACGCACAGTGGGAACTCGAAGAAGAGCACTGGAGCGAGTTCTATCCGGACGAAGTCGACGAGATGCTAGAGGAGCTACGCCTAGAGCGGGCCGACGAGGATGACAAGCCACAGCACGAGGAGATAATGGAGCTAGCGAACGAGCATGCGTGGATGTTCATACGTGGTTCGCGTTCTGGGACGGTAGTTACAGATCTGCCCTCCGGTTCAATCACCAGAGAAGGCCAGGTGCCACCGATACCGACCAGGGATGCAGCTCTCGATGGCCGTCGTTCGATTCTTCTGTATCACGCAGGTGGGACACGTTTCGCACAGGGCCGAGAACTCTTGACCCGACTGCATGCAAAAAACGGGGCGTCCCTCGGGTTGGGAGTGTCAGTCAGCATCCCACGCCACTCGGCTAAGAAGATAGCTGATGTTTTCGATTGCTCGGTCGCCGCACTCCGTATCGCCGATCCCGAGGCATTCTGGTTTGATCAGGAGGTATTACAGCTTGCGAGCACAGACCCCGAGACGTATACCCATCAGCAAACAGGGATTGCTGCGGCTCGGCGCGCCGCCCGACTCAAAGAGTTCGCACCCTATCTACATCGTTTGAGCGACAATTACTTCATCGATGAGGTCGTAGAAGCTCAACGGGCGGCAGGAGCGAACCTGATCCTCACTTCTGGTCGCGCTCTCTCGACCTCACACCCCACCCGAAGCATTGAGAATCTGATACAAGAGGGTGATCACGTCCACTCACTGCTGTCCACGAACGAACGCATGGCCCTAAACATCACCTTGCCTCTGGACTTCATCACTAATGAAAGCCTTTGCGATGCACTGCTTGCCGAATTACTAGAGCGAGAGCAGTTCGATGTTTGGCACGTGCGCGGGCAATGGCGGAACAACGAAGACGGCGCCGTACTGAAGGACCCGACGGCCCTAAAGTTCTACAAGAACCTATCAAATCTCGCCGAAGAAGAGGGACGAGTCCTACTACTGCCACAGAGCGGCTTGACTGGGTGGTATTTCCTAGCCCACGGGGCCCGCGGGTTCGGCACTGGCACATCAATGGCGCAGCAGGCTTTCCTTCAACACAGGCCGTTCGCTCGGCAGCCAGGTATTCCGAACGTCCAGCGAATCTTCGAACGCGCACTTCTTCATCCCGTCGAATTTACTTTCCACTTGAGTCTGCGCGACCAACCAAAATACGTCGCGTGTGATTGCCGGTGGTGCGAAGCGATTGACGCAACCCAGGTGTATAACAGGACGACGAGCGGCTGGCACACCCTCTATAACCATGGGGCATTAACAGCCTCTGCTCGCGGATCTGACTCCACCGGGGGGCGCAGAGCCGCCGTCCGGAAGATTCTTCGACGCGCTCAAGCTTTCCGTAACGATCAGAATCTTCTCGGAAAAAACGATCCGAAGCACCTCAGTAACTGGTCGGAGTTACTCTGAATCAGACTCCCCCGCTACCAAACAGAGAGGCCCATTGCCACGTGCGTTGCCCGTCGAGATAAAGCCGCGTCACCCGTTCAGTTAAGATCAGTCGTTGAAGTGGCCACGAAGGACGACTAGGCGGCGACTTATGAACAGCGAGCGCCCCAGAAGCATTCAAGCCCGCGATACCGACCCGCGAGTCATGGAACCACTGCAAGTTTCGTAGAGCAGGCTTAATGGCATGGTCGTCCAGCACTACCCACGCCAAGTCGGCTCCAATCGCATGCCTCGTTGCTTGCGAAAGGGCGCGTTTCCATGCATTAAGCTTCGCTTCGATCGTCACGAGGTGAGTTATTGTGGACGAGAACCCGTGCGTGGCTTTCCATCGCCCCCTGGAAAGCCGGACCACGTGTCCGCCTTCCAACAGGCGAGGCAGGACGATCGATGACAGGTAACCGGGGGACATGCCACTGTGCCGGGCAATCTGGGCTGTAGTTATCTCCACCTCTTCACCAACTCGACTAGCCAGATAAAACATGGCAGTCACGTCCGCAGCATCAATGATCGGCATCAGAGAATGAGCAACCCTGAACGCAATCATATTGTGATCGAAAACAGCCAGCACCAAATCTGGAATCCCCGCGCTTGCTGCCACCTGAAAAAAGGGATGGGCTTCGCCTGCATGACAAACGAGGGTTTCCGCATGGCTCGCAGCGGACTCATACATAGCAGACTCTGCCATGAATCGGTTAGCCATTACAACCATGAGAGTATGCTATCGTTCATTGGAACCAATTGCAACAGATGCAACGCCGCCCAAATTGCGCTTTAAACCGCACCAATGAAGGGCGCGCGGCTGCATAATCTGGGCAAACCAGTGCCACTGAACTCCCTCCTCGACGGCAGCAGCCTAGGCGTCAAGGTGACCCGACTTGGATCTATTGCAAGTATTAGTGATGAAGTCCTGATTTAAGCACGTCGACCAATCGCGGGGTGGTAGAAACACTCTACGGAGCACCTCATCGCTCGCCGCTATCGCGGACAAATCAGGCTCCGTCAGCACTAGCGAAGCCGACGGAAGTCGCACCATTCGGGGATTCGACGCACTCGGGTTCTCGGCGTGGCTGTTCCACTCCAGGCTCTGCTACGGCCTGGACGAGCAGGCACTTGAGAAGTTGGGCATACGGCCTATCGAGCATGGGCTACTCGCCAGCCTTGACGAGGCACGGTATGTCGCGGAGCTGACCAACAACAAGCGCGGCGAGCACGACGGCACTCCCTTCGACGTCGACTGGTTTCCGGCACTCATCACCCGGCACAACCCTGCGTAGCCGCACACCACGACGGCCGCAGGCCGCGTTCAAGGGATGTTCGGCGCGTACCAAGAACTCGTGAGGGCCGCTCGGCCGTGGCAACCGCCCGTACAGGGGTGGAGTTCTTAGCTGCGTGAGAGTTGATCCGAGCTTCGACACATTCGTCGAGGAGCGGTCGGCAGCGCTGTTGCGCCTCGCGTACCTGCTCACGGGAGACCGTGGGCATGCCGAGGACCTGTTGCAGACCGCTCTGCTGCGTACGATGCGCCGCTGGTCGAAGGCGCGCGACGCACCTGAGGCGTACGTCCGGCACGTCCTGGTCAACCTGTCCCGTGACCGGATCAGGGGGCTGCTGCGTAGACCACGCGAAACTCCGCTGCCCGAGGACAGGGACGCGTTCCGTACCAATGATCCCGGCCTGGAAGCGGTCGGCAACCGGCGTCTGGTGGCCGACGCGGTCGCCACCCTGCCGATCCGGCAGCGGCAGGTGATCGTGCTCCGGTTCTTCGAGGACCTTTCGGTCGAGCAGACAGCGGCGCTGGTCGGCTGCTCGCCCGGAACCGTCAAGTCGTACACATCCCGCGCCCTGGGCCGCCTACGCGAACTGCTCGGGGATCAGCACGACACACAGGAGATGAGGGTTTTCCAATGACCGCGCTCAACGAGGACCAGTTGGGGCAGCAGCTCGGCACCCGGCTGCACGACGAGATGGCCGGGTTCGGGGCGCCTTCGGGGCTGACCGCGACCCTGCACCGCCGGCACAACCGGCGGACGTGGGGGCTGCGTGTCGCGGGTGGGGTGCCGGTGGTCGCGGCGATCGCCCTGGCGGCGTCGCTGACCCTCTCCCCGGCCGGCACCTCACCGAACACCAACGCGTCCGGCACCGGCAACACCGGCAGCATCGTCGACAACGCCCCGGACATGCTCACGGTCAGCTTCGTCAGCGAGCGCACCACCAGCGCACTGGGCAACCTGACCGACTCGGTCCAGCACGCCCGCTCGATTTTCGCCGACGGCAAGGGCAAGACCACCTTCACCAACGAACGCTGGGTCGATGCGAAGACCGGGCGTGAGCGTACGGACGAACAGGACGCGCAGAGCGGGGGCGCAATCACCGTCGTCAAGTCCGGCAACGGCAATGACGCGATCGTCATCGACCACCAGAAGAAGAAGTGGTGGAACGACCAGATCGCGGGAATGCCGGAGGGCGTCGAGGTGACCGTCACGCAGGGGCCTAACGGGGAGCGGATCGAGACGCCGACCGGTAAGAAGCCCGTTGGTCCGCTGATGGATCCCGCCGAGCTGAAGGACGCGCTCGCCACCGGGACGTTGACGCTGATCGGTGAGGAGTCGCTGGACGGTAAGGCAACCGTGCACCTGCGCTGGGTTCCGGTGCCGGCTTCGACCACGGACATCTGGGTCGACGCCGAGTCGTACCTCCCGGTCCGGAAGATCTCCGCCGGCCCGAAGGCGACCGACACCATCGACTTCGAGTGGCTGCCGCGTACGCCGGAAAACCTCGCCAAGCTCGAAGGCGCCGCGCCGGCCGACTACAAGAAGCTGCCCTGCGCCCCGCTTCCCATCGAGGGCAAGGACTGCGGCCTGGGTAACTGATCCGCACGCGGTGGGGCCCCGGACCGCGGTTCGCGATCCGGGGCCCCGTCGTGTCGGTCAGCCGGCCCGGTAGGCGCGGATGATGGTCTGCTCGATCCCGCTGCCACCGTCGGCGGTCGCCTTGATCCGCAACGAGACCGCCTGCTCGGCCGTCACGTTCGGCAGCACGCCGGTGAAGGTGTCCGCACCGTCGGGTCGTACGGCGGCGGACTGCCAGGTGGCGCCGTCGTCGACCGAGGTTTCCAGGGTGAACGCGGTGATGTTCTGCCTGGCCACCCCGTGCGACTGGTGCACGGTGAAGCTGGCGTCGCCTCCGATCGGCTTGTTCGCCGGGCCGAGCGGCAGGGCGTAGTCGACCGACAGCAGCGGCACGGGGATGCTGCTGGTCGCGTCGGCCGGGCCGGTGGACCGGAACGTCCAGGCCGTGTTGACCCGGGTCGACAGACTCATCAGCCGGGTGGCGTCGAGGTCGTAGGTGAGCCGGTAGTCACCGGCCGCCTGGGGGATCTCGAAATCGCCGTACGACTCCGGCTGCTCGCCGATCAGCTCACCGTTCCGGTGCAGGGTGAGCGTACGGGTGGTCAGGCCGTGGAAGCCGTCCCACGGGTCGATGCAGTCGAAGCGCTGGTGCTGGTCGGACAACTCGACCAGGTCCACCCGCAGCACACCCTGCGTACGCCGGATCGGCTCGGGTACGCAGCCGCTCGGGGAGAGCGCCGGGTCGTCGTACCAGTCTGGGCGCAGGGGTTGGCGTACCCAGGTTTTCTGCTGGCGGCTGCCGGCCGGGTACTCGCGCATCGCCTCCTGCGTCACGACCATGGTGTGCGGGTCGAGCAGGTCGAACGCGCCGGAGAAGAACGCCTCGTCGATGTAGGAGAAGCCGGGCGTGAGGTAGTCGACCCGGGTGGCCGGCACCTCGTTCGTGGCCGCGTCGAGCAGGAAGAATCCGTCGGCGGTCAGGCCGTACCGCTTGTGGTTGGTGACCGCGTCGGCCGTGTCGAGGGTGTGGAAGCTCTGGTCGACCCGGATGAGCTGGGCCTGTTCGGCCGGGGACACCTGCCAGGACAGGTCCTGCGGGATGCCGTCCGGCAGGGCGCGGATCAGCTCGTAGACGTACGGGGTCGGTACGGTGCCCGGGGCGTGCAGGCTGACACTCGTGTACGCCTCGAAGCGCCCGACGCCGGGCTTCTCCATCGGCATGGCGTAGGCGCCCCAGGACTTGGCGGCCTCGCCCCAGGCGAACGCGAAGTCGTCGCTGACGTGGGTGCCGTCGGCCGCGTACTGCCGGTAGGTTGCCCCGACCTGGGCCGCCTCGGTCGCCACCCCGTCGAGGGCGGCCTTCACCGGGCTGGCCTGTGCGGCGTCGGCGACCACGGTCGTGTCGCGATCCACGATCACGTCCGGGTCGCCGACCAGGATCATGCGGCTGAGCCCGGTCTCCGGGTTGTCCTCCACCTGGTAGCCGGCGATGCTGTACCGCCCGGCCGGCACCCGGATGGTCGCCGGTTCGTTCGGGGACAGGTTGGTGAACTCGTTGAACCTGGTCGGGTCGTCGATGCTGGCGATCCGTACCCCGCCCCACTGGTCGATGGTCGAGCCCCCGTCGGGCAGCGAGGTCACGCTGAGCGCCAGGTCGAAGCTGCGCGGTTCGATGTAGAAGGCGACCGGGGTGCTGGCGACAAACGCACCGCCGCGCGTGCGGGCGGTGACGGTCGCGGTGTAGAGCCCCGGTTTGCCGGCGAGCCGGGTGGGGTCCAGGCGCAGGGTCACGGTGGCGATGGCCCCACGGCCGACCGTCACCCGGTCCGCCGAGAGCCGGACGGCGCCCGCCGGTGCGTTCACCCCGTCACGGGTACGGACATTCAGGTCCAGTTTCAGGGTCTCGGCGCCCCGGCCGGTGTTGAGCCAGCTCAGTTTGGTCGACGCGGTCCCGCTCTGCGGATAGGCGAAAATCCCGAGGTCCACCACGTCCTGCGCGGCAACCACCCCACCCAGCGCCCGTACGGCATCCAACCGCCCCGCGCCGA
Source organism: Micromonospora sp. NPDC049523 (assembly GCF_040676775.1). NCBI lineage: Bacteria > Bacillati > Actinomycetota > Actinomycetes > Micromonosporales > Micromonosporaceae > Micromonospora > Micromonospora sp. NPDC049523. The sequence continues at coordinate 2,393 of NZ_JBFAPP010000036.1, read as the reverse complement.
CCGCGTACGTGTCCATGTTCGACAGTGGGTCGGCGGCTCCGACCAGGGCTGCCTTGAGCTGTCCGGCCTGCCAGTCGGGGTGCCGCTGGGCGAGCAGTGCGGCTGCCCCGGCAACGTGCGGGCTGGCCATCGAGGTGCCGGAGGCGGCGGTGTAGCGGTTGTCGACGGGGGTGCCCATGGTCGTACCGGCAGCCCGTGCGGCGATGATGTCGACACCGGGCGCGACCAGTTCCGGCTTGGCCGCCTGGGAGTTGACCAGCGGCCCCCGGTCGGAGAACTCGGCGAGCGTGTCGGTGCCGTCGACCGCGCCGACGGTGAGGGCGGTGCCGGCAGCGGCGGGTGAGGCGATCTGCCCGGGGGTCGGTCCGGCGTTACCAGCGGCAACCACGAACAGGGTGCCGTACTGGGCGGTGAGGTTGTCGACGGCGAGGGACATCGGGTCCGTACCGTCGCTCGGCTCCCACCCGCCGAGGCTCATGTTGACCACATCGGCCCGTGCCGCCGCCCACTCCATGCCGGCGATGATCTGGGAGTCGCTGCCGTACCCGTCGTCGGTGAGGACCTTGCCGATCACCAGGTCGGCGTCGGGGGCGACCCCGCGCCGCAGGCCCGGCGCACCCGCGCCGCTGCCGGCGATCGTCGCCGCCACGTGAGTGCCGTGCCCGTTGCCGTCGACCGCGTTGCCGCCCTCGACGGTGAAGTCGGCCCGCTCCACGACCTGTCCGACCAGGTCAGGATGGGTGAAGTCGGCACCGGTGTCGAGCACGGCCACCCGGCTGCCCCGACCGGTGAAGCCGGCCTGCCACGCCTTCGGCGCGCTGATCTGGTTCAGGTTCCGGTCGAGGCGACCATTCCCCGCCTGCCGATCGCCGTCCGGTGCGGCCTGAATCGGTGCGGTGGCTCCGGTGGCGCGTACCCGGCGGTCCAGCCACACCTTCGGGCCAGTGTCCGCGGTTCGGGCGCCGGCCGCGACGGGCGCGCGGGCGGTCAGCGTACGGAGAAAGTCCGCGCCGCCCTTCTTCGGCTGGCTGCCCGCGACCGCGCCGATGGTCGGCAGTGCCCGGCGTCCGCCCAGGCTCGCGGCCAACGGCTCGGCGGTCAGGGAGCCCGCCGCTCGCGCCCCGGCCCCGCCCGGCCGCACGATAAGCGGCAACTCGGCCGTACGCGCGTCGTCGTAGCCGTCGAGGATCAGCGCCGTCACGTCGAACAGCGACTCGTCCAGGACCGATCCGACCAGTCGGGCCACCTCGCCCGGCACGACCCGTACGTGACCGTCCGGGCCGCAGCTGCGGTGCTGCACACCGCTGGGCTTCGCCGGTTGCACACTGACCACCGGGCAGGCCGAACCCCGGCCCGTCACGGTCACCACGTCACCGGTCAACAACGTCACCGCGTACGTCTTGTCCGCCGGCAGCACCGGCCCGCCGGAACCGGACGGTTCTGTCGCCGGCACCGACGGCCGCTGACCGGGTGCCGACGGCTGCGGCTGTGCGAGCGCCGGATTGCCGGTGACAGTGAGAGTGGCGGCGACCAGCGCTGCGGTCACCGCCACTGCCTTCGAAAGATCGTGTCTACGCCGTACCATCAAGCGCTTTTCCCTCTCTTGAGCCCACGACCGCCCACCCGACCTGCGGTAACGCACGCATCGGGGCGCGACGATGCCAATCCCCCGTCAGGGACCGTCATCTCATTGACGCAGGTCGACCGCCGACGGTTGTGCGGGTCGGACGGCAATCTGACTCAGAAGCGGCGGCCAGGGCCATCAGGACGCGGGCGCCCACGCGGCGACGGTCGACTCGGCCCAGGAGCGGACCAGGTCCGGGTAGCCCGGCGCCGGGAAACTGCCGCCGACGGCCACGTCGACGATCGTCGTCACGAATATTCGGGGCGCCTGGATGGCAGCCCTCGGGAGGTCGACGACCTGACGTTCCGGCCGATCATCACGTCCCCGGTGCCGGTGGGAGTTTCGGCGGCGGGCCTGTGCGACGACGGCGTCGACCGCCGGTTGCCCACCACTGAGGTACGCGTACAGCAGCGCCCACGACGCGGTCGGGTCGCCGGGAGCAAGTGGGTGTCGGGGGTGCTGGAGGAAGTAACAGGCGACGGCCACACCGTGCAGCGGTCCCCACGGTGGCTGCCGAGAGTAGTCCAGCACCAACAACCGTCCGAACAGCACCACAGACCTCCTGCAAGCCTCCCCCACCCCCCCTCCAGACACCTCCCCAGCGATCCAGCCCGCCTTCCTCGACGATCTTGCACTTGTGGTGCCCGGATCAGGGTACTCATCCCGATTTGTTCACCACCACAACTGCAAGATCGTCGCGGAATGCGGGCTGGATCGCTGGGGAGGTGTCTGGAGGGGGGGTGGGGGAGGCTTGCAGGAGGTCTGTGGT
>NZ_JBFAPP010000035.1:0-50260 GCF_040676775.1 Micromonospora sp. NPDC049523 | reverse complement strand
CGCGCCGAGGGTCTCGTCGCGCTCAGCGACCTGGTCCACCAGGGCAAGATCCGCTACATCGGCACGTCGACGTTCCCGGCGTCGGCGATCGTCGAGGGGGGCGGGGGGGGGTTATTGGAGGTAGGTGAGGATGGCGGGGAGGGGGTCGCCGGGGGTGGAGGTGTCGACGATGAGGCGGGGGCCGATGTAGGGCTCGTACTCGGCGCGGCGGAGCAGGGTTTGTTCCCAGGTGGGGACCAGGGGGGCGGCGGGGCGCTCTTCCACCCGGCGGCGGTGTTCGGCCTCGTCGGCGCACCACACCTCGATCACGCGCAGCGGCACCCCGGCCCGCTCGGCCAGGTCGTGCCAGAGGCCGCGGGCCGAGGCCACCGGGTTCACCGCGTCGACGATCACCGGCAGCCCGAGGCCGAGCTGCACCTCGGCCAGGGCGGCGACGCTGAGGTAGGAGAGGTTGCCGGCGGGGATGCCGTGCTCGGCGAGCACCCGTTCGATCGGGTCGACCGGCAGGACCGGGGCGTTCAGCGCCGCCCCGAGCCGGGCCGCCAGGGTGCTCTTGCCCACCCCGGGCAGCCCGGCGAACGCGACCAGGTGGCCGTTCACGGGTACGGGCATCCGCTCAGGCGTTCAGGTACGGCCGGATGTCCTCGGCCGCCTCGCCCCCGTACGACTCGGCCATCCGCTTGATGAACAGGTCGCTGCGGACCTCGTACTCCTGCGGGCCGACGGTTTCCAGCACGTGTGTGGCGATCAGCGAGCCGACCTGGGCGGCCCGTTCCAGGCCCAGTCCCCAGGAGATGGCGGCCAGGAAGCCGGCCCGGAAGCCGTCGCCGACGCCGGTCGGGTCGGTCGCCTCGATCTCGCGGGCGATCGGGACCCGGAACGGCGCGAAGTCGCGGCCGGCGATCTCGACCCCGTCCTTGCCCAGCGTGGTGACCCGGACCTTGACCCGCTCCAGGAGCTGGGCGTCGGTCAGGCCGGCCTTGCTCTGCAGCAGGGACTTCTCGTACTCGTTGGTCATCAGGTATTCGGCGCCGTCGATCAGGCCGACCACGTCACTGCCGTCCATCCGGGCGAGTTGCTGGGACGGGTCGGCGGCGAAGGCGTAGCCGCGCTCCCGGCACTCGGCGGAGTGACGCAGCATCGCGGCCGGGTCGTTCGCGCTGACCAGGACGAGGTCGAGGCCGCCGACCCGGTCGGCGACCGGGGCCAGCTCGATGTTGCGTGCCTCGCTCATCGCACCGGCGTAGAAGGAGGCGATCTGGCACATGTCGAGGTCGGTGGTGCAGACGAAGCGTGCGGTGTGCGCGACCTCGCTGACGTGCACCGAGTCGCAGTCGACGCCGTGCCGCTCCAACCAGGACCGGTAGTCGGCGAAGTCGGCACCGACCGCGCCGAGCAGGATCGGCCGCAGTCCGAGCTGGGCCATGCCGAAGGCGATGTTGGCCGCCACCCCACCCCTGCGCAGCACGAGGTCGTCGACGAGGAAGGAGAGTGACACCTTGTCGAGCTGGTCGGCGAGGAGCTGGTCGGCGAACCTGCCCGGGAAATGCATCAGGTGATCGGTGGCGATCGAGCCAGTAACGGCGATCTTCATGTCGGCCCTCGGGTCGGTGTCGGTTGTACAGCCGAGTCAGCCTACCGGCCCGGCCACCGGATCGTCGCCGGTCCGTCGGTTAGCGGCCACCGCCAGGTCACGAGAGGGCACGGGAGGAGAAAAATCCTCCGGGTACACCAAAAGCAGGGCCTCCCGCCACCTCCGCTGTCCGCCCCGGCGTGTGGTGCACGTCGAGCTGGACAGCGCAGGCGACACAGGAGGCCCCGCTGGTGGTTCGTGGGACGCGCCGGGTGGGGCGCGCCGCCGAGCGGTCGGGCTCTAGTGGAACGAGTCGCCGCAGGCGCAGGAGTTCTGCGCGTTCGGGTTGTCGATGGTGAAGCCCTGGGCGTCGATCCGGTCGGCGAAGTCGATCGTCGCGCCGGTGAGGTAGGGAACGCTCATCCGGTCGACAACCACCTCGACGCCGCCGAAGTCGTTGACGACGTCGCCGTCGAGCGAACGCTCGTCGAAGAAGAGCTGGTAGCGCAGGCCGGAGCAGCCACCCGGCTGGACGGCGACCCGCAGCCGCAGGTCGTCGCGGCCTTCCTGCTCGATCAGGGCCTTGACCTTCTGCGCCGCGATGTCGGTGAGGACGATGCTGCTTGGGGCCTTTGCCTCGGTCGACTCAGTCGACTCGGTCTGCACTGGCGTGGTCACGTGAAAGTCTCCCCTGCGACGGTGTCTTGGGTCCGTACTGGCCAACGCTAGCCCTCTGACCGGCCATTCCCAATGTGGTTCAGATCTAATTGTAGGTCGATGAGGTGCGGGTCACCCGGCTGACGGCACTGCCGCCACGCCGAGGCTCGCTTCCAGCACCGCCCGCTGCGTGGGCCGGGCCTCTTCCTGACGCTGCCGACCGCTGTCGGTGAGCGTGACGAAGACTCCGCGCCGGTCCTGCTCGCAGAGCGCCCGGCAGACCAGCCCGTCGCGCTCCAGCCGGGCCACCGCCCGACTCAACGCGCTCTGACTCAGGTGTACCAGTTCGGCCAGCTCCTGCATGCGCAGTTTGGCCGCCTCGGCGGTGGCGAGCCGGTCGATCACCTCGAACTCGCTCATGCCGAGGCCGTGCCGATCGTGCAGCTCGCGTTCGAGCGCGCACGAAGCCGCCGCGTACCTGCTGGCGAGCTGGCGCCATTCGGTTACTAGCCGGTCGTCTTCGGACACGTCCGCGATCCTACCAGATGCTCAAGCAAAATGTGTTCATACACTTATTGCTTGTGCATTAGATGCAGACGCAAGTAAGTTGCTGCTCATGGCACTTCCCACAACTCCGACCAAATCCGACAGCGAGCCACCATCCCGGTCATCTGCCCCGGAAACCACCACCGGCGGGCCGCACATGACCGCCCGCCTGTACGGCACCCTGCTCGTACTCTGTGGCGCGCTCTTCCTCGACGGACTCGACGTCTCGATGGTCGGCGTGGCACTGCCCTCGATCCAGGCCGACCTCGGGCTGTCCAACTCGGCCCTCCAGTGGATCGTCAGCGGCTACGTGCTCGGCTACGGTGGCCTGCTGCTGCTCGGCGGGCGGGCCGCGGACCTGCTCGGCCGGCGCCGGGTCTTCCTCTGGGCGATCGGCGTCTTCGCCCTCGCGTCCCTGCTCGGCGGCCTGGTCGACGACCCGAACCTGCTGATCGGCACCCGCTTCGTCAAGGGCGTCGCCGCCGCCTTCACCGCGCCGGCCGGCCTGTCGATCATCACCACCACGTTCCACGAGGGCCCGGCCCGCAACCGGGCGCTGAGCTTCTACACCGCCTGCGGGGCCAGCGGCTTCTCCATGGGTCTCATCCTCGGCGGGCTGCTCACCGAGGCCGGCTGGCGGATGACCTTCCTGCTGCCGGCACCGATCGCGCTGGTCATCCTGATCGCCGGCATCAAGCTCATCCCGCGTCACCGCACCGAGCGTCCGGCCGGTGCCGGCTACGACCTCGGCGGCGCGGCCACCTCCACCGCGGCGCTACTGCTCCTGGTGTACGCCGTGGTCGAGGCGCCGAACGCCGGCTGGCTGTCGGCCCGTACGCTCGGGTCCTTCGCCCTGGTGGCGGCGCTGGTCGTGGCGTTCGTGGCGATCGAACGCCGGGTCGCCCACCCGCTGGTACGCCTGGGCATCCTGCGCAACCGGACCCTGGTCCGGGCCAACCTGGGCGCGCTCGCGGTGACCGGTTCCTACATCGGGTTCCAGTTCATCGGCACGCTCTACGTGCAGGTGGTGCTCGGCTGGTCGCCGCTGTCGATGGCGCTGGCGTTCCTGCCGGCCGGGCTGATCGTCGCCTTCGGCGGTCCCCGGGTCGGTGGACTGGTCAACCGGTACGGCACCGCCCCGGTGGTGGCCGGCGGTTTTGTCGCCTTCCTGGCCGCCTATCTGCTGTTCCTGCGGATCGACGGTCAGGCCGACTACGTCGGCGTGATCCTGCCCACGATGCTGCTGCTCGGTGCCGGGTTCGCGCTGGCCTTCCCGACGCTGAACATCCAGGGCACCTCCGGGGTGGCCGACGAGGAACAGGGTCTCGCCTCCGGGCTGGTGCAGACCTCGTTCCAGATCGGCGGGGCGATCGCCCTGGCCGGGGTCACCGCGATCCTGGCCAGTGACGCGCCGGCTCCGGGGCACGTACCGGACTCGTTCTACCCGGCGATCGGGCTGGTCAGCGGGATCGCCGTGTTCGGGCTGCTGATCGCCGCGATCGGCGTACTCGACCGGCGGGGTCGGCACCGGGGCGCACCGGTCGACCGCAGTGGGATGGACCACGTGCCGGCCGACTACAGCCGTACGGAACTCGAACGCATCGGCCGCGCCGGCTGAGTCGTGCGGAAGGGCCCCTCGACAACGAGGGGCCCTTCCTTACTACTTGGTGCGGTCAGCGGCTCCACTGGCCGGCGAGGCGGGCGCTGACCGCGCGCAGCCCCTCGGCCGGGCGGGTCATCGCCTGTTCGACCCCGCCGTGTTCCTCACCACCGAAGTGGTCCACCAGGCTGTACGCCTCGGTCACCCCCGCCGCGGCCGCCTCCCGGCGCCCGGTGCTGACCCGGCCGGCCAGCACCACGCAGGGCAGCCCCCGGTCGCGGGCCGCTCCGGCGATGCCGGCGACCACCTTGCCGCGCAGCGACTGGTGGTCGAACGAGCCCTCGCCGGTGATCACCAGGTCCGCCTCGTCCAGCGCGGCGGCCAAGCCGATCATGTCGGTGACCAGGGCGATGCCCGACTCGCAGCGACCACCGAGGGCGAGGATCGCCGCACCGAGGCCACCGGCCGCGCCGGCACCGGGCAGGGTGGCCAGGTCCGGCGGGCAGGTCGGCAATTCCCGCTCCAGCACGCCCGCGAACACCTCCAGGGCGGAGTCGAGCAGGAACACGTCCTCGCGGGAGGCGCCCTTCTGCGGTCCGTACACGTTCGAGGCGCCGTGCAGGCCGGTCAGCGGGTTGTCCACGTCGGTGGCCGCGACCAGTTCCACCTCCCGCAGCCGGGGTGCGCCGGCCAGCGCCGAGGCGGAGCCCAGTACGGCACCCCCGTACGGCAGGGCGTGGCCGATCTCGTCGATCGGGGCGGCACCGAGGGCGGCGAGCAGGCCCGCACCGGCGTCGTTGGTGGCCGAGCCACCGAGCCCGATCACCACCCGACGGGCTCCCGACTCGACCGCGGCGGCGATCAGCAGACCCAGCCCGTACGAGGTGGTGATCTTCGGGTCGCGTTCGTCCTCGCTGAGCAGGTGCAGGCCGCAGGCCTGCGCGCTCTCGACGTACGCGGTGGGTACGCCACCGTCGTCCGGGTCGGTGACGAGGATCTCGCCCTGCGCCGGGCGGCCGAGCGGATCGACGGTCGGCACCGCCAGCCGGCGCCCGGCGACCGCGCCGGCGAGCACCTCGACGAAGCCCGGACCGCCGTCGGCCAGCGGTCGGGCGATGGCCTGGTCCCCGGGGGCGGTGTCGTGCCAGCCCGCGATCACCGCGGCGGCCACCTCGGGGGCGGAGAGGGTACCGGCGAATTTGTCTGGACAGATCAGAACCCGCATCACGGCAGTGTGGCAGCCCACATCGGCAGGCGCTGCGGGCGGCCCGCGCTGTGGGAGCATGGAGGGCGTGACTTCGACCTGGGTAGAGCCGTCAAACACCGCTACCGCCCTGCTCCTGCTGGGTCGCGGGACCGACCCGGACAGCGAGCGTGGCGTGGACTGTCCGGGGGAACTTCCCCCGCCAAGTGACCCGAACCTGGTCGCCCGCGCGACCGCGGCGAAGGCCAAACTCGGCCAGCGGGTGTTCGTGCTCGGCCACCACTACCAGCGCGACGAGGTGATCCAGTTCGCCGATGTGACCGGCGACTCGTTCAAGCTCGCCCGCGAGGCCGCCGCCCGGCCGGACGCGGAGTACATCGTCTTCTGCGGCGTGCACTTCATGGCCGAGAGCGCCGACATCCTCACCACCGACAAGCAGCAGGTGATCCTGCCCGACCTGGCCGCCGGCTGTTCGATGGCGGACATGGCCGCGCTGCCGCAGGTCGAGACGGCCTGGGAGGTGCTGGAGGAGCTGGGCGTCGCCGGTTCGACCGTGCCGGTGACGTACATGAACTCGTCCGCGGACATCAAGGGCTTCGTCGGCCGCAACGGCGGTGTGGTCTGCACCTCGTCCAACGCCGAACGGGCGCTGCGCTGGGCGTTCGAGCGCGGTGAGCGGGTGCTGTTCCTGCCCGACCAGCACCTGGGACGCAACACCGCGGTGCTGGAGATGGGGCTGGACCCGGCCGACTGCGTGCTGTACGACCCGCACAAGCCGGGCGGTGGGCTCACCCCGGAGCAGTTGCGCGACGCGAAGATGATCCTCTGGCGCGGGCACTGCTCGGTGCACGGCCGGTTCACCCTGGAGAGTGTGAACGAGGTTCGGACCCGGGTGCCCGGGGTAAACGTGCTGGTGCACCCGGAATGCCGTTACGACGTGGTGACGGCCGCCGACTACGTCGGTTCCACCGAATACATCATCAAGACCATCGAGGCCGCGCCGGCCGGCTCGGCCTGGGCGGTCGGCACCGAACTGAACCTGGTACGCCGGCTCGCCAACGCCCACCCGGACAAGGAGATCATGTTCCTCGACCGAGCTGTCTGCTACTGCTCGACGATGAACCGGATCGACCTGCCGCACCTGGTGTGGGCGCTGGAGGAGCTGGTCGCCGGCCGGGTTGTCAACCAGATCACGGTGGATCCGGACACCGCGCACCACGCCAAGGTGGCACTGGACCAGATGCTCGCACTTCCGTGAGCAGAACCGATTACTTGCAGTAGTGGCCGCCGTACCGATAGGCAGTGACGTCCCGATTTCGTGCCATCTAGGTCGGGGTGACCAACGCCATTTCGGTCACGGAGCGCTATGCTGCCCAGGCGACACAGAGCCAGCCGTATCCCCGCGGCTGCGCCCTACGGGCTACGGCCGTGAGTGACGCTCAGCCGCCCCGCACCCCTTACCCGGCAGCATCTATTCCGCTGGAGGTTGCGTTGACCGACGACGTACTGGTCGTGCACGGAGGTACCCCGTTGTCGGGGAAGATCCGGGTCCGCGGCGCCAAGAATCTTGTTTCGAAGGCGATGGTCGCCGCCCTGCTCGGCGACACCCCGAGCCGCCTGTTCGACGTCCCGCGCATCCGCGACGTCGAGATCGTCAAAGGTCTGCTCGAACTGCACGGAGTCCGGGTCAGCGACGGCGCCGAGGACGGCGAGCTGATCTTCGACCCGGCGAACGTGGAGAGCGCCACCACCGACGAGATCAACGTGCACGCCGGGTCGAGCCGGATCCCGATCCTGTTCTGCGGTCCGCTGCTGCACCGGCTCGGGCACGCGTTCATCCCCGACCTCGGTGGCTGCCACATCGGCCCCCGGCCGATCGACTTCCACATCCAGGCGCTGCGGCAGTTCGGCGCGATCGTCGACAAGGCGCCGGAGGGCATGCACCTCACCGCGCCGAGCGGCCTGCACGGCACCAAGTTCGAGCTGCCGTACCCGAGCGTGGGTGCGACCGAGCAGGTGCTGCTGACCGCCGTGATGGCCGAGGGCGTCACCGAGCTGCGCAACGCGGCGGTGGAGCCGGAGATCGTCGACCTGATCGCGATCCTGCAGAAAATGGGCGCGATCATCAAGGTGCACACCGACCGGGTGATCGAGATCCAGGGCGTACCGCGGCTGCAGGGTTACACCCACCGGCCGATCCCGGACCGGATCGAGGCGGCGAGCTGGGCGGCGGCGGCACTGGCCACCGGCGGCGACGTCGAGGTGCTCGGTGCCGAGCAGGTCGACATGATGACGTTCCTGAACGTGTTCCGCTCGGTCGGCGGCGCGTACGAGGTCACCGACGCCCGCGCGCCCAAGCTGGACTCGCCGGGCCAGGAGGGCGGCATCCGGTTCTGGCACCCGGGCGGTGAGTTGCAGGCGGTGGCGCTGGAGACCGACGTGCACCCCGGCTTCATGACCGACTGGCAGCAGCCCCTGGTGGTCGCGCTGACCCAGGCCCGGGGCCTGTCGATCGTGCACGAGACCGTGTACGAGCAGCGCCTGGGCTACACCGAGGCGTTGAACAAGATGGGCGCCACCATCCAGGTCTACCGCGACTGCCTGGGCGGCACCCCGTGCCGGTTCGGCCGGCGCAACTTCAAGCACTCCGCGGTGATCGCCGGCCCGAGCAAACTGCACGCGGCCGACCTGGTCATCCCGGACCTGCGGGCCGGGTTCAGCCACCTGATCGCCGCGCTGGCCGCCGAGGGCACCTCCCGGGTGTACGGCGTCGACCTGATCAACCGCGGGTACGAGGACTTCGAGGCGAAGCTCTCCGCCCTCGGCGCCCACGTAGAACGCCCGTAGCAGCACATACGGCGTAGCCGCTGACACCTCCCGCACCGTGATGTGTGGGAGGTGTCAGCCGCCCGCTACCCTTCATCCGTGCCGTCGTTGTTTCGCCGTAAGCCCACCGACCTCGTCGAGGAGAACGTCACCGCGGTGACGCCCGACGAGGCGACCGATGCCGCCCGCCCCCGGGGCTACACGCCCAGCAAGAAGGAGCTCGGCAAGGAGACGCCGAAGCGCCCGACCGTGGGGCGTCGAGCGGGCGCGGTGGAGACCCGCCCCCCGGCGAACAAGCAGGAGGCACGCGAGCGCCGTCGGGCCGCACGGGCCGAGGCGGCGGCCGAGTTCCGTCGCGAGGGTGGACCCCGTGACCGGGGACCGGAGCGGGTGCTGGCCCGTGACGTGGTCGACTCCCGCCGTACGATCGGCACCTGGTTCTTCGGTGGTGCCCTGATCGTGCTGATCGGTTCGTCGGCCGCGATGCCGCCGGCCGTACGCCTGGTTTCGAACCTGCTCTGGGGTGCGCTCGCCATCGGCGTGGTGATCGACTCGATCCTGATCTCACGGAAGATCAAGAAGCTGGTCACCGAGCGGTTCCCCAAGACCGAGCTGCGGATGGGCTCGCTCTACCTCTACGCGATCATGCGTTCGATCACGTTCCGCCGGATGCGCGCGCCGACCCCGCGGGTCAAGATCGGCGACAAGATCTAAGCCCGCTTCCCGCCTCGGACGACGCCGGGCACGCCTCGGACGACGCCGGGCACGCCTCAGGCGACGCCGAACAGGCGCAGTACGGCGGTGGTGCCGGCCGCGGCGATCACCACCAGCACGAACGGTGCCCTGCGCACGGCGAGTGCCAGCCCGACCAGCACGCCGGCCGGGCGGGCGATGCCGGCGAAGGCACCGCCCTCGGTGAGCGCCGCCGTGGCGGCCAGCGCGGCGAGCATGGTGGCGGCGGCGATCGGCAGCAGCCGGGCCAACCAGTCCGGCAGGTCGGCGCGTTCCCGCAGCACCACACCGGCGAGCCGGAACGCGTACGTGCCGACGGCCAGGGCCAGGATCACCGCGATCAGCATGGCCGTACCGGCTTGCGTCGGGGCAGGGCGAGTACGCCGAGCCCGCCGAGCGCCACCAGCACCGGCAGCCCGGCCGGCAGGACCGGGGTGAGCAGTACGGCGGCCAGCGCCCCGACCACCGCGACCCGTCGGGTGTCCGGGTCCCGCAGGACGGGCAGCAGCAGGGCGAGCAGACCGGCCGGGAAGGCGGCGTCCAGGCCGAGCCGGTTCGGGTCACCGGCGAACCCGCCGAGCAGCACACCGAGCACGGTGCCGGCGTTCCAGGCGAGGAAGAGCAGCACCCCGGCCAGCCAGTACGCGCGCCGCCGGGCGGCACCCTCGGGCTGGGCGAGGGCGAAGGCGGTGGTCTCGTCGGTCATCAGGTGGGCGCCGAGGATCCGGGACCGCCAGCCGCTGCCGAGGGTGTCGCCGAGGGTGAGCCCGAACGGTAGGTGTCGGGCGTTGAGCAGGAGTCCGGCAAGTACGGCGGCGAGCGGGTTGCCGGCGGCGACCAGCCCGACGGCCATGAACTGCGCTCCACCGGCGTAGAGCACCGTGGACATGGCGAGGACGGCCCAGACCGGCAGCCCGGCGGCGAGTGCGATCGCGCCGAAGGAGGCGCCGACCGCGATGATCGCCACACTGAGCGCACCGATGTCGCGCAGCAGGGCGCGGTCGGTTGTTCGGTCTACCGTACGCATGGTTCAGAATAATGAACGCCGTGCCAGCGTTCGTCAAACCGAACATCGAGACCGATGGAGCGAACATGCCGCCGTCCCCGCCCAGCTCGCCCGTGGCCACCATCGCCGCCGCCCTGCGCCGGGAACGGGAACGCGCCGGCATCTCGCTCACCGAACTGGCCCGCCGGGCCGGCATCGCCAAGTCGACGCTCTCCCAACTCGAAGCCGGCACCGGCAACCCCAGCGTGGAAACGGTCTGGGCGCTCGGCGTCGCGTTGGAGGTGCCGTTCAGCCGACTGGTCGAGGAACCCGCCCCGGCGGTACGGGTGGTCCGGGCCGGTTACGGCAGCGGCATCCGCTCCGACCAGGCCGACTTCACCGGCACCCTGCTCGCCGCCGGCTCGACCCACACCCGGCGCGACATCTACCTGCTCACCCTCGAACCCGGTGCCGTACGCGAGGCCACCGCGCACATCCCCGGCAGCATGGAACACCTGGTGGTCGGCGCCGGGCGGCTGCGTACCGGACCCGCCTCGGCGCCGGTGGAACTCGAACCCGGCGACTACGCCGCCTTCCCCGGCGACGTACCGCACCACTACGAGGCGCTCGCCCCCGGCACCTTCGCCGTACTCGTCATGGAGCACCCGTGAGCGGGCTCAGGGAGCACCCGTGAGATCGGCGCGGGTGACCGGCGCCTGCGACGGGATGGCGCCGGGCGGGGCGGGGGTCTGGTAGAGGCGGCGGACCACGTCCTCGATGTCCGGCTCGACGATGGCGATGTCGCGCAGGGTGGTGAGCCCCGCCAGCCGGGCCACCACCTCCCCCGCGGTCGCCGACTCCAGTTCGAAGACCAGCCGCCGACCGTCCGCCTCGATCCGCCGCATTGGCGCACCGGGCAGGGCTGGCGGATCGGCCAGCGGCTCGTCCAGGTCGACCACGACCAGCCGCCGGGAACCGTACCGGGCGTGCAGCGCCTCGATGTCGCCGTCGTGCACTACCTGACCGTGATCGATCACCACCAGCCGGCGGCATAGCCGTTCGATGTCGGCCAAATCGTGGGTGGTGAGCACCAGGGTGGTGTCACCGGCCCGGCCCAGCTCGCCCAGGAACTCCCGGACCGCCTGCTTGCTCACCAGGTCCAGGCCGATCGTCGGCTCGTCCAGGAACAGCACCTCCGGCCCGTGCAGCAGCGCGGCGGTCAGCTCACCGCGCATCCGCTGGCCCAGGGAAAGCTGGCGGACCGGGGTGTCGAGGAACTCGTCCAGGTCGAGCAGGGACCGGCAGCGGCGCAGCCGGGCGGCGTGCTCGACGGGTGGCACCCGGTAGATGTGCCGCAGCAGGTCGAACGAGTCCCGCAGCGGCAGATCCCACCAGAGCTGGGAACGCTGGCCGAACACCACGCCGATGCGCAGCGCCAGTCGGGTCCGCTGCGCCACCGGGGTCAGCCCGCAGACGCGTACGTCGCCACCGGAGGGCATCAGCACACCGGTGAGCATCTTCAGGGTGGTCGACTTGCCGGCGCCGTTCGGCCCGATGTAGCCGACCATCTCGCCGCGGGCCACCACCAGGTCCACCCCGTCGACCGCGGCGACGACCTTCCTCGTCCTGCGCAACCGGCCGGCCTTCACCCGTACCGTGAAATCCTTGCGCAGTCCGCGCGCTTCGATGACGTCGCTCATCATGACCCCGTACTCCGGTAGTGTCTGATGCCGCTGCGCCACGCGGCGGCGGCGCCGACGGCGGCCAGCCCCGCGACGCCCGGCGCGGCCCAACCGACCCAGCCCGGCAGGCCCAGCGGGTCGGCCCGGCCGAGCAGCGCCAGCGCCGGGTGATAAGCCACGAAGGCAAAGCCCAGGCCGTACGCGAAAATCGCGCGAAACCATCCACCGTAGACGGTCACCGGGTACGAGGTGAAGTCCCGACCACCGTAGGTGAACGCGTTGCCGACCTCGCCGGAGTCGATCCACCAGAACGCCAGCGTGGCCGAGGCGACGAAGATCGAGCCGAAGAAGACCGTCCCGGCCAGCGGGGCGACCAGCACCAGCACGACCCGCCCCGGAGTCCAGTCGATGTCGGCCGCGGCCAGCGCCACGACCAGCACGGCGAGCCCGAACGCCGCCCGGGAGAGCTTGCGCAGCGGCAGGTCCATCAGCAGCAGTTGCGGCAGCGGGCGGAGCGGGCGTACGAGCACCGCGTCCATCAGCCCGGTCCGGACGTAGTGCCGGACCCGTTCGATGTTGCCCACGGCCAGGTCGGCGGTGGCGAACGAGCAGGCGGACAGCCCCACCATCACCATCGCCTCGCGTACGTCGAAACCGCCGAGGATCCGGGTCACCTGGAACAGCACCAGCACCGTGACCACGTCGAAGACGGTGGCACCGACGTTGCTGACCAGGTCGACGGCGAACGATGCGCGGTACGACGCCTGCGACCGCGCCTGCCCGCGCAGCAGGGCCAGGTAACCCGCGCCCGGCCCGACCGGCTGCTCCCGTTCAGCCACCCTGCACCACCAGTCGCCGCTCGGCCCGCCGCTGCACGACGTGGCAGGCGAACAGCAGCACCCCGACCCAGACCACCTGTACGCCGACCAGGCCGACCTGCACCGCCGGCCGGTCGCGTTCGATCACCACGTCGAGCGGGGTCTGCATCAGACTCGGGAACGGGGTGGCCAGCCAGAGCGGCACGCTGATCCACTCCGGCAGGAAGCGCAGCGGGAAGTAGAGACCGGCGAGGATGCCGGAGGAGAGGGTCCAGAGCACCATCGGCCCGCGTACGTCCTCCAGCCAGTAGACGGTCGCGTTGACCAGGTAGCGGCAGCAGAACGAGAGGATCACGGCGACGGACATCGAGACCAGGAAGAGCGGGGTGGTGTACCAGCGGGTCGGCAGGTAGACGTCGAAGAAGATCGGGCCGGTGAGCACCGGCGGGACGAACCGAGTCAGCATCGCGTACGCCGCCCGTCCGAGGTCGGTGGCGAGGTAGCTGACCACCGGGTGCACCGGTCGGAGCAGGTCGGTGGCGATGTCCCCGGTCCGGATCCGATCAGCCAGTTCGGTCCAGCCCCAGAGCCCCACCACCGCGAGCAGTCCCTGCCCGACCCAGACGAAGGTGGCCAGTTGCGCGGGGTCGTAGCCGGCCGCCTGGCCGCCCGCTCCGGTCGCCACGGCGAGCAGTACGTAACAGCGGAGGAAGCCGAAGACGGTGTTGGTGAAGGCTCCGGCGAACGTCGCCTGTCGGTACGTCGAATAGCGACGGTACCCTGATCCTGTTATCGCAGTAAATGTCCGGAACAAGGACATGATGTTTCTACTGATCGGCGGTGCCGCAGTGGCGGTGACCGAGCCCACGCCGTTACCCTCCTTCCGCGACCACGCTGCAGCGAGCCGGGCGACTTTACCCGGCGCCCCCGGCTGCCCAGTGAGAATTTCCGACGAGGTGACACCGCCGTGATTGAGCGCCGCGAGCCGTTCCACCGGCCGCGCCGCGCGCCCCGCCGGAACGGGGTCGGATCATGACGGATCGCTACCGGGACCGATGGGGAGACCCGCCCGAGCCGTCCTGGATGGGCGAGCCGACCACGGAGTGGCAGGCCGCCTTCCCCGGCCAGCGGTATCCGGGCGACCCCGGACCGAAGCGGCCACCGCAACGCTCGGCCAGCGGCCGTGCGTCGGTCGTGTCCGGTCGGGCCGGTGTCTACCCGCCCGACGGACCATCGTCGCACCCCGACGAGGCGAACCCGTCCCATTTCTCGGGCCAGCAGGCGGGTCGTGTCCCGACCCAGGGTCACGGACAGCCGTCCGACCACGGCTCCCGGGGTCACCGCCCGCCGTTCGCTCCCGGTCCGCAGTCGGAACACGGCCAACCCTCCCGGTACGGTCAGCAGCCCGACGACGGTCCACCTTCGAGGCATGGCCCGCCCTCCGACCACGGCTCGTCCTCACGCCACGACTCCTCACGGCACGACTCCCTCTCACGCCACGACTCCTCACGGCACGACTCCCCCTCGCGGCACGACTCCTCGCGGCACGACTCCTCGCAGCACGACCGTCAGCCGATCCAGGGTGCCGATCGCGGGCAGGGTCAGCCGTCGGGCTACGGCCAGGCGACCTCGGGCTACGGGCAGGCGGCCGAGCGGGGGCAGTATCCGACCGTGGACGGCCGGCGTCCGGCCCAGGACGGCTGGGGAGCGACACCGTCCGCACCCGACCGGGCCGAACACTGGGGCGGCCCGCTGCCGCCGGCTCGTCCGGTCGGCCCCGCGCGCCCGGTCGGCCCCACTCATCCGGTAAGCCCGGCCCATCCGGTCAGCCCGGCCCATCCGGTCGGTTCGGCTCGTCCGGTAAGCCCGGCCCACCCCGTCAGCCCGGCCCACCCGGTCGGTTCGGCTCGCCCGGTCAGCCCCGCGCACCCGGTCAGCCCCGCGCATCCGACCAGTCCCGCGCACCCCGGCGGCGCCGGTCGCGGCGGATCGGGTGGTCCCGGGCAGGGCGAGTACCGGTCGACCGACCGACCTGACCAGCGGTACCAGCAGGATCGTGGCCGCCCCGCCGGGTACGAGCACGAGACGTACGAGCAGGACCGGGACGTACGGGAGCGCCAGCCGTACCGGCCGGGCACCGAGGCGGCGTGGAGCGGGCCAGCACCGGAAGCGGTGTGGAGCGGGCCGGGTCCGGTTGCGCCGTACGACCGGCCCGGCGGTTGGCGACCGGATTCCCCGCCGGAGGAAACCCAGGCACTGCCGGGCCGCCGACCGCCGTCTGCCGAGCGCCGCTTCGTCGACTCCGAGGGATCGGGCCGTACCCAACCGAGGGGCTGGTCCGGACCGGACGCCCAGGTCCCGATCGGCCCCGGCGGCATTCCCCGGCCAGGCCGGAGCGACGGCCCGGTCGAGCGGCCGAGCCGGGGTGAGCCGGGTTACCCGCCCGGTGCCGAGCCACCGCGTCGGCAGCCGCCGAACACCGGCCGTCCGGACCGGGAACCCGTGGCGCCGCAGGACCGCTGGACCGGGCCGGGGCAGGACGGCGGCTGGTCCCCCGACCGCGGTCCCTCCGTACGCCGGGATGCGCCGCCGACGCGCGACGGTTACCGGCCGTCCGAGCCCGGCACCGGTCGCCCGCCGATGGCCGACCCCGGCCCGGCCGCCGGCCGCCCCGGCACGCCGACCCGGCCCGACCGCCCAGCCGAACACACGCGGCCTACGCAGGACCGGCCGATCGAGCACGGCCGCCCGACCCACGACCGGCCGATCGAGCAGGGCAGGCCGACCCACGACCGGCAGTTCGACCAGGGACGGCCCGGCCAGGGCAGGCCCGTCGAGTACCCGGATCAGGACCGGCCGAGCGAGCAGAGCAGGCCCGCACACGACCGGCAGTTCGACCAGGGACGGCCCAGCCAGGAGCGGCCGGTCGAGCAGGGCAGGCCCACCCAGGACCGGCCGGTCGAGCAGGGGCGGCACGGCCAGGTGCCGCCCGGGCAGGGTTGGCCGCTGGCCGAGGTGCCGCCGTACCGGGCACCGGACCAGACCGCCGCGCCCACGTCCGGTCCGCCGGCAGCGAACGAGCCACTGCCGAGCGGTGCCGACCTGTTCACGCCGAAGCGCGAACGGCGACACCAGGCTCCCGAGCCTGCACCGGCACCGGACGAACAACCTGTACCGTCCGAGCGCAGCGGCGAACCGGCCAAGGGCCGCGACGCCACCTCGGGCTGGCTGCCGACGCCGGCCGACGACGAGGCAGTCACCCACGCCGCTTCGCCGAGCGGGCCGAATGCGCACGACGAGCCGCCGCGTACGCCGGTCTCCGCTCCTCCGGCCGCCGGACTGCGCCTGGAGTTCCTCACCGCACCGACACCACCACCCCCGCCCCGCCCCGCGCCCGTCGAGCCCCCGCCGGTCGAGGCTCCGCCCGTCGAGCCCGCCGCACCGCTGGTACGGCTCGATCCGGCCCCAGCACCGGCTACCGGGTCGACGTCGAAGACGGGATCGGGATCGGGATCGGGATCGGGATCGGGATCGGGATCGGGATCGGGAGAGCTTGTGTCGCCGGGTCCGGCCGCGGCAGTGGATACCGGTGCGGGCCGCGAGACCGAGGCCGCCGCTGGACCGTCTGCCGGACCCGCCGTGTCGGCGTCGGGCTCGCTGGTCGGAGCAGAGTCGCCGCAGCCGACCCCGAGCGGCACGTCCGGCGCCGGACAGCCGACCGGGGCCGACCCGGTACCGGTTCCTGCCGCGGTCACGACCCCCACTGCCGCCCCATCACCCTCCAGTGCGTCGTCCACGACCCCCGCCCCGCCCACGACGTCCAGCCCACCCGCGACGTCCGCCCCGCCCACCACGTCTGGCCCACCCACGACGTCCACCCCGCCCACGACGTCCGGCCCGGCTCCGTGGCCGCCCGCCGCTCCGGTCCAGACGCACGACAGCGCCGCGCCGGCCGGGCACGGCGACACCACGGCAACGGCATCGGCCACCGGGGGCACCGACACGGCGTCGTCCAGCGGCGGCACCGAGCCGACATTCGACGGCGGATCGGCTACGGATGTCGGCTCCCCCGGCCAGTCGGCAGCAGCCCTCGACGCGCCCCGTGAATCGGCGGGCGGCGTCGATACTCCTCGCGAGCCGGCAACGGGTGTCGGCACACCAGCCGGAGAACCGGCAATCGGCAGCGGCGCGGTAATGGTCGACGCCACTGCGGCGACAGCCGGCGGGTCCGGCGTACCGGCCGGTCCTGTCGACGATCTGGTATCGGCGGATCCGGCCGGCGGTGGTGTGCGGGAACAGGCGACAGCGGCGCCGGTTGAGCCGGCTGCCGGATCGTCCACCGCGGACGGTGAGCCGGCCGGACCGGGGACCGGGCAGGCAGCGGACAACCCGACGACCGCGCGTACGGGCGACGCCGGGACGCAGCCGTCGGGTCCGCTCGACGAGGACGGCCCCAGCGACGACGGGTACCCGGCCGACGGCCCGTTGCCGGAGGACCCGGTGCCGGTGTCGGGGCCGCCGCTTGCCACCACTCCCCCTGGCTCACCCGTTGCCGAGGCCAGCCCGGACACCGTGCTGCCCGCTCCGGAGGGCCCCGCGGCGGGCGCCGCCACGGCACTGCGGGCGCCGACCATGCTCACCCCGATCATCTCGCCGGAGGAGCCGACACCGGACGAGGCTCCGGCGGAGGAGGAGACGCCCGAACCTCCGCCGCCGGACCCGGAGCAGGTGCTGTCGGCGTACCGGTGGCGGTTCCACCACGAGACCCTGCGGGAGTTGGTCGAGGATCCCGACGAGTTGCGGGCGATCCGGGACCGGCTGACCGAGAAGGTCGATCCGGCGCAGGACAACCGGACCCGGGCACGGCTGCTCAGCCTGCGCGCGGTGGTTTCCCGGATCCTCGGTGACCTGGGCAAGGCGCTCGCCGACGGCAAGCTCGCCCTGGGGCACGCGGAGGCCACCGGCGAGCTGCGGCGGATCGCCATCGCCCAGGCCCGGCTGGCGCACGTGTTGCAGTGGCGCGGCGACTTCGCCGAGGCCGACCGGCTGTTCGAGGAGGCGAACTCGTCGGAGTTGCCGGACCGGCTGCGCGCCACCATGCACGAGCACGCCGGCCGGTCCTGCTACGACCAGGGCCGGTACATCGAGGCGTGCAACCACTTCGAGAAGGCGCTGGAGCTGCGTAAGGTCGAGGACCCGGACCTGATCGCGCGCACCGAACTCGCGCTGGACGCGGTGTTCAGCAAGGTGGCGCAGCAGGGCTGGGGGCCGTACCCCCGGGACCGGGACGAGATCCTCCAGGTGCACCGGCCGCCGGTGCCGACGTTCAGCGAACGGATGCAGCGCTGGGGCTACACCACGCCGGAGGGCGAGTCGGCGATCGCGCCGAGCTACGCCGACGCCCAGCCGTTCCACGACCGGGTGGCCTGGGTACGCCGGCCGGAAGCCCGCGCCTGGGAACTGATCGACGAGTCCGGTGAGCTGCTCATCGGTGCGAACGCCGGTTACCTCGGCGTCGGGTCCTTCGCCGACGGACTGGCGTGGGTCTCCCGTGACGGCACCGGCGGTTGGATCGCGGTCGACAAGAACAACCAGGTGGTGATCGGGCAGGGCTGCGACGACGTACGGCCGTTCCGCCGGGGCATCGCCGCGATCCGGCGCGGCGGCTGGGGTGCGGTCGACAAGACCGGCCGGGAGGTCCTGCCGACCCGGTACGCGGCGTTCGCGACCGCCCTGACCGACGGCCGCTACGTCGAGGGGTTCACCGACGAGGGTCTGGCCATCGTCGACCTCGGCGGGCGCAAGGGTGTGGTCGACCGGACCGGTCGGGTGATCGTGTCACCGGCGTACCCGGCGATGGTGATCCACCCGGTGGCGTTCCTGATCGCCACCCCGGACGGCCAGTGGGGTGCACTCGACCGGCGCGGCGAGTTGCTGATCGACCCGGTCCACCCCAGCCGCAACGACGTGATGGACGAGATCGACCGGCTGCTGGCGGACACCAAGCCGGTGCTCTGATCGGGTTTCGCACGACCGGCTTTCGCCGCTTCGCACCGGACGGCCACCGGGCGGGGGCGTCGAAACGGTAGATTCCGGCCCGGCTAGTCGATCATTGAAACGATATCGGCAACGGTTAGGGTTCAGGCATGGACTTCCGACACCTTGGCCGTTCCGGTCTCCAGGTCAGCGAGATCTCGTACGGCAACTGGATCACCCACGGCTCGCAGATCGAGGAGGACGCCGCCCTGGCCTGCGTCCAAGCCGCTCTGGACCACGGAATCACCACGTTCGACACCGCCGACGTGTACGCCGGCACCCGCGCCGAGTCGGTGCTCGGTCGCGCCCTGCAGGGCCAGCGCCGGGAGGGGCTGGAGATCCTGACCAAGGTCTACTGGCCCACCGGTCCCGGCCCGAACGACCGGGGTCTGTCCCGCAAGCACATCCTGGAGTCGATCAACGGCTCGCTGCGCCGGTTGCAGACCGACTACGTCGACCTGTACCAGGCCCACCGGTACGACTACAGCACGCCGCTCGAGGAGACGATGGAGGCGTTCGCCGACGTCGTACGCTCCGGCAAGGCGCTCTACATCGGGGTGTCGGAGTGGCGCGCTGACGAGATCCGCGAGGCGTACGAGCTGGCCCGGCAGTTGAGGATCCACCTGGTCTCCAACCAGCCGCAGTACTCGATGCTGTGGCGGGTGATCGAGGGCGAGGTGGTGCCGGCCAGCGAGGAACTCGGCATCGGTCAGATCGTCTTCTCGCCGATGGCACAGGGTGTGCTCTCCGGCAAGTACCTGCCCGGTCAGCCGCCGCCGGCCGGTTCCCGGGCCACGGACGAGAAGTCCGGGGCGTCGACCATCGCCCGGTTCATGACCGACGAGGTGCTGACCACCGTCCAGCAGCTCAAGCCGCTGGCCGACCAGGCCGGGCTGAGCCTGGCCCAGCTCGCGCTCGCCTGGGTGTTGCAGAACCCGAACGTGTCGTCGGCGATCGTCGGCGCGACCCGCCCGGAGCAGGTCGCGGACAACGTCAAGGCAGCCGGGGTCAAGCTCGACGCCGACCTGCTCAAGGCGATCGACGAGATCGTCGGGCCGATCACCGAACGGGACCCGGCCAAGACCAAGAGCCCGGCCCGCCCGTAGTCGTGCCGACCCGGCACCCGCTCCTCGGTGCGGGTGCCGGGTCGCCGTCACGGAAGACCGTCACAGCAGGCTTGCCGCCACAGCAGCTTGCCGTCAGATCCAGTCCTGCCAGAACCGGATCAGGTCGTAGCCGGCGGCGTAGAGCGGGCTGGGCAGCCCGATCCAGTCGCCGACGGTGAACACGACCGAGAAGAACCAGTTGCTGATCCGCGGGTTCCAGAGCAGGGCGAACAGCAGCAGGAAGCCGTACGGGGCCATCAGGTCGTAGCCGCGCCGCCACTGGGGTGACAGCCACGGGTAGAGCATGTTGCCGCCGTCGAGCCCCGGCACCGGCAGCAGGTTGAGCACGCTCGCGGTGAGCTGGAGGAAGCCGAGCAGCGCGACACCGGCCCAGAACTCCGGGTGCGCGCCGACGTCCAGGGTGAACGCGAACGGCAGCACCAGCACCAGGGCGAAGAGCACGTTGGTCGCCGGCCCGGCGAGGCTGACCAGGGTGTGCCGCAGCCGTCCGGGGATCTGGTGGTGGTCGACCCAGACCGCCCCGCCGGGCAGGCCGATGCCGCCGAGCAGCACGATCACCACCGGGAAGACGATTGACAGCAGCGGGTGGCTGTACTTGAGCGGGTTGAGGGTGAGGTAGCCGCGGTGGGCCACTCCCCGGTCCCCGGCCCGGAATGCGACGATCGCGTGGGCGTACTCGTGCAGGCAGAGGGAGACCAGCCAGCCGGAGACGACAAAGAGGAACACGTCGAACCGGACGTTGCCGAACTGGTTCCAGCTCAGTACGCCGCTGGTCACGAAGAGGGCGACCAGGGCCAGGAAGATGGGGCTCGGCCGGAACGCCTCCCTGGGCACCCCGAGCACGAGCCGTTCGCGGCCGGAGTGTTCGAAGCCCATCAGACTCACTCGGCGACCGGTTGCAGGCTCATCCGATACTCGACCCGCTCGTCCTCCAGCAGGATCACCGTGGTCACCCCGGACGCGGAAAGTTCACGCCAGGCCTGGCCGATCCAGGACTCGGCGTCGGCTTGGCTGCCGAACGTCTCGTCCGGCCCGCTCACCGCCTGGCCGTCCGTGCCCTCGTACCGCCAGCTCCACGGCATCTTGCGTCTCCCCTCACCGATGTCCCCGACGGACCCCGCCAGCCTAGCCGTCCGGCGGCGGCCGTCGATCGCCCGCAGCGGGGCCGCTGCCCGCCGGGTGGTTGTGGGAGCGCGCTAGCGTCCGGCAAGGGTGGGCGGGAGGAGGCGCGGGGTGCGGGGGCGGACGGGTGCGGCCTGGTCGCCGATTCCCCCGGCGGGACCGCTGCGGACGCTGGCCTGGGGCACCCTTGCCAACACGGTCGGTACCGGGCTCTGGGGTGCCGGGGCGGCGCTGTTCCTGACCCGGGGCGTGGGGCTCTCCGCCGCCTCGGTCGGTCTCGGGCTCACGATCGCCGGTCTGGTCGGGCTCTGCGCCACCGTGCCGCTGGGGCACCTCGCGGACCGGTGGGACCCGCGTGCGCTGCGTGCCGTACTGCAGGTGGGGCAGGCGGTGGTCGCGGCGTCGTACCTGCTGGTCCACTCCTTCCCGGCGTTCCTGGTGGTGGCGGTGCTCGACGCGCTGCTGGTCACCGGGAACCTGACCGTGCGGGCGGCGCTGGTCGCGGCGGTCGCCGGTCCGCAGGGACGGGTCCGCGCGTTCGCCACGCTGTGGGCGGTGGCCAGCGTCGGGGTCAGCGTGGGTGCCGCGCTGGCCGGGCTCGCGCTGACCGCCGACACCCGGACCGGGTACGCCCTGCTGGCGGTCGGCAACGCGGTCACGTACCTGATCTCGGCGGGCCTGTTGATGCGACTGCCCGCACTCCCGCCGACGCCCGGCGGTGCCCGCTCGGGCGGCTGGGCGGCTCTGCGTGACCTGCGGTACGTCGCGGTCAGTGCCGCCGCCTCGGTGATCTCGGTGCATCAGGTGGTGCTCAACCTGGTGCTGCCGATCTGGATCGCCGGCCAGCCCGGGGTGCCCCGGGCGGTGATCGCCGCGGTGCTGGTCACGAACGCCGCGTTGACCGTGCTGTTCGGGGTACGGATCAGCCACGACGCGCAGGGGGCGGTTGCGGCTGCCCGGACGATGCGACGGGCGGGGCTGGTGCTGGCGGTCGCGATGCTGCTCTACGCCGCGTCGGCCGGACTGGGCCCCGGTGCCGCCGTCGGGCTGCTGCTGCTCGCCACGGTGGTCTACACCCTCGGCGACCTCTACCACGGGACCGCCAGCACGGGCCTGGCCTACGACCTCGCGGACCCCTCGGCTCTCGGCCAGTACCAGGGGGTGCACGGGCTGATCAACGGCCTGGCCCAGGCCGCCGGTCCGGTGCTGCTCACGCTGCTGCTGATCGACGGTGGCAGCGCCGGCTGGGCGGTGCTGGGCGGGGTCCTCGTCGTCACCGGTTGGGTGGTTCCGATGCTGACCCGCTGGGCGTCGCGCCCAGACCGGCCGGGTGCCCCGACAACATCCGGGGCCGCCGCCGGACCGGTCGGATAGGGCACGAACCGGGATAGCTCGCCGCCGGGGTGCGGTTGTCGCCGATGCTGCACCTACCTCACAGGCGAATCTCCGGCTGGGCGCTCTAAGGTACGGACATGTCCGTTGACGGTTGGAACACGGTTCTCGTGCTCGGCGGGATCCGCTCCGGCAAATCCGAGTTCGCCGAGTCGCTCGTACGCGACACGACCGCTGTCCGTTATGTCGCGACCGCCCGGCAGGCCGAACCGGACGACCCGGAATGGGCGGCCCGGATCGAGGCGCACCAACTGCGCCGTCCGGCCGGCTGGACGACCGAGGAGACCGCCGAGGACCCGTCCCGGCTGGCCGAACTGATCGCCGGTGCCGCCCCGGACGACACGCTGCTCGTCGACGACCTCGGCGGCTGGGTGACCGTACTGCTCGACCCGGTCCACCAGCCCGCCGACGACCGCGTGACCATCGCCGAACTCGCCGCCGCGATCCGCGACTGCACCGCCCGGCTGGTGCTGGTCAGCCCGGAGGTCGGGCTCTCCCTGGTGCCGACGACCACCATCGGGCGGGCGTTCACCGACGCGCTCGGCACCACGAACCAGGTGGTCGCCGAGGTCTGCGACGCGGTGGTCCTGGTGGTGGCCGGTCAGCCCACCTGGCTCAAGCCCGGCCCGGCCCAGCCGAACGTGGTCGTACCCAGCCAGTCCGGCCCGAGCCGCAGCGCACCGGCCAGCACCGAGATCGCGACGGAACAGCCGGTGACCGCGCCGGACGTGGCGAGCAGGGTCGCGTCGCCGGACGTACTCACGCCGCACCTGCCCGAGCCGGAACCAGCCCCGCCGGTCGACAGTTCACCCTGGTCCGCGCCGACGATGATGCTGCCGATGGTCGCCACCGGACTGGTCATCCAGACCGGCATGGACCTGCCGATGCCGGACGAGTACGCCGGTCCGCAGGCGATCGACCGGCTCGCCACGCTCGACCTGCCCGGTGCCGGGCTTGGCAACCTCGAACGGGTGGTCGGCTTCGCCGCCGGCACCCAGGGCACCCCGACCCCGCGCCCGTGGCGGGCGGTACGGGTACTGCTGCTGCACGGTGACCACGACGGTGGGGCCGCCGCCGGGGCCACGGCGGGCGAGTCCGGCCGCCGCGCCGACCAGGCGCGCGCCGGCAAGGGCCCGCTCGCCCGGCTCGCCGCCGAGGTCGGCGCGAGCCTGCAGGTGGTGGACGCGCCGACCGCCGCACCGATCGAGGACGGACCGGCGCTGACCGCCGAGGCCGTCGAGTCGGCCCTGCGCTACGGCTGGCGGCTGGCCGAGGAGGCGGTGGACGACGGGGTCGAGGTGATCGTGCTCGCCTCCTGCGGCGCCGGCACCGAGGCCGCCACCGCGGCCGTGCTCGCCGCCACCGCGGGTGCCGAGCCGGCTGCCGTACTCGGACGGGTGATCAGCCCCGGCGGCCAGGTGGACGACGCGGCCTGGATGGTGCGCTGCGCGACCGTACGCGACGCGCTGCACCGCAGCCGGCGCAGTCCGCGCGGTCCCAAGGACATCCTGGCCGAGCTGGGTGGCGGCGACGTGGCGATCGCGGCGGGCATCCTGCTCGGCGCGACCGCCCGGCGTACGCCGGTGCTGCTCGACGGCCCGGTCGGCGTGGCCGCCGGCATGGTGAGCCGTGATCTCGCCGGCCAGTCCCGGCACTGGTGCCTGCTGCCGGACCACGGCGGGCATCCGGCGGTCCGGCTCGCGGCCGACGTGCTCGGGCTGACCCCGCTGCTCGACCTGAAGCTCGACCTGGGCGAGGGGGCGACCGCGCTGGCCACCCTGCCGCTGCTGCGTACGGCGCTGACCCTGGCCGGGTCGGTGGGCGGGCACCCGTCGCTGGCACCCAGCGGCTGGGCCGAGCCGGAGGACGAGTCGCCGGCCGGCGAGGAGCAGCCGGGCCGGCACGAACGGCCGGACGGGGACGACGGGGACGAACAGCGCTTCGGGGCCGAGCCCGGCCGGGACGGCACCACCGACGACAGCGAGTTCGACGAACCGGAACCGGCCGGCCCCGGCCCGACCCGGCCCGACCCGACCGATCCGGACCGCGATGCCGACGGCAGCGGGACGCGGACCGGGGAATTCGACGCGTGGGCCGGCGACGGCGCCTCGCGCGGTGCCTGAACACCGGTTTCCGGCCGGCGCCCGGCTGGCGCTGACCACGTTCACCACCCTGCCGCTGCGTACGGGCAGGGTGGACCGGGAGACGGCGGCGGTGGCGATGATCCTCGCTCCCGCCGCCGGTGCGCTGCTCGGTGCGGCGCTCGCCGCGATCCTGCTCGGCGCGACCGCTGCCGGTGCCCCGGCGCTGGTCGCGGGGGCGGTGACGGTCGCCGCCGGGGCGCTGTTCACCCGGGGGCTGCACCTGGACGGGCTCGCCGACACCGTCGACGCGCTCGGGTCGTACCGGTCCGGGCCGGCGGCGCTGGAGATCATGAAGAAGCCGGACGTGGGGCCGTTCGGGGTGGCGGCGCTCGTTCTCGTACTCCTGCTCCAGGTCGGCGTGCTCGCGGCGCTGCCGGAACGGAGCTGGCCGGCCCTGCTGGCGAGCGTGGTCACCGCGAGCGCGGCCGGTCGGCTGGCGGTGAGCTGGGCGTGCCGGCGCGGTGTGCCGGCGGCCCGGCCGGAGGGGCTGGGCGCGTTGGTCGCCGGGACCGTCGCCCGGCTGCCGCTGGCGGTGGCCACCGTCGCCGTCGCGGGCGTGGCGGTGGCGGCGGTGCCGGGCCGCCCGTGGCAGGGTCCGGTCGTGGTCTGCCTCGCCCTGGCCGGTGGGCTGGTGCTGCTGCGCCATACCGTACGGCGGTTCGGCGGGATCACCGGCGACGTGCTCGGTGCCCAGGTCGAGGTCGTCACCACGCTCGTCTACCTCGGTCTGGTGCTGACCGGCTGATCCGGCCCGCCATCTTCGGTAGCGTTCGCGAAAGAGAATCACTACTTTTCGGCGAGCGGGGCACGTCATGATCATCACGGACGATTTCCTGCCTCTGCCGGTACCGGAGTCGCTCACCGCGACCTACCTGGTACCGGTCTCGACCCCGCCCGAGGTGACCCCGGCCCAGGCCATGGCGGCACTCGGCGACCGGGTCACCGAACTGGTCCACGACCTCACCCGGCAGATGCTGGACAGCCCGCTGATGACGGTCGACCTGCGCCCGGTGTCGGAGTTCCCGCACCTGCCGCCGGACCTGCTCACCGCGTTCGGCGCCACCGACGAACAACTCGCCCGGCTCGACGCCGCCAACAGCCTGGTGGTGATCCAAGCGAGCTACCGGCCGGGCTGGCCGCCGGCACACGAGTGGGCTGCCCGGGCGGTCGGCGCGGCGATGGCGGACGCGGTCGGCGGCGACCTGGTCGACGTGTTCGGCCTGCAGTTCCTCGACCCGGCCACCGCGCTGCGGTCACTGCCCGACGCCGAGGGCCGGGTACGGCTGGTCGACTGGGTGCTGGTGCCGTACTCGACCGCCGAGGGTGGGCTCTGGTTCACCACCAAGGGCCTGCGCCGGTTCGGCCTGCTCGAACTCCAGGCCCAGGAGGTGCCGGGGCACCTCACCCGGGGCTGGGGTGCGGTGATGACCGGGGTCGCTCGCCGGCTGCTGCGTACCTGGACCGACGGGCTGTCCGGGATCGAGGTGCCCGCGTTCGTGCAACTGCCGGTGGTCACCACCGTCACCGACCACGACATCGCGGTCGCGTACGGCTATCCGCGCCAGCAGGACGCCGCCGGCCCGGCCGCGCTGCGGCTGGAACTCGACCCGGCCACCGATCCCGAGGCCGACTCGTTCCTGACCCTGCTCCCGCCGATCGGTCACCAGGGCCCGCCCAGCCGCTACTTCGCCGGGGTCTGCACCACCCTGTTCGGCGCTCCCCGCTCCGACATCCGCTACGACCGCAGCGACGACGCGATGGCGCGGGCCGTCGCCACCGCCCGTGCCGGCCTGGCCGGTGTCCGTGACCGGTTCGTCGGCGGCTCGCTGGCCGGGGACCTGCAACTGCTGATCAAGTACGGCCTGGTCACCGCCGAGGGCCCCGAGTACGTCTGGGCTGGTGTCGACTCCTGGCACCGGCCGGACCTGATCCACGGCACCAGCGCCTGCGACGCGGTCGCCGACCCGGCGGTCCGGATCGGCGCCCCGGTCGTGATCGCGACCGCCGACGTCGTCGACTGGGCGCTACTGGACCGGGGCACGGTCGTCGAGGGCGGCTGGACCCAGGCCGTACTGGACTCCGGCCGGCACAACTGAGCCGGTCCGGGGCGGTCGAACGGCGGTCAGCGTACCGACGGTTGCACGAACGGGGGCCGGACCACCTTCATCACCGAGCGGCGGCCGCGTACGTCGACCTCGACGGTGGCGCCCTCGGTCAGCCCGGCGGCGGTGTCCAGCAGGGCGAGCCCGATGCCGGACTTGTTGGTCGGCGAGAACGTGCCGCTGGTGACCGTGCCGACCTCGGTGTCACCGGCGACGACCCGCATGCCCGGGCGCGGGATGCCCCGGTCCTGTGCGGCGAGGCCCCAGAGCAGCCGGCGTGGTCCGGCCGCCTTCTCCGCCAGCAGCGCGTCCCGGCCCCAGAAGGCCGGCTTGTTCCAGCCGACCGCCCAGCCGGACCGGGCCTGCACCGGGGTGATCTCCAGCGACAGGTCCTGCCCGTGCAGCGGGTAGCCCATCTCGGTACGCAGCGTGTCCCGGGCGGCCAACCCGCACGCCCGCAGCCCGTACGGTTCACCGGCGGCGAAGAGCGCGTCCCAGACCGCGGTCGCCCCGGCCTCGGGTACGACAAGTTCGTACCCGTGTTCGCCGGTGTATCCGGTGCGGCACACCACCAGTTCGACCGGCTCGCCGTCGCCGACCGCGAGGGTGGCGGTGGAGAAGCTCATGTAGTCGTGTTCGGTCGGCAGGCCGAGCGCGCCGAGCAGGTCGGCCGAGCGCGGGCCCTGCACCGCGAGCACCGCGTACGCCCGGTGTTCGTCGGTGACGGTGACCCCGGCGGGCGCGGCGGCGCGCAGCCGGCGGACGACCTCGGCGGTGTTGGCCGCGTTCGGGATGAGGAAGACGTGCTCGTCGCCGTAGAGGTAGGCGATGATGTCGTCCACCACGCCGCCGGTGGCCTCGTCGCAGCAGAGCGTGTACTGGGCCCGGCCGGGCCCGATCCGGCCCAGGTCGTTGCTGAGGCAGGCGTTGACGAAGTCGGCCGCACCGGGACCGGTGACCCGCGCCTTGCCCAGGTGGGAGACGTCGAACACGCCGACCGCCTCACGGACCGCGGTGTGCTCCTTGAGCACCCCGCCGCCGGCGTACTCCAGCGGCATGGACCAGCCGCCGAAGGCGGCGAACTTGGCGCCCAGCGCGGCGTGCCGCTCGTTCAGGGGTGAGCGGAGCAACGAGTCGGCGGCGGCCGTGGTCAGGTCGGTCATGGATGGCAACTTACCGGGGGTCGCCCTCCTGGCTCACCCGGGCTCGACCTGGTG
Organism: Micromonospora sp. NPDC049523; assembly: GCF_040676775.1. NCBI lineage: Bacteria > Bacillati > Actinomycetota > Actinomycetes > Micromonosporales > Micromonosporaceae > Micromonospora > Micromonospora sp. NPDC049523. The sequence goes on along the minus strand of NZ_JBFAPP010000035.1, from coordinate 22,497 downwards.
ATTAACATCGGCGGGATCCCTACGGCGACAGTCGCTGGGACAGCCGACCTCTCCGGCGGGTAGGTTCGCCGGAGACCTTCGTCGCCGGACCGCGCACAACGCGGCCGGCCAAGCCCGTCCGGAGACGCCGAGTGACATCGCCCAGCACCACCCTCAGCCTGGTCGACACCGACCCCGCGGAGCTTGCCGTCGACGCCCTCGTCATCGGCGTGCACAGCCAGAGCGGATCCGCGGACACCGGGGGTGAGGGGCCCGGCGGGTACGCCGGCACGCTGCTGCTGGCGACCGGGGCGGAAAGCATCGCCGCCGCGTTCGACGGACGCCTGACCGAGACCCTGGCCCTGCTCGGCGCGACCGGCGCCCAGGGCGAGGTGATCAAGCTCGCCACGCTCGGTACGGTCACCGCCCCGCTGGTCGTGGCCGTGGGTCTGGGTGCCGAGCCGACCGGCGCCGCCCCCGCACCGGAAACCCTGCGCCGGGCTGCGGGGTCCGCGATCCGGGCCCTGGCCGGCGCGGACCGGGTGGCGCTGAGCCTGCCGGTGCCCGACGACGAGGACGCCCCGGCCGCGCTGCGCGCGGTGGCCGAGGGTGCCCTGATCGGCGGTTACCGGTTCACCGGTTACAAGACCCGCCCGCAGCCGACCCGCCGTACCCCGGTGGTGGAGATCTCGGTGCACGTGCCGGACGCCGCCGACGCGGCCGCCCGCGCCGAGATCGCCCGCGCGACCGTGGTCGCCGCCGCCGTCACCCGGACCCGGGACTGGGTGAACACCGCCCCGAACGAGCTGCGCCCGCCGTCGTTCGCCGAGTCGGTGGTGGCCGCCGCCGACGCGGCCGGCCTGACCGTCGAGGTGCTGGACGAGAAGGCCCTCGCGGCCGGCGGTTACGGCGGCATCGTCGCGGTCGGGCAGGGCTCCGACGCGCCGCCGCGGCTGGTCAAGCTGAGCTACCAGCCGCCGGCCGGCACCGCCGGGGCCGGGAAGCGGATCGCGCTGGTCGGCAAGGGCATCACCTTCGACACCGGTGGCGTCTCGATCAAGCCGGCGCAGGGCATGTGGGAGATGAAGTCGGACATGGCCGGCGCGGCGGCGGTCGCCGCCACCATGCTCGCCATCGCGGAGCTGAAGCCGGCCGTGTCGGTGCAGGCCTACCTGCCGATGGCGGAGAACATGCCGTCGGCGAGCAGCTACCGCCCCGGCGACGTGATCACCATGTTCGACGGCAAGCGGGTCGAGGTGCTCAACACCGACGCCGAGGGCCGGATGATCCTGGCCGACGCGATCGCCCGGGCCTGCGCGGACGGCTGCGACTACCTGCTGGAGACCTCGACCCTGACCGGCGGCCAGGTGGTCGCGCTGGGCAAGCGGGTCGCCGGGGTGATGGGTACGCCGGAGCTGTGCACCCGCGTACGCGCCGCCGGTGAAGCGGTCGGCGAGCCGGCCTGGCCGATGCCGCTGCCGGAGGACGTGCGCAAGGGCATGGACTCCGACGTCGCCGACATCTCGCAGGTCAACGCGGGTATGGACCGGGCCGGTCACATGCTGCAGGGCGGCGTCTTCCTACGCGAGTTCGTCGCCGACGGGGTCGACTGGGCGCACATCGACATCGCCGGCCCGAGTTACCACTCGGGTGAGCCGACCGGTTACTGGGCCAAGGGCGGCACCGCGGTGCCGGTACGGACCCTGCTGCACCTGGTCGAGGACATCGCCGCCAACAACTGAGCGGTACCCGCGAACCGACCCCCGGCCGAGCGTGGCCGGGGGCCGGCGCGTTCGCCGCACCGGTTCACCAGCCTCCGTGACCAGCCCGCCCGCTCGGCTCAAGCTGCTCGTTGCTCAACCCCGGCCGCACGTCCGACGCACGTCAGGCACCCGTACTCCGTTTGCGGCGCTCGTTGAAGTCGCGCATCCGCTGCGGGTAGCCGACCAGGCGCACGTCGTAGATCGGGATCGCCATCTTGTGGGCGAAGCGGCGGGCGCCCTCCGGGCTGTCGATCCGGCGTCGGGTCCACTCCCCGTCCGACGCGATCAACATCACTGTCGTCTCGGTCACCGTCGTACGCGGCTCGATGAACGCCTCGACGCCCCGTCTGGACTTGACGAACTGCTCCAGGTGTTCCACGTCCCCGCGGTTCGCAACGCGATCACCTGCCGCGTTGCCGCCCTGCTTGCGGCGCCTAAACCAGGCCACCCGCTCTTCTCCTCCCGCCCACCCGTGCCGGTCGTGTCCGGTGGTTGGGCAAAGAGTACGTGGAACGGACGTGTCCTTGGGCACCTCAGTTACGCGGCGCGGGACTGCAAGTGACAAGATGGCCCAGGTAGAAGGTATCCGGCCGGAATGCAACGGTCGGTGAGGACGAAATGCCCGTTTCCATTGGCATGGCCCTCGTGGCAGCGACGCGACCTGGGAGTTAACTGTGAGCGAGCCGAACGGCGAAACCTTCGATGTTGTCATTCTCGGCGGTGGCAGCGGGGGGTACGCGGCGGCGCTGCGCGCCGCGCAGCTTGACCTGTCGGTCGCGCTGATCGAAAAGGGCAAGCTCGGTGGGACCTGCCTGCACAACGGGTGCATCCCCACGAAGGCGCTGCTGCACGCGGCGGAGATCGCCGACCAGACCCGCGAGTCCGAGCAGTTCGGCATCAAGGCCGAGCTGATCGGGATCGACATGTCCGGGGTGAACTCGTACAAGGACGGGGTCATCTCCCGCCTCTACAAGGGCCTGCAGGGCCTGATCAAGAGCGCGAAGATCACCGTCGTGGAGGGTCACGGCAAGCTGGTCGGCCCGGACACCGTCGAGGTGGAGGGTCGCCGCTACACCGGACGCAACATCATCCTGGCCAGCGGCTCGTACGCCCGCAGCCTGCCCGGCCTGGAGATCGACGGCGAGCGGGTGATCACCAGTGACCACGCCCTGGTGCTCGACCGGGTGCCGAGTTCGGCGATCGTGCTGGGCGGCGGCGTCATCGGCGTCGAGTTCGCCAGCGTGTGGCGCTCGTTCGGGGTGGACGTGACGATCATCGAGGCGCTGCCCCGACTGGTCGCCGCCGAGGACGAGGAGTCCTCGAAGGCCCTCGAGCGCGCCTTCCGCAAGCGTGGCATCAACTTCAAGACCGGCAAGCGGTTCGAGAAGGTCGAGCGGACCGAGACCGGCGTCAAGGCGACCATCGAGGGCGGCGAGACCTTCGAGGCCGAGCTGCTGCTGGTCGCCGTCGGCCGCGGCCCGACCACCGCCAACCTCGGTTACGAGGAGCAGGGCATCAAGGTCGACCGAGGCTTCGTGCTGACCGACGAGCGGCTGCGTACCGGCGTGGCGAACATCTTCGCCGTCGGTGACATCGTGCCCGGCCTGCAACTCGCCCACCGCGGTTTCCAGCAGGGCATCTTCGTCGCGGAGGAGATCGCCGGGCTGAACCCCGCCGTGATCGACGAGAACGGCATCCCGAGGGTCACCTACTCCGACCCCGAGCTTGCCTCCGTCGGGCTCACCGAGGCGAAGGCCAAGGAGAAGTACGGCGCCGACAAGGTGTCGACGTACAACTACAACCTCGGCGGCAACGGCAAGAGCCAGATCCTCAAGACGGCCGGCTTCGTCAAGCTGGTACGGGTCTCCGACGGGCCGGTGGTCGGCGTACACATGGTCGGCGCCCGGGTCGGCGAGTTGGTCGGCGAGGCTCAGTTGATCTTCAACTGGGAGGCCTACCCGGCCGACGTGGCGCAGCTCGTACACGCCCACCCGACCCAGACCGAGGCCCTCGGCGAGGCGTTCCTCGCCCTGGCCGGCAAGCCGTTGCACGCGCACGCCTGACAGCACAGATCTTCCGCGACACCCGGCGGCAACCGGGTGACCATCGCAAAGGCCACGAAGGAGTCTTGAGAGATGCCGGTATCGGTCACCATGCCCCGGCTCGGCGAGAGCGTCACCGAGGGCACCGTCACGCGCTGGCTGAAGCAGGAGGGCGACCGGGTCGAGGTCGACGAGCCGCTGCTCGAGGTCTCGACCGACAAGGTCGACACCGAGATCCCCTCCCCCGCGGCTGGCGTGCTGAGCCGGATCGTGGTGAGCGAGGACGAGACCGCCGAGGTCGGTAGCGAACTCGCCGTCATCTCCGGTGAGGGCGAGTCGGCCGGCGACAGCGCCCCGGCCCCCGAGGCCGCCCCGCCCGCACAGCAGGCACCCGCCGAGGACGAGCCGGTTGCGGAGGAGCCGCAGGCGGCCGCCCCCGCACCGGAGCCGGCCGCGGCCGAGCCCGCCCCGGCGGCGACCGCCCCGGCCACCGGCGGCGGCACCGTGCTCAAGATGCCCGCCCTCGGCGAGAGCGTCACCGAGGGCACGGTCACCCGCTGGCTCAAGGCCGTCGGCGACACCGTCGAGGCCGACGAGCCGCTGCTCGAGGTCTCCACCGACAAGGTGGACACCGAGATCCCGTCGCCGGCCGCCGGCACGCTGCTGGAGATCAAGGTCGCCGAGGACGAAACCGCCGCGGTCGGTGCCGACCTCGCCGTGATCGGTGCCGCAGGTGCCGCACCGGCCGCTACCCCGGCCCCGGAGCCGACCCCGGCGCCCGCCAAGGCCGAACCGGCCCCGGCGCCCAAGGCCGAGCAGGCCCCGGCGGCCCAGCCCGACCCGGTCTCCGGTGCGTCGTACGCCGCGCCGGTCGCCGAGGCCGAGCAGTCCACCAAGCCGGTGCAGACCGAGCAGGCGGCCCAGCCGGCCGCGGCAGCCCGGCCGGCGGCCGCTCCGGTGGCGCAGACCAACGGCGAGGACGTCGCCGGTTACGTCACCCCGCTGGTCCGCCGGCTCGCCAGTGACCAGGGCGTCGACCTGTCGACGGTCACCGGCACCGGCGTGGGCGGCAGGATCCGCAAGCAGGACGTGCTGGAGGCGGCGGAGAAGGCCCGTGCCGCCGCGGCCCGCCCGGCACCGGCCGCTGCCGCTCCGGCGGCTGCCAAGCCGGCCGCCGCGAAGGCCGAGCCGAGCCCGCTGCGGGGCCGGACCGAGAAGCTCACCCGGACCCGGGTCACCATCGCCCGGCGGATGTTCGAGTCGCTGCAGAGTTCGGCGCAGCTCACCACCGTGGTCGAGGTGGACGTCACCAAGATCGCCCGGTTGCGTCAGCAGGCCAAGAACGACTTCGTGGCCAAGCACGGCGTCAAGCTCTCCTTCCTCCCCTTCTTCGCGCTCGCCGCGGTGGAGGCGCTGAAGACGTACCCGGTGGTGAACGCGTCGATCGACCTGGACGCGGGCACCATCACGTACCCGGCGGGCGAGAACCTGGGCATCGCGGTCGACACCGAGAAGGGCCTGCTCGTACCGGTGATCAAGGAGGCCGGTGACCTCAACCTCGCCGGTCTGGCCCGGCGGATCGCGGACGTCGCCGAGCGGACCCGGTCCAACAAGATCAGCCCGGACGAGATCTCCGGCGCGACCTTCACGATCACCAACACCGGCAGCCGCGGGGCGCTCTTCGACACCCCGATCGTGCCGGCACCGCAGGCGGCCATCCTGGGCACCGGCGCGGTGGTCAAGCGGGCCGTCGTGGTCAACGACCCGGATCTCGGCGAGGTGATCGCGCCGCGGTCGATGGTCTACCTGGCGCTCTCCTACGACCACCGGCTGGTCGACGGCGCCGACGCGGCCCGTTTCCTCACCGCGGTGAAGGAGCGGCTGGAGGCCGGCAACTTCGAGGCCGAACTGGCCTGACCGGCACCACACAGCACGGTCCTCGGGGACCGCGGGGCATCCGCCCCGCGGTCCCCGACCCGTTCACCGGGCGGCGGGCGGCCGTTCGCGGGCGGCCCGCCGTGCGGCGATCGGCGGCTCTGCCAGGATGGACGCATGCGGATCCTTGCCGCCGGTGCGTCCGGCTTCCTCGGCAGTCGGCTGATCGAACGGCTGCGGGCCGGCGGCCACGAGGTTGTCCAACTCGTACGCCATCCGCCTCGGAACCCCGGCCAGGTGCAGTGGAATCCGGCGGCGGGACAGCTCGACCCGACGGCACTCGCCGGCACCGGGGCGGTGGTCAACCTGGCCGGCGCCGGGGTCGGCGACCAGCGGTGGACCGAGCGGTACCGCGAACTGATTCGCACGAGCCGGGTGGACACCACCCGCACACTGGCCGAGGCGATCGCCGCCCTGCCCCCGGCCGACCGGCCGGCGGTGCTGCTGAACGGCTCGGCGATCGGCTGGTACGGCGACACCGGCGACCGGCCGGTCACCGAGGAGACCCCGGCCGGTGACGGCTTCCTCGCCGACATGTGCCGGGTCTGGGAGGCGGCGACCGGGCCGGCGGAGAATGCCGGCGTACGGGTGGTCCGGCTGCGTACCGGCTACGCCCTGCACCGGGACGCCGGTTTCCTCAAGCCGCAGCTCCTGCCGTTCCGGCTCGGCATCGGCGGCCCGCTGGCCGGTGGCCGGCAGTGGATGCCGTGGATCGCGCTGGCCGACTGGCTGGCCGCGGTGGAGTTCCTGCTGGACCGTGACGACATCGCCGGAGCGGTCAACGTGGTGAGTCCGGAGCCGGTCACCAACCACGAGTTCACCCGCGAACTGGGTGCCGCGCTGCACCGGCCGGCGGTGCTGCCGATTCCCGGCTTCGCCCTGCGGATCCTGCTGGGCGGGCTCGCGGTCGAGGCGTTGACCAGTTCCCGGGTGGTGCCGGGGGTGCTGCCCCGAGCCGGCTTCACGTACCGGCATCCGGACCTGCCCGGCGCCCTGCACGCCGCCCTCACCGACTGACGCCGACGCGCAGGGCCTCCGGTTACCGAAGAACCGGTAACCGGAGGCCCTGCGCGATCAGCGGGGGTTCAGCAGCCGATGACCCAGTAGTTGGGGCCGGTCTGCTTCAGCGTCGAGGTGTAGAAGGTGTTGTAGAGGCCCATCCGTTGGGCGGAGCCGTTGGCGTACGCGTACCCGCCGGACTGGTAGGCGCGACCGGCCTGCACGTGCGCGTAGTTGGTGGCGGTGACGCAGACCGGGGGCGTGGTGCCACCGGTGGTGGTCGCGGAGACCGTGGCGGAACGGGCGCTCTCGGTGCCGGCGGAGTTCACCGCGCTGACCGCGTACGAGTAGGTGGTTCCGGCGGTCAGACCGGAGTCGGTGTAGGCGGCGCTGCCCACGGCGGTCGTGGTCACCCGGCTGCCGTTGCGGTAGACGTGGTAGCCGCTCGCCCCGCTCGCCGCACCCCAGCTCAGCGACACCGCGCTGGCGGTGGTGCCGGTGACGGCGAGGCCGGTGGGGGTGGCCGGGGCGCCCGGCTCACCCGGGTTGCCCGGACCGGTGGAGCCGCCGTCGAGGCCGAAGAAGAGCGCGTCCCGGTACGCCGAGCAGATGGTGTCCAGGAAGTACGCCGCGGCGGTGCCGCACTGGTCGGCGCCGCTGCCCGGGTCGACCGGGGTGCCGTGACCCATGCTCGCCACCTGGTAGAGCCGTACCGCGTCGTTGCCGTACACCTCGAGGGTGGTGTTGGCCGGCAGCGTCGAGGTGCTGGTCGGGGTCTGCGAGACGCCCGCCACGTTGGTGAACTGGTCGCGCAGTTCGGTGCCGTTGGCCGGCACCACTACCGCGTCGGAGCGACCGTGCCAGATCGACACCCGGGGGCGCGGGCCGGTGTAGCCGGAGTAGCCGGCGCGGACCAGGTCGCCCCACTGCTGCGGGGTCTTGCTCACGGTCGAGTACATGCAGGTGTACGCGTTGGTCTGCGAGGTGGCGCAGCGGTACGGCAGCCCGGCGACCACCGAGCCGGCGGCGAAGACGTCGGGGTAGGTGGCGAGCATCGCCGCGGTCATCGCACCACCGGCGGACAGGCCGGTGACGTAGACGCGGGCGGGGTTGGTCCCGTAGTTGGCCACCGAGTAGTCGACCATCTGCTTGATCGAGGCCGGTTCACCCTGGCCCCGGGTGGTGTCGCCGGTGAGGAACCAGTTGAAGCAGGCGTTGGCGGCGTTGGACGCGCTGGTCTGCGGGAAGATGACGGCGAACTTCCACTGGTCGGCGAACTTCTTCCAACCGGAGTTGGTGTAGTAGCCGTTCGCGTCCTGGGTGCAGCCGTGCAGCGCGACCACCAGGGGCGCGTTCGACGGCAGGCCGTCGGGGCGGTAGGCGTACATGCTGAGGTTGCCGGGGTTGCTGCCGAAGCCGGTGACCTGGGTGAGGCTGGCGGCCTGGGCGGGCGCGGCTCCGGTGAGGACCGCCGCGGCGATGAGCACGGGTACGGCGGCGGCGCGGACGATCCGGGTGAGTAACGCTGATGGGCGGCGGCGCACGGCGTCTCCTGACGATGAATTGTGAACTGAGTCACCCCCGAGTTGCCGGAACGTTACGTCCGCATGACGGCGCCATGACATGGTTGGCAGTCACATATTCGCCTATGCCGGCATGTGCCCCTCCCGCTCCGCCGCAGGTGTCCCGGGTCGGGTGGGGCCCCTCGCGGACGACGACGAGGGGCCCCTGCGCACACCGTCTCAGCAGTCGCGTAGCTCCGGGGACTGGTTGCGTACCTGGGCGAGCGGGGAGATGAACCGCCGGTAGGTGTCGCCGCCGACGGCGCCGAGCTTGAACGCGGCCACCCGGTGGCAGTTCTGGAACGCGAGCTTCACTCCGAAGTGGCGCTCCAGCCCACCCCGGATGGCGTCGCTGGCCAGGGCGCGCAGCAGTTGCCCGCGCTCGGCCTCGCTCGGCGGCGGCACCGCGTGGTCGGCGAACTCGAGCGCCGGGTCCGCCGACCGGGCGGCCACGTCCGAGACCACGGTCCAGGCGTACGGCAGTGAGGTCCGGACACAGTCGACGAACTCGGCGTCGTCGACCTGACCGGCCTCGGCCCGCTCCAGCAGCGCCGCGGAAACGTCGAGGGACATGCTTTCTCCTTCTGTCATGGGGCTTGTCGGTTGTGCGATTGGAGTCGTCATCCGGCCCGACCGGCGAGGTCCACCGCGGTCGGGCCGAGTACGAAGTCCGGGTCGACCTGGCCGGCGAGGTCTTCGCCGACCCGGTCGTTGGCCCAGGCGGTCGCGTTGCGCAGGTGGAATTCGACCGCCTGCCGGGTGTAGGTGGCCCAGTCCTTGCCGCCCGCGTCGACGGTGGCGCGCATCAGGTCGAGCGCTTCGCGGTTGGTCGGCTCCAGGGCCGAGATCGGCATCGTCGTGCCCCGTTCGGCGGCCTTGACGTACGTCGACCGACCGATCCAGGTGAGCAGGTCGGCGCCGACGTGTTCGCGGAGGAACTCGACGTCGGACTCGTCGTCCACCTTGTTGCCGACCACGTGCACCCGTACGCCGTACTCGCGGGCGTAGCCGACGTACTGGCGGTAGACGCCGATGCTGCGCAGGGTCGGTTCGCAGACCAGGAAGGTGGTGTCGAAGCGGGTGAACAGGCCGGAGGCGAACGAGTCGGCGCCCGCGGTCATGTCCACCAGCACGTACTCGCCGGGGCCGTCGACCAGGTGGTTGAGCAGCAGTTCCACCGCGCCGACCTTGGAGTGGTAGCAGGCCACGCCGAGGTCCTCGGTGCTGAACGGGCCGGTGACCGCGAGCCGGATGCCGCCCACCTCGCGGACCAGGGTGTCGTAGAGCGGGTTGGCCCCGGTGACCGGGAGCAGCCGGGAGCCCCGGCCGGGCGGGGTGGTCTTGACCATTGCCGCCGCCGAGGTGATGCGTGGGTTGTCGCCGCGCAGGTACTCCTTGATCTCGCCGAGGTGGTCGCCGAGCGCGGGCTGCGTGAGCGCCTCGTGTTCGGTCGCGCCGAGCGCGGCGGCGAGATGTTGGTTGATGTCGGCGTCGATGGCCAGCAGCGGGGTCGACGCGTCGGCGAGGTGGCGGGCGAACAGCGCGGCCAGCGTGGTCTTGCCACTGCCACCCTTGCCGACAAAAGAAATCTTCACGGTACGGACCTTTCCGAGCACGGCACCAGCTATCAATTGAATTGATAGTCATTTTCAGTAAGCCAGTCAAGGCTAGGCGCAACGCGGGCGTGTCGGACGAAAATTGGTAACGTCCGCCCCGTGCCGATCTCCTCGCCCCTGGTCGCCGGGCCGACACCGACCGGTTCCGAACCGCCGCCACCACCCGTACGACCGACCGGGGCAACCCACGACAGGCGGGTTGACCTGCTCGCCCTCGTCGCGGCAGTGGCGCTCGCGGTCTGGGTGACCAGTGGCCTGTGGGGCGACCCGAACGGCCGGGCGATCACCGTCAACTCCAGCGACCAGGCCCTCTTCGAATGGCTGCTCGCCTACGGCGCGCACGCGTTCACTCACGGCGCCGACCCGTTGTTCACGTCGCTGCTCAACGCCCCCGACGGGGTCAACCTCGCGGTCAACACCTCGATCACCGTGTACGCCGTGGTCTTCGCCCCGCTGACGTACCTGATCGGGCCACCGGCGACCTTCCTGGTCGTACTCACGCTCAACCTGGCCGCGACCGCGCTCGCCTGGTACTGGCTGCTCTCCCGGCACCTGGTCCGGTACCGCCCGGCAGCCCTGCTCGGTGGGCTCTTCGTCGGCTTCGCGCCCGGCATGGTGTCGCACGCCAACGCCCACCTGAACTGGACCGCCGGCTGGCTGGTCCCACTGCTGCTGTGGCGGGTGCTGAACCTGCACTCACCGGGGCGCTGGGTACGCAACGGTGTCGTACTCGGGGTGCTGGTCGCGGTGACCTTCTCGATCGCCGCCGAGGGGCTGTTCTTCACCGCCCTGGCCTGCGCGGTGTGGCTCGGCACCTGGTCACTGGACCGCAGCCGCCGGGCACAGGCACGCGCCGCCCTGCCGACCTTCCTACGCGGGCTCGCGGTTGCCGGCGCGGTGGCGTTCGCGCTGCTGTCGTACCCGTTATGGTTGCACTTCCTCGGCCCGCAGCGTTACCACGGCACCGGCTTCGACCCCCGCATCCATGCCGAGGACATCCTCGCCTTCGGCGCCTTCCCGGCCCGCTCGCTGGCCGGCGTGGCCGGCCTCGACTCGTCGCTCGCGCCGAACCCGACCGAGGAGAACTCGTTCTTCGGGCTGCCGCTGCTGATCCTCGCGGTGCTCTGCTTCGTCCTGCTCTGGCGGCACGCCGAACCCGGACGACGGGCCACCCTGCGCGCCCTCGCGGTCACCGCCGCGGTCTTCGCCGTCCTGTCCTGGGGACCCAGGATCAAAGTCGACGGCCACATCCTCGACTTCCCGCTGCCGTACGCGCTGCTCGGCAAGCTGCCCGTGTTCAACGCCGCGCTGCCGTCCCGGCTCGCCCTGGTGGTGGCACCCGTACTCGGCCTGCTGCTCGCGTACGCGGTGGAGCAGCTGGCAAAGGCGCGGCTGGACCGGCGGGCCCGGATCGGCTGGACGGTCGGCTTCGCGGTCGCCCTGCTGCCGCTGGTGCCGGTGAGCCTGCTGACGATCGAACGGGAACCGATACCGAGGTTCATCACCTCCGGCGACTGGCGCGAGTACGTCAGCGCCGACGGCGTACTGGCGCCGCTGCCGTTCACCCTCGACGTGACCCCGGACGGGCAGCGCTGGCAGGCGTACGCGCTCGCCCACCGGCAGGGCGAGTTCGCCATCCCGTCCGGCTTCTTCCTCGGCCCCGGCGGCCCGGACGGGCGGGGCCGGATCGGCCCGGTCCCCCGGTTCACCGACGCCCTGTTCGCCGAGGTGGCACAGACCGGCATCGTGCCCCCGATCAGCGACGCCGACCGGGCCGCCGCCCGCGCCGACCTGCGCCACTGGCGGGTCGAGGTGGTGGTGCTCGCCGACCGCGTACACGGCGCCAAGTACCCCGTCCACGTCGACGCCCTCCGCGAAACCGCCACCGCCCTCCTAGGCCCACCCCAACGCGCAGACGACGTCTACCTCTGGCCCCTCCCCCAACCGTGACCCCCGCCGTGATCCGGAAGAGTTCGGCTCGCCATAGCCGGCCGAAGTCTTCGGGATCACGGAGGGATCGGGCAGTTCGGGCCGCAGGGGCGGGGGTGGCGGGGCCAGCCGTGGTGGCGGAGTACCTGTCCCACCTGGTGGGCGGTGGCACAGGGCGTTCGGGTGGCGTCCGTCCAGCCGTAGCGCAGGGTGGTTTCGCCGGCTGCTGCGGCGGCGTTGTCGCGATGGGTGTCGCGCCAGCGCCGGTCGGGCGGATGTGCGGCCCGGCCGTCGAGTTCCACGCGGGTGCGCCAGGCGTCGTAGGCGACGTCGTCGTACCACCGGCCGCCGCGGCGGGGCCGCAAGTACGGCACCCCGTCCGGCCCGCAACACCGCAGCCCAGAGCAGCTCCTCCCGAGGCGGGGTACCGGTGAACGTGGCGAGGACCCGCCCGAACAGGAACCGCCACCGCCCGCCCCGTACCCGCGCTTCCACCTGCGCCTTGCTCAGCCCACACGCGTACGCCTGTGCCCGTGTTAGCACCCCGTGCTGCCGAGCAACCAACTCATCGAACACCCGAGAAACCCTGTCCCCCCGTCCCCTCTCCCGCCACCCCTCCCCCTCCCCCTGTGGACGACACGCCACCCCATCCACAGCCCGGCCCTCCCGTGATCACGAAGAGTTCGGCCGGCTATAACGAGCCGAACTCTTCATGATCATGGAAACCAGCCGGGTCGCGGTGAGCATGGTCACCGGGGGTTTCGGCGCTGGGCGGGACTACGCTGGGGGCGTGACCAGCACTATTTCGGGCCTGCGGGCCGTCCATGTCGGCGAGATCGATTATCTGGCCGCGTGGGAGGAACAGCGTCGCCTGCACGCGGCGGTGGTCGCCGGTGAGCAGCCGGACACGGTCCTGCTGCTGGAGCACCCGAGCGTCTACACCGCGGGCAAGCGCACCGAGCCGGCCGACCGGCCGATCGACGGCACCCCGGTGATCGACGTCGACCGGGGCGGGAAGCTGACCTGGCACGGGCCGGGGCAGCTCGTCGGCTACCCGATCGTGAAGCTGCCGGACCCGGTGGACGTGGTCGCGTACGTGCGGCGTACCGAGGACATGCTGATGGAGGTCTGCGCCGAGGTCGGCCTGGCCACGGTACGGATCGACGGGCGCAGCGGGGTCTGGGTGGCGCAGGACGAGCGCGGTCCGGCCCGCAAGGTCGCAGCGCTCGGCATCCGGGTCGCCCGGGGCGTGACGCTGCACGGGTTCTCCATCAACTGCGACTGTGACCTGGGCGCTTTCGACCAGATCGTGCCTTGCGGCATCCGCGACGCGGGTGTCACCTCGCTCACCGCCGAACTCGGCCGCCGGGTCACCGTGGCCGAGGTGCTCCCCCTGGTCGAGCGCCGCCTGCCGACCCTGCTCGGCTAGTTTCCGTTCACCGCGTCGAGAAGTGCCCCGGGTAGCCACACACACCCGGGGCACTTCCGTTCGACGGACGGCTACGGCGTCAGGCGGTGCAGGTCACGCGGGAAGGCGGTGACCTCACGCACGTTGGCGGCACCGGTCAGCCGGGAAACGAACCGTTCCAGCCCGATCGCGAAGCCTCCGTGCGGCGGCATGCCGTGCCGGAACGCCGCCACGTACGTCGCGACCGGTTCGACCGGCTCACCCCGCGCGGCGAGCGCCGCCAGGTAGTCGGCGTGCCGGTGCAGGCGCTGACCGCCGGTGACCAGTTCGACCCCACGGAAGAGCAGGTCGAACCCGTTCGAGTACGCCGGTTCCACGGCACCCGTACACGCCGGCCGGTGCTCGGGACTGCCCGGTTGCGCCGGGTGGGTGTAGAACGGGCGCTTCGCCATCGGGTAGCCGGTGACGAAGAGGAAGTCGGAGCCGTGCTCGGCGCGGGCCCACTCCCCCAGTACCCGTTCGTGGGCGGGGGCGAGGTCGGGTTCGTCCGGCTCGGCTCCGGCGATCCGCAGTGCCTCGGTGAAGTGCACCGACGGGATCTCGACCGGCACCGACGGCAGTTCGACCCCGAGGGTGGCCAGCGCACCCCCGGCCCGTACGGCAACCGAGTCGAGCATGCCGGCGAGCACCTCGCGCAGCATCATCATCACGTCCCGGTGGTCGGTGACGAAACCGAACTCGACGTCGAGTGAGGTGTACTGGGCCAGGTGACGGGCGGTGTCGTGCGGTTCGGCCCGGAACACCGGCCCGACCTCGTACACCCGCTCGAAGACGCCGACCATCATCTGCTTGTAGAACTGCGGCGACTGCGCCAGGTACGCGGGCCGCCCGAAGTAGTCGAGTGCGAAGACGTTCGCCCCGCTCTCGGTCGCACCGGCGACCAGTTTCGGGGTGTGCACCTCGACGAACTCGCGAGCGTCGAGGGTGGCCCGGAAGCCGGCCACCGCCGCGGCGGAGATCCGCAACGGTGCCGACCGGGTCGGGTGGCGCAGCGCCACCGACGCGTGGTCCAGCTGGGTCGGCAGGGTCGCGGCCAGGGCCGGCCGGTACAGGTCGAACGGTGGCGGTACGGCGGGTTCGCCGAGCAGGCGTACCGAAGGCTTCACCAGCTCGACCCCGGCGGGCGCGGCCGGGTTCGCGGCCACCTCGCCGGTGACCTCGAGCACGGTCTCCTCGGGCAGTTCGGCCAGCCGGGCCCGTAGCTCCGGGTCGGTGACCACGACCTGGGCCAGCCCACCGGCGTCGCGCACGATCAGGAACGCCACCGATTTGAGCAGGCGGCGGCGGTGCAGCCAGCCGGTGACGGTCACGGATTCGCCGACGTGGGTGGGAAGGGAGGTGGAAAGGACGCGTCGCATGTGGTGTTACCTCCTCGTCAATCGCAACGCGATCCCCAGGGAGGTGTGGGCGAGCGGGAACCTCGCGGTGCCACCACACCTTCGCCGTCGGGCGGCGAACCGCCGACGACCTCTTTCGTCGCCCGTGACGTGGGCCGGTCGGCGGGCTCTACTGGATGTCGCGACCCAGGTCCCGACATCGTTCTTCCCGCAGCTCAGGAGGGTCTTCACGGCCCGGGCGGGCATCACCTTCGCAGCTACCGGTGACTCTCTCGTGCCCTGCTGGTCGTACCGTTACTCGGCTCCGTCGTCGCCGTTGCGGGAGACCCTAACAGGCGCCCGCCGGAGCCGGGAGCGGGTTTCTCCGGCGGTGGGTGAGTGCGATCACAACCAATGGGTAGTGAGCCCCGTCGCCTACGCCGCCACCGACCACCTGCTACGCGTAGGCTCGGATTCGTGACCATCGAGCAATCCGGAACGCCGACTGCCGCGCCGCAGCCGGCCGGCAACGTCGCCACCGCTTCGGGCCCTCGGACCACCGGACCCGCCGCACCAGAGGGACGTCGCCTGCTCCGCGTCGAGGCGCGCAACGCGGCGACTCCGATCGAGCGGAAGCCGCCGTGGATCAAGGTCAAGGCGAAGATGGGCCCGGAGTACACCCAGCTTCGCAGCCTGGTCTCCCGCGAGGGGCTGCACACGGTCTGTCAGGAGGCCGGCTGCCCCAACATCTACGAGTGTTGGGAAGACCGCGAGGCCACCTTCCTGATCGGCGGTGACCAGTGCACCCGCCGCTGCGACTTCTGCCAGATCGACACCGGCAAGCCGGCCGAGTTCGACGCCGACGAGCCGCGCCGGGTCGGTGAGTCGGTCGCCACCATGGGGCTGCGCTACGCGACGGTGACCGGGGTGGCCCGCGACGACCTGCCCGACGGCGGCGCCTGGCTCTACGCCGAGACGGTCCGCCAGATCCACGCCCTCCAGGGCGGTTGCGGCGTCGAGCTGCTGATCCCGGACTTCAACGGCGACCCGCAGCAGCTCGCCGAGGTGTTCGGCTCCCGGCCGGAGGTCCTCGCCCACAACGTGGAGACCGTGCCGCGGATCTTCAAGCGGATCCGGCCCGGCTTCCGCTACGAGCGCTCGCTGGACGTCATCACCCAGGCCCGTGCGGCCGGTCTGGTGACCAAGTCCAACCTGATCCTCGGGCTGGGCGAGCAGCGCGAGGAGATCTCGCAGGCGCTGCGCGACCTGCACGCCGCCGGCTGCGAGCTGATCACCATCACGCAGTACCTGCGCCCGACCCCGCGCCACCACCCGGTGGAGCGTTGGGTGAAGCCGGAGGAGTTCGTCGAGCTGGCCGCCGAGGCGGAGCAGATCGGTTTCGCCGGGGTGATGAGCGGGCCGCTGGTGCGCTCGTCGTACCGGGCGGGTCGGCTCTACCAGCAGGCGCTCGACGCCCGGCAGGGCAGCGTCGCCGCGCTCGCCGGCTGACCCTCTTTCCGTACGCCGCACCGGGGTGCGTGTTACGCCTGAACGGGCGTTGCGCGCACCCCGGTCGCGTTTGTTCATCACGACGCAGCACGGCTGAAACCCGTCACACGTGTTAGATTCCGGCCGTCCAGCCTCAGCCCAGCGGGCCCGTGGCGGCCGCGCACGCATTGACGAGCATCGGTCTGTTTCGGCACCGGGGTTGCCGTCAACGCGTCGAAGGTGATGAATAGCATCATGGCGACCACGCCCCATACCGTAATCATCGGAGCCGGCCCGGCCGGATTGACCGCAGCCTATGCGCTGACCAAGCGGAACGCCTCGGTGCAGGTCTTCGAGGCCGACGACGTGGTCGGCGGGATCAGCCGCACGGTGGAGCGGGACGGCTGGCGCTTCGACATCGGCGGGCACCGGTTCTTCACCAAGGTCTCCCAGGTCGAGGCATTGTGGCACGAGATCCTGCCGGACGAGGACTTCCTGCTGCGGCCCCGGATGAGCCGCATCTACTACGACGGCAAGCTGTTCGACTACCCGCTCAAGGCCGGCAACGCACTACGCAACCTGGGGGTGTTCGAGGCGGTCCGGTGCGTCGGCTCGTACGCGTGGGCGCGGATCAACCCGCCGAAGGACCAGAGCCACTTCGAGGGTTGGACGTCGGCCCGGTTCGGCACCCGGCTCTACACCAAGTTCTTCAAGACGTACACCGAGAAGCTGTGGGGGATGCCCGCCACCGAGTTGCAGGCGGCCTGGGCGGCCCAGCGGATCAAGAACCTCTCCCTCTCCAGCGCGGTGATCAACGCGGTGCTGCCCAAGCGCAACCAGAAGGACATCACCAGCCTGATCGAGGAGTTCCAGTACCCGAAGTTCGGCCCCGGCATGATGTGGGAGCGGGCCGCCGAGCACGTGACCAAGGCCGGCGGCACGGTCACGATGCAGTCGTGGGCGACCGCCGTACACCGGGCCGAGGGTCGGGCGGTCGGGGTGACCGTGACCGACGCCGACGGGGCGAAGCGGTACGACGCCGACCACGTCGTGTCGACCATGCCGCTGTCCCAGCTCGTGCAGATCATGGAGCCGCCGGCACCGCCGGAGGTCCTCGCCGCCGCCGACGCGCTGCGCTACCGCGACTTCCTCACCATCGCCCTGGTGGTCCCGGCCGAGGCCGGCTTCCCGGACAACTGGATCTACGTGCACACCCCCGGCGTACGGGTCGGCCGGATCCAGAACTTCGGCTCCTGGTCGCCGTACCTGGTCCGGGACGGTTTCACCTGCCTGGGGCTGGAGTATTTCGTCTTCGAGGGCGACGACCTGTGGGAGCAGGCCGACTCCGATCTGGTCGCGCTCGGCACCGAGGAGTTGGAGCGGCTGGGCCTGGTCACGCCGGGCGCGGTCAGCGCCGGGTACGTGGTCCGGATGCCGAAGGCGTACCCGGTCTACGACGAGGGCTACGAGGACGCGATCAACACGATCCGGGCCTGGTTGGCCGAGGCGGCGCCGAACGTGCACCCGGTCGGCCGCAACGGCATGCACCGGTACAACAACCAGGACCACTCGATGCTCACCGCGATGCTGACCGCGGAGAACATCCTCGACGGCACCACCCACGACGTGTGGCAGGTCAACGTCGAGGAGGAGTACCACGAGGAGAAGGACTCCGGCTCGGGCTCGGGTTCCGGGAACCACGGCACCGGACGGTCGGCGCCGGTGCTGCCGAAGCAGTCGAGCGGTTCGCGTACCGGCGAGCGGACCCGGTAGCCCCCGGGCGATCGCGGGGCGGTGGGCGATCGCGGGGCGGTGGCGGCGGGAGCGGTGGCCGCGGGTGAACAGGACCCGCGCCGCCCACTACACTTTCACGCATGGCAAAACCCCAGGAGAAGGTGTCGTTCGGCCAGCGGCTGAAGCAGATCGGCATGGTGTTCTCGTTCACCGCGAAACAGGACAAGTGGTTTGTCCCGCTCGCGGCCGGCGCCGTACTGATCCCGCTCGCCCTGACCGTGGTCGCGTTTTTGTTCTGGGGCTGGATCTGGATCCCGATCGGCATCCTGCTGACCGTGCTCGCCGTGCTGATCGTGCTGAACCTGCGCTCCAACCGGGCGATGATGAACGCCGCCGAGGGGCAGCCGGGCGCCGCGCCACAGATCCTGGAGAGCATGCGGGGCGACTGGCGGGTGACCCCGGCGGTCAGCTCGACCACCCAGATGGACATGGTGCACCTGGTGCTCTGCCGGGCCGGCGTGGTGCTGCTGGCCGAGGGGAACCCGCAGCGGGTGCGCGGGCTGCTCGGTCAGGAGAAGCGGCGGCTGGCGAAGGTGATCGGCAACGCCCCGCTCTACGACTACACGCTCGGTCAGGCCGAGGGTGAGCTGCCGATCCGCAAGCTGCGGATGACGCTGATGCGGCTGCCGCGCAACCTGAGCGGCAAGGACGTGAACGCCCTCGACCGGCGACTCAAGGCGCTCACCGCCCGGCCGCAGATGCCCAAGGGCGCGATCCCGAAGAACATGCGCCCGGCGAAGGGCGCGTTCCGCCAGACCCGGGGTCGCTGACCCCGCGTACCCGGCCGGGCTCAGGGGCGGGCGCGGCGTACCGGCCGGGCTCAGGGGCGGGCGCGGCGTACCGGCCGGGCTCAGGGGCGGGCGCGCAGGCGGCGGAGCATCCGGGCGTCGGCGAACCCGACCGTACGGGCCGCCGACTCCACGGTCGCACCGTGCCCGATCAGGTGCTCGGCCCGCTCCAGCCGGAGTAGTTGCTGATAGCGCAGCGGGGTCAGCCCGGTCGCCCGGACGAACAGCCGGGTCAGGGTCCGTTCGCTGACCCCGGCTCCGGTGGCAAGTTCGGCCAGCGGCAGCGTCTCGCCGTACCGGGTGTCGATCTGGTCCTGGGCCCGGTGGACCGCATCGCTGAGGTGGGCCCGGTGCCGCAGCATGGCGCTGGCCTGCTGTTCGTTGCCGTTGCGTCGGGCGTAGACCACCATCGAACGGGCGATCCGCCCGGCGGCGCCGGGGCCATGCCTGGTGGCGACCAGGTGCAACGCCAGGTCGATGCCGCTGGCGATGCCGGCCGAGGTGACCACCCGGCCGTCGACCACGTAGAGCACGTCACGGACCACGGTCGCCCTCGGGTAGCGCCGGGCGAGTTCGTCCTGCACCTCATGGTGGGTGGTGCAGCGCCGCCCGTCGAGCAGCCCGGCCCGGCCGAGCGCGTCCGCACCGGCACAGACGCTGGCCACGGTGCCGCCGGCCGCGTGGTGGTCGGCCAGCCAGCGCAGCGTGCCGGGCATGAGCTGCCCGTTGCGGTCGATCGTCGGCGCCCGCCATCCGGGTACGACGATCAGGTCCTCCGGTCCGAGTCGCGGCGGCTCGACAACGGTCCGTACCGGCAGACCCTGTGCGGTCGGTACGTCTTCCTGCTCGCCGAGATAGTGCAGCCGGTAGTCGTACCCGAGGGTCGCCGCGGTCGAGAAGACCTGGGCGGGCCCGGCCAGGTCCAGCAGGTGCACCTGGGGTACGAGCAGGAAGACGACCTGGGTCACGATCCGGTCAGCCGACCGGTACGACCGGGACCGCGCCGGTCAACTCGGCCACGGTACGGATGGTGGCGAACCGCCCGGCCAGCGCGTACTCGGTGCGGTCGAGGATGTCGGCGGTGCCGAGCGTGGTCGGGTCGGCCAGGATCTCCTCCACCGACCGCCCGGCCGGGGCGTCGCGGTGCTGGATCGGGAAGGTGGCGGTGGCGTCGATCACGAAGGTGACGTCGAAGCCGAGGTCGTTGGCGACCCGGGCGGTGGTCTCGCAGCACTGCTCGGTCTGGATGCCGCAGACGACCAGTTCCCGGATGCCCCTGGTGGTGAGGAGTTGTTGCAGGTTCGTGGTGGTGAACGCGTTGCGGGAGGTCTTGGTCAGCACCGGCTCGCCGGACTCGGGCCGGAGCGGTTCGACCAGCCGTACGTGACCGTTCGCGGGGTCGAAGACGTCGCCGGTGCCGGGCTCGCTGTGCAGCACCCAGACGACCAGGTCGCCGTCGGCACGGGCGGTGTCGACCAGCCGGGAGACCCGGTCGACGATGTCGGGGTTGGAACTGGCCCGCCAGATCGGCCGCTGCCGGAACGACTCCTGGACGTCGATGACAAGAAGTGCTTTATCCATGGCTCGATCCTGACCCGGTGCGGCCAGCGTCAGAAGACACAATCACGCCCGGTTGCGGACGGATCTGGTCAACCGGCCGGGGTGGCGGTGGCCGGCGGGGCCGGGACGATCACCGAGCCGACCGCCCGATCGTGCCAGCCGCGCCGACGCCCGTCCATGATCAGCACGGGGATCACCAGCGACACCAGGACGCCGCGGAGCAGTCCGCGGATCACCCCGATCCGGCCGCCGTCGGCGTACGCGACGCAGCGCAGGCGGGTGACGAACATGCCCGGCGTCTGGGCGAACAGGCCGACGAAAAAGCCGTACACGCCGATCAGTACGAGGACCGGGGGCCAGCCGTCGCGTACCGGGTCGCCGATGAAGTTGGCCACCAGCAGGCAGAGCACCCAGTCGATGATCAGCGCACCGAACCGGCGAGCGAGGCTCGGCGGCACGAAGGCCGGGTCCGTTGCCGGACTGAGTGCCATGCTTCCATCCTGAATCGCCACGGAGAGTCAGGGTATCGGGCACCGTACGGCAGCCCGGCACCGGCCGGCCCCCGACCGGTTCCGACCGGTCCGGGGCCGCGACACGGAGTTCGCGCACTGCCGTCCGCGGCTTCGGCGGGGTATCGTCCGAGCGGGGGACCCGACCACGGCCATCCAGTGGGGATCACGCTCCGCAAATGACGTAACACGGCAGAAACATAAGAGACATGCTCGGGCAACCGCATGGTCATAGCGTCCCCACCAGCCTAGCCACCCCGTGGACGTGCCAGGAGGATGTGTGTTCGCCAATCCCGAGGAACTCCTGCGATACCTCAAGAACGAGGACGTAAAGTTCGTCGATGTACGTTTCTGTGACCTGCCGGGCGTGATGCAGCACTTCAACCTGCCGGTCGAGTCGTTCGACGACAGTGTCTTCACCGACGGTCTCGCCTTCGACGGATCGTCGATCCGTGGTTTCCAGGCGATCCACGAGTCGGACATGCTGCTGCTCCCCGACGTCGCCACCGCCTTCATCGACCCGTTCCGGATCGAGAAGACCCTGGCGCTCAACTTCTTCATCCACGACCCGTTCACCCGCGAGGCGTACTCCCGGGACCCGCGCAACGTGGCGAAGAAGGCCGAGGCCTACCTCGCCGCGAGCGGCATCGCCGACACCGCCTACTTCGGCGCCGAGGCGGAGTTCTACATCTTCGACTCGATCCGCCACGAGACCTCGGCGAACCAGGCCTTCTACTACATCGACTCGATCGAGGGCGCCTGGAACACCGGCCGTGAGGAAGAGGGCGGCAACCGCGGTTACAAGACCGCGTACAAGGGCGGTTACTTCCCGGTCCCGCCGGTCGACCACTACGCCGACCTGCGCGACCAGATCGTCCGCCGGCTGATCGACACCGGCTTCACCGTGGAGCGCTCGCACCACGAGGTCGGCACCGCCGGCCAGGCCGAGATCAACTACAAGTTCTCGACCCTGCTGCACGCCGGTGACCAGCTCCAGCTCTTCAAGTACATCGTCAAGAACCAGGCCTGGGCCGCCGGCAAGACCGCGACCTTCATGCCCAAGCCGCTGTTCGGCGACAACGGCTCCGGCATGCACACCCACCAGAGCCTCTGGCTCGGTGGCGAGCCGCTGTTCTACGACGAGACCGGTTACGCCGGCCTGTCCGACACCGCCCGCTGGTACATCGGCGGTCTGCTGCACCACGCCCCGTCGCTGCTCGCCTTCACCAACCCGACGGTCAACTCCTACCGCCGGCTGGTGCCGGGCTACGAGGCCCCGGTCAACCTGGTCTACTCCCAGCGCAACCGCTCCGCCTGCACCCGTATCCCGGTGACCGGCAGCAACCCGAAGGCCAAGCGGGTCGAGTTCCGGGTGCCGGACCCGTCCGCCAACGTCTACCTGGCCTTCTCCGCCATGATGATGGCCGGCCTCGACGGCATCAAGAGCAAGATCGAACCGCCGACGCCGATCGACAAGGACCTCTACGACCTCCCGCCGGAGGAGTGGGGCTCGGTCAAGCAGGTCCCCGGTTCGCTGGCCGAGGTACTCGACTCCCTCGAAGCCGACCACGACTACCTCCTCGAAGGCGGCGTCTTCACCCCCGACCTCGTCTCCACCTGGGTCGACTACAAGCGCACCAACGAGATCGACCCGGTCCGCCTGCGCCCCACCCCGCACGAGTTCGCCATGTACTACGACTGCTGAACGCGCAACACCTACGGCGAGCCGCCGACGCCCGGAGGGCGTCG
>NZ_JBFAPP010000034.1:0-51788 GCF_040676775.1 Micromonospora sp. NPDC049523 | reverse complement strand
CCCGATACGACAAACTCGCCGTCCGCTACCAGGCCGTCCTGACCATCACCGCCATCGGCGAGTGGCTCCGACCGGACTTATAAAACGCGCCCTAGCGGGAACGTCAGTCCCAGTTGTCGATTTTGACGTCGTGGGGATCCGGCGCGCCTTTCCCGGTCTCGATCAGGGACTTGAGGCTCATCAGGTAGAGCGCCCACTTGGTGCTGCAGTGGTGCATGAATTCCACCGGCTCCTTCCAGCCCTGATGCTTGAACAGGACGACGGCGTAGTCGTCGGCCTGGTCGAGGCCCCAGTCCACCTGGGTGCCGATCCATTCCTCGGGTCCGTCGACCACCTCCCACAGCACCCGCTTGCCCGGGTCGAGTTCGAGAACCTTCATGTCGAAACCACCGGCGCTGAACCGGAACTGAAGCAGGCCGCCGAGGTTGTCGCCGTCGCTCTGGGTGTTGGTCGTCCACCAGCCGGCGAGCCCCTCGGCGGTCGTCAGGGCCTCGTAGACCTCGGCCGCCGACGACCTGATTCCGACCCGGTGCAGGATGTCCACCATTTCGATCCTTCTTCCGGTGTTGGCTTTTGATTTCACTGCTGTGAACCGCGCTGCTCCGTGCCGCGCTGGATGGCCTCGGCGATCCGTTTGATGCGCCGGAGCCTGGCGTCCCACGCCGCCCCCACCGAGGACAACTGCGCGACCGCGCGGGCAAGCTGCGCCTCGTCCACCCGGTAGCGCCGCTCGCGCCCGGCCGGCGTGGCGTGCACCAGACCGACACGGTCGAGCACGCCGAGATGTTTCGCGATGGCCTGCCGGGTCACCGGCAGTTGCTCGCTGAGGCTGGTGGCCGTGCCGTCGCCATCGGCCAGGAGCAGGTCGAGCATCCGCCGACGGGTCGGATCCCCGACCGCGGACCACAGGTCGTCGTCGACCGCAGTGGTCACGGGGTCGACACCAGCCGCGCGAGGTACTCCCCGAGCCGGGGAACGAAGGTGTCCCAGCCGTGGATGTGGTCGTCGTAGTGCTCCGCCACCTTCGCGGCCTCCCAGCCCATCTCCCGGAACCCGGTTTCGGTGAGTCGAATCCTGGTGCCGGTGCCCGACGGGGTGAGCTCGAACGTGATCAGCAGCGAGTTCGCGGAATCTTCGACCGTTCCCTCGGGGTAGCACCAGCGGAACGAGAACAGTCGGGGCGGCTCGGCGGTCACCACCCGCATCGGGACGACCGTCGCCCGGTCGCCCCAGACGAGTTCACCGACCGTGCCGGGAGTCACGTCGAACTCGGCGTCGTCAGTCCACCACTGCGAGATGTGCTCGGGGCTGCTGACGACCTCGAAGACCACCTCGGGTGGGGCGTCGACGTGGATCTCCCGTTCGATGCTGCCGTACTCCATGCTGGTCACTCTTCCTCGATGTGCAACGTTTGGTTGCGCATTACGCTAGCCGTCCGCCCAGCTTCCCGCAACCATCGGTTGCCTATCGAGTCGGCCGGAGCGCCGAGCCCCCTGATCGAGGTCGACCGGCGCGGCTAGTGCGAGCGAGGGGAGACGCTGCGGGCGTGGGACACGCTGGGGCACGCGCACCGGCACCCGGCTGGCCCGGCGGCACGACCGGCCCGTGCCGGCGGAGTTGTTCGCCCAGCTCGACGGCGTGCTGTGAGCCTGGGCGGATCCGGGGACCCGACGGACGGAAGATCACCGTAGGGTACGGCGAATGGGTGCAATCAAGCCGTGGCATTTGGTCTTACTGTCGATCGTCTGTCTGCTGCCGCTGTTCGCCGCGACGCTCGGCGGCGTGCTCTGGGCGATGTCCCGTCGCCGCCGCAACCGTTGACCCTGGTAACCGACAGAGGGACGGGGTGATGTCGTGGGCCGTCGAACCCCACCCGCCGAGATCGCGGAGTTGACGGTGGTCCGGCACGGGCAGAGCACCGCCAACGCGGCGTTCGCCCTGGCCGAGGCGGCGGGCAGGGACGAGTCCGGGGTCACCGGGCGGGACGCCGACATCACGCTCTCGCCGCTCGGGCAGGCGCAGGCGGTCGCGCTCGGGCACCGGCTCGGGGCACTCGCGGTGCAGCACCGGCCGCAGGTGGTGCTCTGTTCGCCGTACCTGCGGGCGGTGCAGACCTGGCGGCTGGCGGCGGACGCGGCGCGGGCGGAGGGCGGCCCGGACCTGCCGGCGCCGCGGGTCGACGACCGGCTGCGGGACCGGGTCATGGGCGAGTTGGAGTTGCTGACCGGCGCGGCGATCGCCGCACGGTTTCCGGCCGAGGCGGCCCGCCGGGCCGCCGTCGGCGAATTCCACTGGCGTCCGCCGGGCGGCGAGTCATTGCTGGACGTCGCCGCCCGCCTCCGGGCACTGCTCGCCGACGTACGCCGGGAGCACGCAGGAGTACGGGTGCTGCTGGTGGCGCACGACTCGGTGGTGTTGATGTTGCGTCACCTGGTCGAAGGGCTGTCGCTGGCGGACCTGGAATCGGTCGTCCGGGGCGGGATGGTCGCGAACGCCTCGATCACGCGTTGGGCGGGCGGAACCGGGCGGTTGGTGCTGGCCGAGTACAACTCGGTGACGCACCTGCGCCCGGAGTGAGTCAGCCCCTCGGCGCCTGGGGGCGCAGGCCGTCGAGGGCCATGTCGAGCACCCGGTCGAGCTGGCTGGGCTCGCTCACCTTGATCATCGTGATGCCGCTGACCAGCCGCATCACGTCGTCGATGTTGGTGTCGGTGCGCACCACCCCGGCAGCCTGGGCGCGTACGAGCAGCGGCCGGCCGGCGTCGTATACCTCGGTACGGCACCGCTGGAAGATCTCGGAGTCGTGCAGCAGTTCCTCGGCCAGCGCCCGCTTGGTGGCGATGTATCCGACCAGCCGGTGCAGCCAGTCGACCAGTGCCTCCCACGGCGGTGCGTCGGCCAGGTCGTTGGCGGAGCGGGACAGTGCCTCGACCTCGTCGACGTAGACGGCTTCGAAGAGGTCGCGGCGGGTCGGGAAGTGTCGGTAGAGCGTCCCGATGCCCACCTGTGCCCGCCGGGCGATGTCCTCCAGCGAGGCCGACGACCCGTGCTCGGCGAAGGCGTCGCGCGCGGCGGAGACCAGGTTCTCGTAGTTGCGCAGCGCGTCGGCCCGCTTCGGGCGTCGGGAGAGGGTCTCGGGTACCTGTGCGGCGCTCGTCACAGCCGGGTCTCCCTGCTTCCGTTGCGACCGGAGGTATCCCTCCGGTAATGTTTTCGGAGGCACCCCTCCGGTAACGTCCGGAGGGAACCCTCCACATACTTTACCTCCCCGTCGGAACGGGGTGGGCGTAGCACGTTCGCTCGATGTCCGCCCGCCGGACGACCAGGCGCGCCGGTCGGGCCATCGGCAACATCTATCCCAGCTACTTCGTAAGGAAGTTCTCGTGGCATCGACCACCAGACGTACCCCTCGGCAGTTGACCTTTGCCGTACTCGCGGCCGGCGCCGGCTTCTTCGCGATGATGCAGTCGCTGATCAGCCCGGTGCTCTCCACGATCCAGCACGACCTGCACACCTCACAGAGCACGGTCACCTGGGTGCTGACCGCGTACCTGCTCTCCGCCGCGATCTTCACGCCGATCCTCGGCCGGGTCGGCGACATGGTCGGCAAGGAACGCATCCTGGTCCTCACCCTGGTCGGCCTCGCGGTCGGCTGCCTGCTGGCCGCGATCGCACCGAACATCACCGTGCTGATCATCGCCCGGCTCATCCAGGGCGTCGGCGGTGCGGTCTTCCCACTGTCGTTCGGCATCATCCGAGACGAGTTCCCGGCGTCGCGGATGTCCTCCGCGATCGGCGCGATGTCGGCCATCATCGCGGTCGGTGGCGGCCTGGGCGTCGTGCTCGCCGGGCCGATCGTCGGCCTGCTCGGTTACCGGTGGCTGTTCTGGATCCCGCTGATGATCGTGGCGCTGACGGCGCTGGCGGCGTACCTGCTCGTGCCCGAGTCGCCGGTCCGCAACCGAGGCCGGATCAACCTGCTCTCCGCGGCACTGATGTCGGGCTGGCTCGTCGCGCTGCTGCTGGCGGTCAGCGAGGCACCGAAGTGGGGCTGGACCTCGACGAAGGTGATCGGGCTGCTGGTCGTAGCGGTCGCGGTCTTCGCCGCCTGGGCCGCCACCGAGGTCCGCTCGACCAACCCCCTGATCGACATGCGGATGATGCGACTGCCAGCGGTCTGGGCCACCAACCTGGTCGCGCTCCTGTTCGGCGGGGCGATGTTCGCCCTGTACGGCTTCCTCCCGCAGTTCACCCAGACCCCCGCCGCGGCCGGCTACGGCTTCGGCGCGAGCGTCACCGAGGCTGGCCTGCTGATGCTGCCGATGCTGGTCACCATGTTCGTCGCCGGTCTGCTCAGCGGGCGGCTCGAAGGGGTCTTCAGCGCGAAGGCGCAACTCGTCACCGGGTCGGCGTTCAGCGTCGTGGCCTGCGCCGCGCTCGTCGTGGCACATGACGAGCGTTGGCAACTCGGAGCGGCCGCCGCCGTCTTCGGCCTCGGTATCGGCCTGGCCTACTCGGCGATGACGAACCTGATCGTGAAGAGCGTGCCCGCCCACCACACCGGTGCCGCGGTCGGGATGAACGCCAACATCCGTACGATCGGCGGCGCGATCGGCGCGGCCATGATGAGCAGCATCGTGACCAGCAACCTCCAGTCGAGCGGACTGCCCCGGGAAGCCGGCTACAGCCACGGGTTCGCCCTGCTGGCCGGGCTCTCCGTGCTGGCCGTCGCGGCGGCGCTGCTCGTACCGACCATCCGGCGTACGCCCCGCCCGGTCACCGACCAGACGCCGAACCCGCTGGTATCGCCCACACCGATCGGCGCCGGCAGCCGGTAGACACCGGTGGGAGGGACGAGAAACCGGCTGGCCGTACTACACGGTCGGCCGGTTTTTCCGTACCCGAACCCGGCAGCCGCGGGGATCCCCGTCTACCGCACACCCCGCGCTCGGTACGCCGACGGGCACCTGCCAATGTGGATCGTGGTCAGGAACCGGCCGGGCGGGAATTATGGAACCACCGCCGGACGCCGGGCGGCCACGATCGCCGAGGAGGTCGCCATGCGGACAGCAACCGGGTACCGATCCGGGCGGAGTGCGGGACTGCTCGGCCTGGTCGCGGTGCTGGTGGTCACGCTCGCCTGCGCGATCGGACCCGGTACGACAGGGGAGGAGCCGGCCCCCGCTCCGGCGCCCTCGTCGGGTGAGCCGGTCGACGGCTCGGGCACCGTCGAGGAGTTCGAGCGGGACATCCCGGGCGCGGTCCGGCTCGCCGAGCTGTACTGGGACGCGCGGTTCACCGAGTCCCGGCAGCAGTTCCAGCCGGTGCGACGGGTGTTCGCGTACTCCCGCGACGGCGAGGTTTCCTGTGGTCAGCAGCCGCTGCCACGCAACAACGCGGTCTACTGCCCGGCCGGGGACTTCATCGCGTACGACGTGAACTGGGCGGTGGCCGCGTTCCGGCAGATCGGGGACGCGTTCCTGTTCTTCCTGCTCGGCCACGAGTACGCCCACGCGATCCAGGCGCGGCTCGGCATCTCGCACCAGTTCACCATCCAGGCGGAACTCCAGGCCGACTGCATGGCGGGGGCGTACATCGGTGACTCGGTGCAGGAGCGGCAGCTCGACCTGCAGGACGGTGACCTGGACGAGTTCCGGACCGGGCTGGTCGCGGTCGGCGACGACCCCGACCAGCCGTGGTTCGCCGAGGGCTCGCACGGCACCGCCGAGCAGCGGATCGATTCCTTCTTCCGCGGCTACGAGCGCTCCTTCGCCGCCTGCGATCTGACCTGAACCCGCCCGCACCCTGAGGGATCGGCCACAGTTCACCCCGAGTACGCGCACCGCCCCGACCCGTGCTTGGCATGATCGGGGGATCAGCGCTCGTACCCGGGAGGATCCCCTGACTGGCCAGCATCCAGCCGCCGTGCTCTTCGACATGGACGGCACGCTCGTCGACAGCGAGAAGCTGTGGGACGTCGCCCTGCACGAACTGGCCGCCCACTACGGCGGTCGGCTCTCCGAGCCCGCCCGGATGGCGATGATCGGCTCCAGCATGGCCAGCTCGATGGCGATCCTCAACACCGACCTGGCACAGGACCGGGACCCGGCGTACGGCGCGGCCTGGCTGGAGAAGCGGATGGCCGAACTCTTCGTCGCCGGTCTGCCCTGGCGTCCCGGCGCCGTCGGGCTGCTGGACCTGGTGCGGGCCGCCGGGATACCGACCGCGCTGGTCACCTCCACCGCCCGGCAACTGGTCGAGGTCGCCCTCGAAACGCTCGGACGGGACCGGTTCGACGTGGTGGTCTGCGGCGACGAGGTGCTGGCCACGAAACCGGATCCGGAGCCGTACCTGACCGCCGCCCGGATGCTCGGGGTGCCGATCGAGCGGTGTGTGGCGATCGAGGACTCTCCGGCCGGGGTAACCAGTGCGGTTGCCGCCGGTGCCGCCGTACTCGCGGTGCCCAGTGAGGTGCCGCTGGGCCGGGTGGACGGCGTACACCTGTTGGAGAGCCTGACCGGTGCGGACCTGGACCTGCTCGCCCGCCTGGTGGCCCCGTTGGACCTGCCCACCTCGCCGGCCTGAGACGTGCGGTGGGGGGGGGGGGGCCCCCCCCCCCCCCCCCCCCCCCCCCCCCCGCGCGGGGGGGGGGGGGGGGGGGCGCCCCCCGCCGCCGCCCCACCACCCCCATTCCCCCGGAGCGGCTATTCGTGCGCGATCGCGCCCAACACGTTGATCCGGGCGGCGCGGATCGCCGGCAGCACCGCCGCGACCACGCCGACCACCGCCGCCAGCCCGATCAGTACGCCGAGCTGTGCCCACGGCAGCACCAGATCGGTGATGCCGTCGTCGCGTAGCGCGCGGACCACCGCCGCGCCCAGCCCGGTGCCGACAGCCATCCCGAGCAGCGCACCGAAGACCGAGATCACCACGGCCTCCACGGTCACCATCCACATGGTCCGGGCCCGGTTGAGCCCGATCGCCCGCAGCAGCCCCAACTCGCGGGTCCGCTCCAGCACCGACAGCGCCAGCGTGTTCACGATCCCGAGTACGGCGATCAGGATCGCCAGCGCCAGCAGGATCTGGATCATTCGGAGCAGGGTGTCGAACTGCCCGGTCTGCTGCTCGATGAACAACGCCCGGTCCGCGACCGACACCTCGGGACTGTCCGCGAGCAGCGATTCGACCGCCGGCAGCACCTGCCCGACCGACGTACCCGGATCCAGTTGCAGGTAGCCCTGCGACGGCCGGGGGATGGCGAAGTCCTTCGTCGCGCCGGGAGGCAGCAGGAAGCCGCTGTACAGCTCCGACTCGGCGTAGATGCCGCTGACCGTGTAGGTGTGCGGGTCGCCCCGGGACAGCTGCACCGGTACGGTGGCGCCGACGGTCAGGCCGAGGTCCCGTGCGGTGTCGGCGTCGATCAGCACCTGGTCCGGGGTGAGCGCGTCGACGCTGCCGGCGGTCGCCTTCACCCCGTAGATGTCCCGCACCGCCGCCACGTCGTTGGTGGCGTTGACGAATTCGCGTTGGCCGTCGACCAGCGCCATGTCACCCCAGAAACCGGCGACCGCCTTCACCCCGGGCAGGGCGGCGGCCCGCTCCAGGACCACCGGGTCGAAGGTCGGCGGCCGGGGCCCGGACTGCGCACCGGAGATCACCAGGTCGGCGCTGATGGTGTCCTCGGCCAGGCCGGAGATGCTCGACTTGGCCGAGTCCAGGATGATCGTCACGCCGGTGACCAGCGCGATGCCGATCATCAGGGCGGCGGCGGTGATCGCCGTCCGGCGCGGGTTGCGGCCGGAGTTGAGCCGGCCGAGCTTGCCCGGCACCGACCAGGAGAAGATCCGGCCGAGCAGGGACACCACCGGTCGGCTGATCACCGGGGTCAGCAGGGCCACCCCGATGAACGCGAGCAGTACGCCGCCGAGGATGGTGCCGAGGATCGCGTCGCCGGCCGTACCGGTCAGACCCAGGGCCAGCAGCCCGGCGCCGAGCACCGACACCACCGCTCCGGCCACGGTGAGCTTGGTCAGCGGGCGGTCCGGCGTGGCCACGTCCTGCATCGCCGCGATCGGCGGGATCCGGGACGCGCGCATCGCCGGGATCAGCGCGGCGACCACCGTGATCAGGATCCCGACCGCGAACGAGCTGATCACCGCGGTCGGTGGCACACCCACGCCGGCCAGTTCCAGGCCGCCGCCGAACTGCCCGAACGCGTACGCCAGCAGCGCACCGACCCCGATGCCGGCGCCCAGGCCCAGGATCGAGGCGACCAGGCCGATCGCCACCGCCTCGACCAGGACCGAACGGATCACCTGCTTGCCGCTGGCCCCGATCGCCCGCATCAGGGCCAGCTCACGGGTGCGCTGCGCCACGATGATCGAGAAGGTGTTGAGGATCAGGAAGGTACCGACCAGCAGCGCCACCCCGGCGAAGCCGAGCAGGATCTGGTTGAAGAAGGCGAGTCCCTCCTTCAGCCCGGCAGAGGAGTCGGCGGAGAGCTGCTTGCCGGTCTTCACCTCGTACCCGTCGCCGACCGCCGCCGCGACCCGGTCGCGCAGTGTGGCCTGGTCGACCCCGTCCTGGGCGCGTACGGAGATGTTGGTGAAGACGTTGGTCTCCCCGAGCATCAGCCGCTGGGCGACCGGGTCGGTGAACGCCACCTCGTTGACCCCGCCGAGGCTGTCCCGGTCACCGCTGTAACCGAAGACCCCGACCAGGGTGAACTCCTGTTTCGGGGCCAGGTCGACCAGTACGCCGACCCGGTCGCCGACCTTGACCTTGGCCGCCTTGGCCAGGCCGGCGTTGATCACGATCTCGGTGTCGGCGGTCGGCGCGCGGCCCTCGCGCAACTTCACCAGGTCGTCCTCGCCGGTCCAGTTCTCGCCCAGTTGCGGCGGCCC
This sequence comes from Micromonospora sp. NPDC049523, assembly GCF_040676775.1. Taxonomy (NCBI): domain Bacteria; kingdom Bacillati; phylum Actinomycetota; class Actinomycetes; order Micromonosporales; family Micromonosporaceae; genus Micromonospora; species Micromonospora sp. NPDC049523. The sequence goes on along the minus strand of NZ_JBFAPP010000034.1, from coordinate 42,885 downwards.
GAACGAGGTGACGACCTTGCCGTTGCTGCCGATCAGGCGGGCACCGTCGGTCGCCACCACCCCGGTGGCCTCGGCGACACCGGGCACCTTCCGTACGGTGTCCAGCGTCGCCGCCGGCAGCGGGTTCGCGAGCTGTTCGCCCTCGAACTCGTTCACCGCGATCTTCGGTTTCGCCGCCACGTTCACGTCGGTGTTGGCGTACGCGTCGCTGAACACCGAGTCGAAGGAACGCCCGAGCGTGTCGGTGAGCACGAACGAGCCGGAGACGAACATGACGCCCAGCACCACGGCCAGCCCGGACAGGATCAACCTGACCTTGCGGGCGAGCAGGCTCTTCAGGGTTGCGCGCAGCATCAGAGCGCCGCCTCGGCGAGCCCGTCGAGCTTCTTCATCGTGTCCAGCACGGTCTCCGGCGTCGGTTCGATCAGTTCGGAGACGATGGCGCCGTCGGCGAGGAAGATGACGCGGTCGGCGTAGCTGGCGGCGACGGGGTCGTGGGTGACCATGACGATGGTTTGGTGGTGGTTGCGGACGCTGTCGCGGAGGAAGGTGAGGACTTCTGCGCCGGCTCGGCTGTCGAGGTTTCCGGTGGGTTCGTCGGCGAAGATGACGTCGGGTTTGGCGACGAGGGCGCGGGCGCAGGCGACGCGTTGTTGTTGGCCGCCGGAGAGTTGGTTGGGTCGGTGGTGGAGTCGGTCGGCTAGTCCGACGGTTTTGATGACGGTGTTGTACCAGTCGGGGTCTGGTTTGCGGCCGGCGATGGAGAGGGGGAGGAGGATGTTTTCTTCGGCGGTGAGGGTGGGGAGGAGGTTGAATTGTTGGAAGATGAAGCCGACTTTGTCGCGGCGGAGTTTGGTGAGTCCGTTGTCGTTGAGTCCGGTGACGGTGGTGTCGCCGATGTGGATGGTGCCGCGGGTGACGGAGTCGAGTCCGGCGAGGCAGTGCATGAGGGTGGATTTGCCGGAGCCGCTGGGTCCCATGATGGCGGTGTAGCGGGCTTGTTCGAATTCGGCGGTGACTCCGCGTAGGGCGATGACCTGTGCTTCACCGCTGCCGTACACCTTCCACACTTCGTTGGCACGCGCAGCCGCCTGCGTATTCTGGCCTACCGTCGCGGTCACTCGAATTCTCCTTCGATGAAAGTCTGATCCGTCCGGGCACCCTGGTCCGGCCGGCAGTCTCCATCGTCGGTGCCGCCAAAGCCCGACTCGTCCACCCCTGGGTGGAGCCACAGCGGATATTCCGCTGCGGGTCGGCCCGGATGCCACACTCAGGGTTGCCCCTGACTGCTAGCGACCCATTCCGATCGCCCTACCGGATCTTTCCGCAACAGAGCGCTTCGTGTGGTGATTTGACCGGATCGCCGACCGTGCCTCACCCGGTCATCCAGCGCCTTCCAGCGACAGAGACGGCAGTGCGGGGCGGGCGCGAACGCCCACCCCGCACTCGTACCGCCGGTTGTCTACTCGTACGAGATCGCCTGCAGCACGTTGAGTCGCGACGCCCGCCAGGCCGGCCACGCGGCGGCCAGCACCCCGGCCAGCGCGGCCGCGACCAGGAATCCGACGAGCTGCAGGTACGGCAGCGCGACGATCGAGATCGCGTCCAGGTTGCGCAGCACCTCGGTGACCGTCACCCCGAGCGCCACCCCGAGTCCGACCCCGAGCAGGCAGCCGAAGACGGCCATCAGCAGTGACTCCACGCCCACCATCGCCAGGATCTGCGGGCGGCCCATGCCCACCGCACGCAGCAGGCCCAATTCCCGGGTGCGTTCGTAGATGCTCAGCACCAGGGTGTTGATGATGCCGAGGAACGCCACCAGTACGGCCAGCGCCAGCAGCACGTAGAAGATCACCAGCAGTTGGTCCACCGCCGAGGTCTGCTGCTTGATGAAGCTCGCCTGGTCGACCACGCTGACCAGCGGGTAGTCGGCCATGAGCTGCTCGACCTGGCGGGTCACCGCGGCCACGTCGGTGCCCTCGGAAACCTGGACCAGGCCCTGGAAGGCCAGCGGCCCGGCGAAGTACTGCACCTGCGACGGCGGCAGGATCACGCCGTTGGCCACCGCCGTCCGCTGATAGATCCCGGCGATCGTGTACGTCCGGTCGCCCCCAACCGGCATGGTGACCACGAAGGTGCTGCCGAGCTTCCAGCCGTTGGTCTCCGCGGTGCCGTCGTCGACGATCGCCTCGTTGTCCCCGCTCGGGGTCAACGTGCCGGACACCTGCTCCATCGACATCAGGGACCGGGCGGTGGGCAGGTCGGCCGCCTGGACGTACGAGTTCGCGTTGCCGTCCAGCGGCAGCACCGCGAGATGGGTCGCGAGTACCTGCGTGACGCCGGGAATCCGGGCCGCCTGTTCCAGCCGGGCGGGGTCGAACCCCTCCTTGCCGCTCGGTGGCGCCACCACCCCCGTGGTCACGATGACCGCGGCGCTCAGGTCGTTCTCCACCAGGTCCGTGACGCTGGCCTTCAGCGACGCGCCGATCACGCTGACCGCGCTGACCAGGGTCACGCCGACCATCAGCGCCGCCGCGGTCACCGCGGTCCGGCGCGGATTGCGCAGCGTGTTGCGCCGGCCGATCCCGGTCGCGGCGCCCCAGCTCACCAGGAGGCCGATCGTGCCGGCGACCGGGCGGGTCAGCGCCGGGGAGAGCAGCGCCACCCCGACCACCGCGAGCAGTACGCCGCCGCCGAGCGCGACCGCGGTCAGCCCTTCCACCCCGACCAGACCGATGCTGAGCAGTGCGATGCTGATCGCGGTGATCACCCCGCCGGTGATGGTCAGCGCGCGCAGCGATTTGTCCGGCCGGACCACGTCGCGCATGGCCGCGATCGGCGGCACCCCGGCGGCGCGGACCGCCGGGACCAGCGCCGCGATCACCGTCATCACCACGCCGACCAGGTACGACGCGATGATGGCGGTGCTGCTGACGGTGAGTCCACCCTCCGGCAGCGGGAAACCGGCGGCGGAGGCGAGCGCCTGTAGCCCGGCCGCGACCGCGATGCCGGCGCCCAGCCCCAGGGTGGACGCGATCACGCCCACCACCAGCGCCTCGACCAACACGCTGCCGGTGACCTGCCGCCAGCTGGCGCCGAGCGCCCGCAGCAGCGCCAGCTCCCGCGACCGCTGGGCAATGATGATGTTGAAGGTGTTGAAGATCAGGAACATTCCGACCAGCAGCGCGATCAACGCGAAGCCGAGGAAGAACCAGTTCACGAACGTCAGTAGCTGCTTCAGCTGGGAAGCCTGCTCGTCGGCTGCCTCCTGGCCGGTGATCGCCTCGAACCCGGTCGGGGTGACCGTGGCGACCCGCTGCTTCAGCGTCTGCTGCGACACCCCCGGCTCGGCCTCGAGCTGGGCGGCGCCGAACACCCCGGTGGTGCCGTAGAAGAGTCGCTGCGCCTCCGGCACGGTGAAGCCGACCATCGTCTCGCCGCCGAGCGATGTCCGCCCACCGGAATACTCCAGCAGACCGACGACAGTCCACTCCGGGCTGGTCGCGCTCCGCGGCACGTAGATCTTGATCCGGTCACCGATCTGGTGCCCGGTCTGCTCGGCCGTGTAGCGGGTCAGGGTGACCTCGCTGTCGGCCTGTGCCGCCCGACCCTCCGCCACGTGCAGCAGGCCGTCGGCGACGAAGTCGTCGTCGGCCAGCCCGATGCCGAGGTGCGGGGCGCCCGCCGGCAGTGCCTTGCCGTTGTCCTTGCGGAACGGGGTGATCCCCTCCGAGCTGGCGTCCCCGGCGACCGAGCGGACCCCGTCCACCGCGGCCAGCCGATCCAGGTCGGCCTCGGTCAGCAGCGGCGGGGTCACCTCCTCCTGCGCCTCGTCGGTGGCCTGCACCTGGACCGCCACGTCCTTGTTGAGGGTCTGGAACAACTGCTCGAACCGGCCGCCGAGGCTGTCGGTGAGCACGAAGGCACTGGCCACGAACATCACGCCGAGGATGATCGCGAAACCGGACAGGACCAGCCGGAGCTTGCGCGAGAGCAGGCTCTTCAGCGTGGCACGCAGCATCACGCCACCTCGGCCTGGTGGGCCAGCACGTCCAGGTGCTTGAGGGTGTCGAGCACCGCTTCCGCCGTGGGATCGGTCAACTCGTCCACGATGGCGCCGTCGGCGAGGAAGATGACGCGGTCGGCGTAGCTGGCGGCGACGGGGTCGTGGGTGACCATGACGATGGTTTGGTGGTGGTTGCGGACGCTGTCGCGGAGGAAGGTGAGGACTTCTGCGCCGGCTCGGCTGTCGAGGTTTCCGGTGGGTTCGTCGGCGAAGATGACGTCGGGTTTGGCGACGAGGGCGCGGGCGCAGGCGACGCGTTGTTGTTGGCCGCCGGAGAGTTGGTTGGGTCGGTGGTGGAGTCGGTCGGCTAGTCCGACGGTTTTGATGACGGTGTTGTACCAGTCGGGGTCTGGTTTGCGGCCGGCGATGGAGAGGGGGAGGAGGATGTTTTCTTCGGCGGTGAGGGTGGGGAGGAGGTTGAATTGTTGGAAGATGAAGCCGACTTTGTCGCGGCGGAGTTTGGTGAGTCCGTTGTCGTTGAGTCCGGTGACGGTGGTGTCGCCGATGTGGATGGTGCCGCGGGTGACGGAGTCGAGTCCGGCGAGGCAGTGCATGAGGGTGGATTTGCCGGAGCCGCTGGGTCCCATGATGGCGGTGTAGCGGGCTTGTTCGAATTCGGCGGTGACTCCGCGTAGGGCGATGACCTGTGCTTCACCGCTGCCGTACACCTTCCATACGTCATTGGCACGCGCCGCTGCCGTAGCGCCGGCCGCGGGTGTAGTCCCCGTCACGATCTCTCCCTCGTTCGATGACGACGGTTGCCGTCCTGGGTCACGCTAGGTGGCCGGGGCAATCCGGCCATCCTGCCGACGGAGGGTTTTGCGGTACGACCGTCGTACCCTCCGGCTCCGACCACAGGAGGGTACGGGCTCGGCACGCTACGTCGCACGACCGTTATCGGTGCGTCACGCGCCCGGACGGATCAATCCCGATTCGTACGCCAACACGACCGCCTGCACCCGATCCCGCAGACCGAGTTTGGTGAGTACGTGTCCGACATGCGTCTTGATCGTGGTTTCACTGATCGACAACGTGCGCGCGATCTCCGCGTTGGACAGTCCCCGGGCAATGTGCACCAGCACCTCACGCTCCCGATCGGTGAGCACGTCGAGCGCCTTCGGCGGGGTTGCCGACGGGTCGGGCAGCACACCGGCGAACTGGTCCAGCAGCCGCTTGAGGATGCGTGGGGCGACCACCGCCTCACCGGCGGCCACCGTACGGATCGCGGTCACCAGGTCGTCGGCCGGTACGTCCTTGGCCAGGAAGCCACTCGCACCGGCCCGCAACGCCCCCACCACGTACTCGTCCAGGTCGAACGTGGTCAGGATGAGCACCCGTACCGGCAGCCGGGACTCGACGATCACCCGGGTCGCCGCCACCCCGTCCATCCGTGGCATCCGGATGTCCATCAGCACCACGTCGGGCAGCAGCCGACGGGCCAGGTCGACCGCCTCGGCACCGTCACCCGCCTCGCCCACGATGTCGAGGTCACTCTCGGCGCTGAGCACCATCCGGAACCCGGTACGCAGCAACGGCTGGTCGTCGGCGAGCAGGATCCGTACCGGACGCGCACCACCCCGCGTATAGCCAACCTCGCGGTGCTCGGTCACGCCGTCTCCTCGTTGCTCGGTACGCCGAGGCGTTCCATCGGTACCTTCGCGTACACCCGGAAGCCGCCGCCCGGGCGGGGGCCGGTACGCAGGGTTCCACCGTAGAGGGCGACCCGCTCCCGCATCCCGACCAGGCCGTGTCCGGCCAGGTTGGGGTCGAGCGAAGGGCCCCGCCCGGTGTCGAGGATCTCGACCACCAGCCAGTAGACGCCGAAGGTCAGCCGGACCTGTGCGGTGGCCGTACCAGCGTGCTTGAGCGCGTTGGTGAGCGCCTCCTGCACGATCCGGAAGACGGTCAGGGCGAGGCTGGGCTCCAACGGTGCCGGCACGCCGTCGATCCGCAGGGTGACCGGCAGACCCGCCTCGCGTACCTGGTCGACCAGCGACTCGAGGCCGGCGAGTCCGGGCTGAGGGGTGAGGTCGGCGGCCGGCTCGGCGTCGGTACGCAGCACGTCGAGCAGCCGGCGCAGCTCCCGCAGGGTGGTCCGGCCGGTCTCCGCGATGCTGTCCAGGGCCTCGTCCGCGGCGGCCGGGTCGCGGGGCAGCACCCGCCGGGCGCCGGTCGCCAGCACGCTCATCACGCTGACGTGGTGCGCCACCACGTCGTGCAGCTCCCGGGCGATCCGACGCCGCTCGTCGGCGACCGCCTGGTCGGCCATGGAGCGCTGGTTCTCCTCGGCGACCCGGGCACGTTCCTCCAGCGCCCGGATGGTCGCCCGGCGGGCGTGCACCGTACGTCCGACGAAAAAGCAGACCAACGCGATCAGCACGTTGGTGAAGAGCAGGTAGCCGCCGGAGACCCCGATCTGGTCCCGAGCTACGGGCAGCGCCAGGGCGGTGACCAGGATCGGCACCCAGAGCGCGGTGGCCACGAGTATTGCCCGGCGCAGGGTGAGCCCGGCCGCCGCGGTGTACGTCAGCAGGATGAACGCCACCACCGCGGTCAGCGGTTGGTGCCCGTCGACCACCGCGGCGGCAAAACCGGTCAGCGCGAGTGCCACCGCGGCCGGCAGCCACACCCGGTGCAGCACGATCGGCACCGCGCAGACCAGACTCCAGGTGATCGTTCTCGGCCATCCGTCGGTTACGGCCCCCGGTGGTCCGGTCGCCACCAGCAGCACCTCTACCAGCACCACCAGTCCCGCGAGCAGGACGTCGCGGCCGAGCACGACCGGGTCGTACCCGGTGGGAAGCAGGCCCCGCCAGCGGCCGGTGGGCGGGGGCGGCCCGGCGTCCGGCGCGGTCCGACCCGGCGGCCGGTCGAGGGCGGCCGGGACGTCGATGCGGGTCATCTCCGCACGGTAGCCGCTGTCGGGGCGGTGTCGTCCGGACCCGGAGGTGGAGCGCGCCTCCTCCTCCGGGAGGAGGGCGCCCCGTCCCGGGAGGAGGGCGCCCCGTCCCGGGAGGAGGGCGCCCCGTCCCGGGAGGAGGGCGACCCGTCTTGGGAGGAGGCCTACTCGTCCACGGCGGGCCCTGCGGCCCGGCTCGGTTGCTCCGGCACGACCGCGGTGATCGTCAGTTCCGGGAACGGCGGCGGCGTGCCGCCGAAGGCGGGACAGAGCGCTTGGTGGCTGCACCAGTCGCAGAGCCGGCTCGGCTTCGGCCGGAAGTCCTGCTTCGCGGTGGCCTGCTCGATCGCCCGCCAGAGGGCGACCAGTGTGCGTTCGAACCGGGCGAGTTCGTCGGCGTCCGGCGCGTAGTCGCAGATCTCGGCGTCCTTGAGGTAAAGCAGCCGGAGCACCTTCGGCACCACCCCGCGGGTACGCCAGAGCACCAGCGCGTAGAACTTCAGCTGGAACAGCGCACGTGCCTCGAACGCCTCCCGGGGCGCGCCGCCGGTCTTGTAGTCGACCACCCGCAGCGCCCCGTCCGGGGCGACGTCGAGCCGGTCGATGTAACCCCGGATCAGCAACTCGTCGTCGACGACCGTGGAGATCAGCGTCTCCCGCTCGGCGGGCTCGAGCCGGCGCGGATCCTCCACGGTGAAGTAGCCGTCGAGCAGCCGGCGGGCCGAGCCGAGGAACTCGGTCACGTCGATCGCCGCATCCTCGGGGAACAGGTCGGTCAGCTCCGGCTCCCGGGCCACCAACTCGTCCCACTGCGGTATCACCAGGTCGCCCGCGGCCGCCGGCGTGCGGTCCACCGCGGGCAGGTCGAAGAGGCGTTCCAGCACCGCGTGCACCAGGGTGCCGCGGATCTGGTCCAGGCTGGTCCGCTCGGGCAGCCGGTCGATGCTGCGGAACCGGTAGAGCAGCGGGCAGGTCTTGAAATCCGCCGCCCGCGACGGCGAGAGGGAGGGCCCGGGGGGCCGCTCGGTCACCGGGGATCGCCCGGCCGTCTGCTTCGTCACCATCTCCGCCACCATGACCGGAAGGCTAGGCCACCGGTACGACGGTTACGCGGGCACGGGGCCCGCAAGCATGCCGCGGGCGAGCTTGCTCCGCGCAGTTACGTAGCATCGACACGGTGCAGCAGAGTTCAAGACGGCAAACCCGGCCGGACCGCCGTCCCGGCCTCGCCGTCGGGCGGGTGCTCGGGGTACCGGTCTACGTCAACGCCTCGATGGTGCTGCTGGCCGTCCTGGTGACCGTGGTGTACGGCGAGTTCGTCCGTCGTGAGCTGGAGCTGTCGCAGGTCACCGGCTACCTGGTGGGCTTCGGATTCGTGGTCTGCCTGCTCGGTTCGGTGCTGTTGCACGAACTCGGCCACGCGGTGACCGCCCGCCGGCACGGCATCGGCGTACGCGGGATCACGCTGGAACTGCTGGGCGGCTACACCGAGATGGACCGCGACGCCCCGACGCCCCGGGTGGACCTGCTGGTCTCGCTCGCCGGCCCGGCCGTGTCGCTGGTGCTGGGCCTGGCCGCGGTGGTGGCCACCGTACTGTTGCCCGATCGCACGCTGCCCGACCAGTTCGCCCTGCAACTGGCGGTGAGCAACCTCATCGTGGCGGTCTTCAACATCCTGCCCGGTTTGCCGCTCGACGGCGGCCGTGCGTTGCGTGCCCTGGTCTGGGCGGTCAGTCGGGATCGGCACCTCGGCACCGAGGTCGCCGGCTGGGCCGGCCGGGCCGTCGCGGTTGTCACCGCTGTGCTGGTCGGCGTACTGACCTGGGTCGGGCTGATCGCACCGCTGGGGCTGGCCCTGATGGTGCTGGTTGCCTTCACCCTCTGGCAGGGTGCCGGCCAGTCCATCCGGATGGCCCGGATCAGCCGTCGGTTCCCCCTGATCGACCTGCACCAACTTGCCCGACCGGTGTTCCGGGTGCCCACCGGAACACCGCTGGCCGAGGCCCAGCGGCGGGGCTTGGACGCCGGGCCGGCGCCGGTGGCGCTGGGCGTCGACGACTCGTCGGGTCGGCTGGTCGCCCTGGTCGACCGGGCCGCCGCCGAGGCGGTGCCGGTGGACCGGCGGCCATGGGTCGCGGTCGACACGGTGGCCCGTGGCCTGGACGGACTCCCGACCCTCCCGGTCGGGCTGGACGGCGAGGAGGTCATCCAGGCCGTGCAGACCGACCCGGGCGCGCAGTATCTCGTGACGTCAGGCGAAGATGTCGTCGGCGTTTTGCACATCGCCGATCTGGCGCAGCTCCTGGAGCCGAAACGAAAGATGACTCAGTGACCGCACAGCCCACCACCGCCCACCCCACCGACGCCGAACCGGTACCGGCCCACCGTGGCCCGTTCCGGCCGGGTGACCGGGTGCAGTTGACCGATCCGAAGGGTCGGATGCACACGATCACGTTGGAGGGCGGCAAGTCGTTCCACACCCACCGGGGTGCGCTCGAGCACGACGACCTGATCGGGCTGCCCGACGGCAGTGTGGTCACCTCCGCGGGCGGGACCGCCTACCTCGCGCTGCGTCCGCTGCTCTCGGACTACGTGCTCTCGATGCCCCGTGGCGCCCAGGTGATCTACCCGAAGGACGCCGCGCAGATCGTCGCCATGGGCGACATCTTCCCCGGTGCGAAGGTGCTCGAGGCCGGTGCCGGTTCCGGTGCGCTGGCCTGCTCCCTGCTGCGTGCGGTCGGCCCGACCGGTGAGCTGCACTCGTACGAGTTGCGCGACGACTTCGCCCAGATCGCCCGGCGCAACGTGGAGGCCTTCTTCGGCGGCCCGCACCCGTCCTGGCACCTGACCGTGGGCGACGTGGCGACCTGCCAGGAGCCGGAGTTCGACCGGATCATCCTCGACCTGCTCGCCCCGTGGGACGTGCTCGACCTGGTGGCGCGCACGCTGGTGCCCGGTGGTGTGTTCATCGGTTACGTGGCCACCACCACCCAGCTCTCCGACCTGGTGGAGGCGTTGCGTGAGCGCGGCGGCTTCACCGAGCCCCGGGCCTGGGAGTCGCTGGTGCGCGACTGGCATCTGGAGGGGCTGGCGGTGCGCCCCGACCACCGGATGATCGCGCACACGGCGTTCCTGGTCTCCGCGCGCAAGCTGGCACCCGGCGTGACCGCGCCGCCGCGGCGTCGCAAGCCCAGCAAGGGCGTCGAGGCGTACGCGGCGCGCAAGGCGGGACTGCGGGCGGCAGAGCAGGCCGCTCGGGACGCGGAGTCGGCGACGCTCGCCCCGGCGGGTGGCGTGGACGAGGCGGGGTAGAGGGACGTGCAGTGATCATCAACCTCGGGAGGTCCGCATGAGCAGGCCCACCTTCGGCGGCGGGGACCTCCCCGCCGTCTTCCCGGACTGGTCGCCGTACCAGGACCTGGAGTCGGCGGCGCGGGCGTACCTCCGCGACCCCGAGGTGGCGCTGGAGGCGTTGGGCGGCGTGCTGCGTGGCGCCTCCGTGCTGGGTTTCACCCTGGAGCGGTTCGTCAACGAGGTGAACGGGGTCTGGCAGGAGGTGGCGGTCTGCGACGGCAGCCGGCTGATCCTCTGGCACGGCGAGGACATCCCGCCGGACGACGGCCCGGCCGGGTCGATGACCTCGTCGCTGCGGGTCGTGCCGGTTTCGACGGTGACCGAGGTGGGATGCCGGCGGCGGCTGACCCGGACCCCGAGCGGCGGCGTACGCGTCGACAGCATCGACGTGTACCTGCTGCTCAGCTCGTTGGACGAGGGGGTGCCGGCGGACGAGGTGGTGGGTTCGCCCCGGCACGACGCACTGCGTTTCGGCAAGACGTTCGACGACGGCGGTGCGGGGCAGATCGCCCGGCTCGAGGAGTTTGCCCGACTGGTCGCGTCGGTGCTCGGTCGTCCCATGCTGTGACCGGTCCGGCTGGGTGTTTCCCCCGGCCGAGCCGGCTAGAACCGCCGGATCCCGATCCGCCGCGCCGCGCGGTCGCGCGCCCGGGTCGGTGAACCGGTCGTCCGCGCCCGGATCAGTCCTCGGCGTCCGGACCGGCGACCTCGACGTCGTCCCGGCTGCGCAGCACGTGGATGCAGTCGCCCGGGCACTCCTTGGCCGCGTCGATCACGTCGAGCCGCAGATGGGCGGGTACGTCGACCCGGCTGCCCGGGGCGAGCAGCATCTCGCCCGAGCCGTTCTTGACGTACGCCAGGCCGTCGATGTCGAACTCGAACACCTCCGGGGCGTACTGGACGCACAGGCCGTCGCCCGTGCAGAGGTCCTGGTCCACCCAAACGCGCAGCTCATCGGTCTCGGTCTGGGTTACCACGATGACCCCTCCATCCGTTCGTCCGGCACGTACCCGACGGTACCCGAACGCCCCCGTACGACCCCAGCGGCGTCCCCCGTGACGATCAAGGTTCGGTGACGAGGGTGTTGCATGGGACCGAATCGGCGTCATAGCGGCTAGTGTTAGGGCAGAACGTTCAAGCCCCCCGGGGAGGTGGGACGTGGCACGCAGCGACGACGCGGACTCGCGCGCCGCACGGTGGGAGAAGGAGGCCCACGATCTCTCCACCCAGGTCGCGTTCCTTCAAGAGGAACTGGCCTTGGTGCGGCGCAAGCTGACCGAAAGCCCCCGACACGTCCGGCAGCTCGAGGAGCGACTGGCGGCTACCCAGGCGCAGCTAGCTCGACTGACCGAGAACAACGACCGGCTCGTGAGCACCCTCAAAGAGGCACGGGCCCAGATCGTCACGCTCAAGGAAGAGATCGACCGGCTGGCTCAACCACCCAGCGGGTACGGCGTCTTCCTCGCGCGGCACGACGACGGCACGGTGGATGTCTTCACCGGCGGTCGGAAGCTGCGCGTGGCGGTATCTCCGTCACTGGAGGTCGACGAGCTACGACGTGGTCAGGAGGTCCTGCTCAACGACGCGCTCAACATTGTTGACGCGTTCGGCTTCGAGCGGGTCGGAGAGGTCGTGATGCTCAAGGAGGTGTTGGAGAGTCCCACCGGCGGTCCGGGTGACCGGGCCTTGGTGATCTCCCACGCCGACGAAGAGCGGATCGTGCATCTCGCCGAGACACTGATCGGCTCGTCGATTCGAGCCGGCGACTCGCTCATGATCGAACCGCGCTCGGCGTACGCGTACGAGCGCATCCCAAAGAGCGAGGTGGAGGAACTCGTCCTCGAGGAGGTGCCCGACGTCGACTACAGCGACATCGGTGGCCTCCAGTCCCAGATCGAGCAGATCCGGGACGCGGTCGAGTTGCCGTTCCTGCACGCCGAGCTGTTCCGGGAGCACCAGTTGCGCCCGCCGAAGGGCATCCTGCTCTACGGTCCGCCGGGCTGCGGGAAGACCTTGATCGCCAAGGCGGTGGCAAACTCGCTGGCGAAGAAGATCGCCGAGCGGCGTGGTGAGCAGAAGCACACCAGCTACTTCCTGAACATCAAGGGTCCGGAGCTGCTCAACAAGTACGTCGGCGAGACCGAGCGGCACATCCGGTTGATCTTCCAGCGAGCTCGGGAGAAGGCCGGCGAGGGCACTCCGGTGATCGTGTTCTTCGACGAGATGGACTCGGTGTTCCGCACCCGCGGCTCCGGTGTCTCCTCGGACGTGGAGAACACGATCGTTCCACAGCTGCTCAGCGAGATCGACGGCGTGGAGGGGCTGGAGAACGTCATCGTGATCGGCGCCTCCAACCGGGAGGACATGATCGACCCGGCCATCCTGCGCCCGGGCCGACTCGATGTGAAGATCAAGATCGAGCGGCCGGACGCCGAGGCGGCCCGGGACATCTTCTCCAAGTACATCCTCACCGGGCTGCCACTGCACTCGGACGACCTCACCGAGCACGGGCAGGATGCCCAGGCGACGGTGGCGGCCATGATCGAGGCCGTGGTCCTGCGGATGTACTCCGAAACCGAGGAGAACCGGTTCCTCGAGGTCACCTACGCCAACGGTGACAAAGAGGTGCTCTACTTCAAGGATTTCAACTCCGGCGCGATGATCCAGAACATCGTCGACCGGGGCAAGAAGATGGCGATCAAGGAGTTCCTCTCCTCCGGACGCAAGGGGCTGCGCCTGCAGCACCTGCTCGACGCCTGCGTCGACGAGTTCCGGGAGAACGAGGACCTTCCCAACACCACCAACCCGGACGACTGGGCTCGGATCTCCGGCAAGAAGGGCGAGCGGATCGTGTACATCCGTACGCTCGTCTCCGGGGGCAAGGGCGCCGAGGCCGGCCGCTCCATCGAAACCGCCAGCAACACCGGTCAGTACCTCTGACCTGATCAGCGATGAACGGGGGGCGACGCAGCACGCGTCGCCCCCCGTTGCCGATCGTGCCGGTGGTACCCGGACTCAGCCGAGCTTCCGGTCCGCCGCCGTCGCGGTCGGGTCGCGGAAGACCCAGGCCCGGTAGACGACGAAGTTGAGCGTGGTCAGCACCACCAGCGCCACGCACTTGGCCACGAGATAGTTCAGCCCGAGCCCCGCCAGCGCCGCCACCATGAGCACGGTGAGCACCCAGTTGACGCCGACCAGGATGAGGTAGCGGACGAGCTGCCCGCCGGCCCCGCCGGTCGAGGAGAAGACCCAGCTCCGGTTGAGCAGGAAGTTCAGCCCGGTCGAGGTCACCACGCCGACGAACGTCGCCAACGGCAGCCAGACGTTGAACGCGCCGTGCAGGAGCCACAGCAGGCCGGTGTCGAGCGCCGCGCTCCCACCGCCCACCACCAGGTACCGGACGAAACCGGTGTTGAGGAGTCGGCGTACCAGGCCGCTCGGCCGGGTGGATCCGGACGCGGGCACCCGGGTGTCGGGAGTGCTCTGGTCGGCAGTCGTCGTCACGACCGGTGAGCATAGCCGCGTACGCGCCGCGGTGCGCTTGCACCCGAACCCGCTCGTGGCCGGACATCGAGTACCCTCGGCACCCGTGACCACCCCCATGGCCGCACCCGTACGGCCACACCCGTCAACCCGGCATTCCACAGGTCTGCTACTGCGGGTGATGCTGCCGTTCGCCGGCTTCTTCCTGTTGTTCGCGGCCTGGGCTGTCGCCACGCCCTACGACGGCACGCCGGACGAGATGCGGCACATCCAGCACGCGTACGGGGTGGCCTCCGGCGACATCGCCCCCGCACCGGCGAAAGAGGGCAAATTTCCCGGCGCCTACCACGAGGTGCCGAAGAGCCTGATCCGGAGCAACTGCTTCGCGCACCACCCGGACCAGGACGCGAGCTGCGTCCGGGGGCCCGGCGGCGACGACACCCTGGTCCGGGTGCTCACCCCGGCCGGTCGCTACAACCCGGCGTACTACCTGACCGTCGGCTGGCCGCTGGTGCTCTCCCCGAACATGGCCGGCGTCCTGCTCGCCCGGCTGGTCAGTGCCGCCCTGGTGGCCGCCCTGTTCGCCTGGGCGACCTCGGTGGCCCTGACCCTGCGTCACCGCCTGGCGTTCGGCGGCATCCTGGTCGCGGTCACCCCGATCACCGCGCACCTCGCCGGAGCGGTCAACCCGAACGCGATCGAGATCGCCGCAGGTGCGGCCATGGTCGTGGGACTGATCGCCGTCCTGCTGGAGCCGGACGGTGCCGGCCGGCGACGGTCCGCCTGGTGGCTCACCGGCGTGGGCGGCGCGGTGCTGCTCACCGTACGGTCGGGTGGACCCGCCTGGTTCGCGGTCATCGCCGCGGTTCTGCTCGTCGGGCTGAGCCTGCCGGCGTACCGCGCCCTGCTGCGGTCCCGGCGGTTCTGGATCTTGTCCGGCGCGCTCGCCGCGACCGGGATCGCCTCGGTCGGCTGGACCCTCTGGAAGAAGACCGCCGAGATCACCCCGAACGGCGTGGGTAGTCGGCACCTGAGCCTGGTCGGCGCGATGAAGATCGAGATTTTCGACCGGTGGAACAGCTACATCCAGGAACTGGTCGGGGTGCTCGGCTGGCTGGACACCCCGCTGCCCATGCTGATCAACCTCGCCTGGTACTTCTCGGTCGGCACCCTGGTCCTGCTGGCGCTCGCCCTGGGTGGGAACGCCGCCCGCTGGCGGGTCGCCGGACTCGGCGCGCTGGGCATGCTGGTGCCGAGCGTGATCGAGGCGATCAACGTCAACGAGTACGCGTTCATCGGCCAGGGGCGGTACTTCCTGCCGCTGCTGGTCGGGGTGCCGATCCTGGCCGCGTACACGGTGGCCGAGAGCGGCCTGGTCGACCCGTTGCGCAAGCTGATCCGGCTGTTCGTCGTCCTGCTGGTCCCCGCCCACCTCGGCGCCCTCGCCTACACGATGGTGCGGTTCCAGAAGGGGTTGCCGCCCCGGCGAGGGGTGATCTCGTTCAACGTCCTGGGCGGTGAGTGGCACCCGGCGCTCGGATCGGTCACCCCGATCCTGCTCGCCATCGTGGCCGGCGCCATCCTGATCGCCTCCCACTGGCGTCTCACCGCGCCGGACCGGGTGCTGCCCGCCGGCCCCGCCGCCGAGCCGGTCGGGCTCCGACCCGATCTGCAGCCCGCGGAACGGGAGCTGGTCGACGTCGTCACCGCCCCGCGTGCGCGAGAGGAACGGACCAACTGATGCGACTCACCCTGCTGACCGGAATCACCGGGCTGGTCCTGCTGGTGGTCGTGGTCGAGTTGATGCGCCGCCGCCAACTGCGGGAGAAGTACGCCGCACTCTGGATCGGCGTCGCGCTGGTGGCGCTGCCACTGGCCTTCTTTCCCCGGCTTCCGGACGAGATCGCCGGCGCGCTCGGCGTGGTCAGCGGTGTCAGCCTGGTGCTCTTCGGCGGCGTGGTCTTCCTGCTCCTGATCAGCATCCATCTGAGCTGGGAACTCAGCCGCCTGGAGGAGGAGACCCGGGTGCTGGCCGAAGACGTGGCGCTGCTGCGGGCCGAGGTCCGCCGGGAAGAGGTGGAACGGTGATCGCGGACCAGCGGATCCTGATCGTCATCCCGGCCTGGAACGAGGCCGGCTCCATCGCCGACGTGGTACGCGAGGTCGGCACCGCCCTGCCCACCGTCGACGTGCTCGTGGTCGACGACGGTTCGCGGGACCGGACCTCGGCGCAGGCCCGGTCCGCCGGCGCGGCGGTGCTGCAACTGCCGTACAACCTCGGAGTCGGTGGGGCGATGCGGCTCGGCTACCGCTACGCCCGCGACCACGGTTACGACGTGGCCATCCAGGTCGACGCGGACGGCCAGCACGACCCGCTGTTCGTGCCCGAACTGGTGGCTGCCCTGGACCACGCCGACCTGGTGATCGGCGCCCGGTTCGCGGGGGTCGGCGACTATGCCGTACGGGGTCCACGTAAGTACGCGATGTCGTTGCTCGCGGGCGTACTGAGCCGGATCACCGGGTCGCGGCTGACCGACACCACCTCCGGGTTCCGGGCCGCCAACCGTCAGGTGATCGAGCTGTTCGCCCGCGCCTACCCGGTGGAGTACCTCGGCGACACCGTCGAGACCGTGGTGCACGTGGCCCGGGTCGGCCTGCGGGTGGTGCAGGTCCCGGTCGCCATGCGGGCCCGGATGGCCGGTACGCCGAGCCAGTCCGTCGCCAAGGCCTCGTTCTACCTCGGACGGGCGATGGTGGTGCTGGGCCTGGCACTGGTGCGCCGCTACGAGCCGATCCCGACGCCGACGCCCCGCCCGCTGGTGCCGAGCCAACGGCAACCGGTCGACGCGGAGTCGTACCCGGTGCCTGTTCGGGGCGAGTAGCGCGGACCCGGCTCCCGGCGGCGGTCCGCAAGGGCGCACAACCGCGCGCAACGGGGTGACACCGGCCAATAGGTGCATTCCGCGGCCGTGTCGTCACATCGGGCGAACGGATGAGCCTGAAAGCGGACTACGCTCGCCTCATGGAAGAGGAAAGTGGGGCAGCGGCATGAGCGTACGGCGGATCATGGGCGCCGAGGTTGAATACGGTATCTCGGTTCCCGGGCAGGCCGGGGCCAATCCGATGGTCACCTCGTCACAGGTGGTCAACGCCTACGGCGCACGTCCCGAGCTGACCCGTGGCGGTCGTGCTCGGTGGGACTACGAGGAGGAGTCACCGCTGCGCGACGCGCGCGGTTTCACCTACTCCGGTGCGGCCTACGACCCGGCTGAGGCACTCGCCGACGAGGACCTGGGCCTGGCCAACGTGATACTGACCAACGGTGCCCGGCTCTACGTCGACCACGCCCACCCGGAGTACTCGACTCCCGAGGTGACCAACCCGATGGACCTGGTCCGCTGGGACAAGGCGGGGGAGCGGGTGATGGCCGAGGCGGCCCGGCGGGCCGAGACGATTCCCGGCACCCACCCGATCCATCTCTACAAGAACAACACCGACAACAAGGGCGCCAGCTACGGCGCGCACGAGAACTACCTGATGCGCCGGCAGACCCCGTTCGCCGACATCGTCACGTACCTCACCCCGTTTTTCGTGACCCGGCAGATCTTCTGCGGGGCGGGCCGGGTCGGTGTCGGTCAGGACGGTTCGCAGCCGGGCTTCCAGATCTCCCAACGTGCGGACTTCTTCGAGGTCGAGGTCGGCCTGGAGACCACGCTGAAGCGGCCCATCATCAACACTCGCGACGAGCCGCACGCGGATGCCGACAAATACCGCCGGCTGCACGTGATCATCGGCGACGCCAACCTCTCCGAGATCTCGACGTACCTCAAGGTCGGTACGACCGCCCTGGTCCTGACCATGATCGAGGAGAAGGCGCTCAGCCCCGACCTCGGCATCGCCGATCCGGTGGCGGAGTTGCGCTCGGTCAGTCACGACCCGTCGCTGTCGCATCTGATGCGACTGCGCGACGGCCGCCGGCTCACCGCGCTCGACCTGCAGTGGGCGTACTACGAGCGGGCGCGCGCGTTCGTCGAGGACCGGTACGGCGCCGACGCCGACGAGCAGACCCTGGACGTGCTGGAACGTTGGGAGGGTGTGCTGGACCGCCTCGGCCGCGACCCGATGCTCTGCGCCGGTGAGCTGGACTGGGTGGCGAAGCTGCGGTTGCTGGAGGGCTACCGGGAGCGGGAGAAGCTCGGCTGGGCCTCGCACAAGCTGCAACTGGTCGACCTGCAGTACTCCGACGTACGTCCGGAGAAGGGCCTCTACCACCGGCTGGTGGCCCGGGGCTCGATGGCCACGCTGCTGCCCGACGAGCAGACCCGCCGGGCGATGGTCGAGCCGCCCGAGGACACCCGCGCCTACTTCCGTGGCCGCTGCCTGGCCCAGTACGCCTCCGAGGTGGTCGCGGCGAGCTGGGATTCGGTCATCTTCGACGTCGGCCGGGAGTCGCTGGTCCGGGTGCCGATGATGGAGCCGGAGCGGGGCACCCGCAAGCACGTGGGGGCGTTGTTCGACCGCTGCGCGAGCGCCAAGGACCTGTTGGAGACCATCACCGGCAACTGAGCGGATGCCCGTCGGGCGACCCGGCGGCACCGGACCGAGGTCGCCTGCCGGTCGCCGTGCACGTCGTCCACCCGGCCCGGGCCCGATCGCCGACCGCCCTCGGTGGAAGCGGCCTCCGTCGTGCCCGTGGCGCCGGACGCGAATCGGGCAGGCGAGCGGTAAAGGTCGCGGTCGTCGCCCCGTACTGTCGCTCTTCCGAGGTAAGTTTCTTGCAAGCGATCGTGGAGGAGGCACCAGATGGCTACCCGTGACACCGGCGGTCAGTCCCAGTCCGGCAAGGCGCGCCGCGACGAAGAGGTCGAGGACGTCACCACCGAGGCGAATCCCGAGGTCGCGGAGCGGCATGCCGAGATCACCGAGGACGTCGACGACCTGCTCGACGAGATCGACTCCGTACTCGAGGAGAACGCGGAAGAGTTCGTCCGGGGTTATGTCCAAAAGGGTGGCGAGTAGCCTCCGGTCGGGCTCCGGTAAGCCGCCCGCGTACGTCGCACCACGCCGGTACCGCGATCATCGCGCGCGCCGGAGGCAGACGATAGTCTGCTTCAACCGCAACGGTGGTCGTGGCCGGTTCGGCGGCGGCGCAGGGCGTTGGGCATTGGCGATCACGTACTGAGAGGAACCACGTGGCAGCGGGTTTTGATCCATCCGGGCGGCTACCAGATGTGTTCACCAACGCGGGGACGTCCTCCTTCACACAGTTCCTGAGCAAGGTGGCACCCGAGCTGCTGCCGGGCCGTCGGCCGCTGCCGCCGGGGCTGGCCGCCGACATAGCGCCGCACGCGACCACCATCGTGGCCATCACCAGCGCCACCGGCGTCGTGATGGCCGGTGACCGCCGGGCCACCATGGGTAACATGATCTCCAGCCGGGACATCCAGAAGGTCCACCCGGCGGACCGGCACTCGCTGGTGGGCATCGCCGGCACCGCCGGCATCGGCATCGAGATGATGCGACTGTTCCAGGTCGAACTCGAGCACTACGAGAAGATCGAAGGCGCGGTCCTCTCCCTCGACGGCAAGGCCAACCGGCTCGCCTCGATGATCCGCGGCAACCTCGGTGCCGCGATGCAGGGGCTGGCCGTGATCCCGCTCTTCGCCGGCTTCGACCTCGCCGTCGCGGACCCGGCCAAGGCCGGCCGGATCTTCAGCTTCGACGTCGCGGGCGGCCCCTACGAGGAGACCGGCTACGACGCCATCGGGTCCGGATCGCTGTTCGCCCGTTCCGCGCTGAAGAAGCGCTACCGGCCCGGTCTGAGCACCGACGAGGTGGTCCGGCTCGCCGTCGAGGCGCTGTACGACGCGGCCGACGACGACACCGCCACCGGCGGCCCCGACCTCACCCGCCGGATCTACCCGGTGGTGATGACCGCGACGGCCGAGGGGACCAACCGGCTCACCGAGGCCGAGACCGCGGCGGTCGCCGAAGCGGTCGTCGCGGCCCGGATGGAGAACCCCGGCGGCTGAGGCCGACCACCGACCAAGCCGTACGCCGTCAGCTCGTTACCTCGCCAGACCAGCTTGTAAGGAGAACCGCCGCCGTGGCCATGCAGTTCTACGCCTCGCCAGAGCAGATCATGCGCGATCGCTCCGAGCTGGCCCGCAAGGGCATCGCCCGGGGTCGTAGCGCGGTGGTACTCAGCTACGAGGGTGGGATTCTCTTCGTCGCGGAGAATCTTTCCAGCGCCCTGCACAAGGTCAGTGAGATCTACGACCGGATCGGCTTCGCCGCCGTCGGCCGCTACAACGAGTTCGAGAACCTCCGGCGCGCGGGCGTACGGATGGCCGACCTGAACGGGCTCAGCTACGACCGGCGGGACGTGACCGGTCGGGCCCTGGCCAACGCGTACGCACAGACGTTGGGCGCGATCTTCACGGAGCAGTCCAAGCCGTTCGAGGTGGAGATCTGTGTCGCCGAGGTCGGGGTCACCCCGGGCGACGACGAGATCTACCGGCTCACCTACGACGGCTCGGTCAACGACGAGCCGGGCCGGATGGCGATGGGTGGGCAGAGCGAGGCGATCACCGCCGCGCTGCGCGACAACCACCGCAACGACATGTCGCTCAGCGAGGCCGTACGGCTTGCGGTGCAGGCCCTGCGCAGTGTCGGCGGCGAGAACGGTGCGGCCAGGACGATCGCGGCGAACCAGCTCGAGGTCGCGGTGCTGGACCGCAACCGGATCGGGCGTACCTTCCGCCGGATCACCGGGGCGGCCCTGACCAGCCTGCTCGACGGGGAGGCGGAGCCGAAGGGCTCGGAGGCCCCCGAGCCCACCCCGGCCGGCCCGGCGACTCCGGCCACCGGCCCGGACAAGCCCGCCGTGTCGGCAGCCTCGGCCGACCTGGAAACGAAGGACACCGAGCAGCCAGAGGGCTGACCCGGTGTCCGGCGGGGCGGGTGGTGTCAGACCCAGCGTCGAACCACCCGCCAGTACGCCGACATCACCACGTTCAGCACGCCCACCCCGGGCGGGCTGATCAGCGGAGTGTTGAACCGGTCGGTCAGCACCCGCATCCAGACCCGGTCCGGCACGGTCCGCTCGGTCTGCAACTGCCGGCGGCGTTCGCCCAGGTGCCGCCGGTGCCGCCAGAGCCAGCCGTAGCCGCGCAGCTTGTCCCGGAACCAGCCCTCCTTCAGCGCGAGCAGCAGCATGACCAACTCCAGGGCGAGCAGCGGCGGCGCGAGCAGCAGCAGCGAGCGGCGACCCCAGAGGGTGGACACGAACATCAGGCGGTTCCGCTCGACCAGGTAGTACTTGAAGCTGTTGCGGCTGAACTCGTAGCGGTGCAGGGCGACCGCGTCCGGCACGTTGAGGACCCGCAGACCCACCCGCCAGGTACGGATGGAGAGGTCGGCGTCCTCGTGGTACGCGAAGTAGTGCGGGTCGAAGCCACCCAGCCGGTCCCAGTGGCTGCGTGAGGTCACCAGGCAGGCGCCCATCGCCCCGGCGGTCTCGGTCGGTTCGGACCGGGTTTCCCGCTCCCGGAAGCCACCGATCCAGCTCACCCCGAGCACGTGCACCTCGTTGCCGGAGGAGTTGAGCAGGTCGGGCTCGTCGGCCAGGCGTATCGCCCCGGCGGCGATGCCCACGTCCGACTGGTCCACCACCTCGACCAGCCGGGCCAGGGTGTTCGGCTCGACGATCGCGTCCCCGTTGACCAGGGCGACGTAGTCTCCGCTGGCGGCCGTCACGCCCAGGTTGCAGCCGGCGGAGAAGCCGATGTTCTCACCCTCGCCGACCACTACCACGCCGGGCAGCTTCGCCAGCACCTCGACATCGTCGGTGGTGCAGCCGTTGTCGACGAGAACCACCTCGACCTCCACCTTCGCCGAGGCCAGCAACGTCTCCACGGAGCGGCGAAGCAGTGGCTCGGCCTTCCAGGCGAGCACGATCGCGCTGACCCGCGGGAGGCGGGAGTGTTCGACGAAGGAACCGGCGTTCGGGTCGTGCATGTCGGCGTGGTCTCCCGGGGTCGGATTTCGCTCGGCAGTGCGGGATGGAATCAGGCTGCGCGATGAATTGCGCGGGACGGATCAGGTTGCGCAGGATGGATCAAGCGGTGGGGATCGATCAGGTGGCCGGGACGAGGCCCCGGTCGGCGAGCGCCCCACCGAGCATCTCGTGCCAGTCTGGCATGGGCGCCAGGCCCGCCGACCGCCACCGATCGTGTCCCAGCACGCTGTAGGCCGGGCGGGGCGCCGGCAGGGGGTAGTTCTCGCTGGTGGTGGGCCGGACCCGGTCCGGGTCGAGGCCGCTCAGCGCGAACACCGCGCGGGCCAGGCCGAACCAGGTGGTCTGGCCGGACGCGGTGCCGTGGTAGATCCCGGCCGGCGCGGCACCGGCGCGGGCGGCGTCACCCAGCTCGACCAGCCGGGACGCCAGCGCGTAGGACCAGGTCGGCTGGCCGAGCTGGTCGTCGACCACGGTGAGCTGTTCGCGCTCGGTGGCGAGCCGCAACATGGTGTTGACGAAGTTCCGGCCGTGGGTGCCGTAGAGCCAGGCGGTACGGACCACGTAGCCGGTTTCCGGGAGCAGCCGGGTCACGGCCCGCTCGCCGACGAGCTTGCTGCGCCCGTACGCGTTGATCGGGGCGGTGGGGGCGTCCTCCTGGTAGGGCTGGCTGGCGTCGCCGGGGAACACGTAGTCGGTCGAGACGTGCAGCAGCCGTACGCCGGCCTGCGCGCAGGCCCGGGCCAGGTTCTCGACGCCCGCCCCGTTGACGGCGGTGGCCTCGTCCTCCCGGGTCTCGGCGCCGTCGACGTCGGTCCAGGCGGCGGCGTTGATCACTACGTCGTGCCCGGTCACCGCGGCCCGCACTGCTTCCGGGTCGGTAAGGTCCAGCTCTGCCCTGGTGGCTGCGGTGAACCGCCGGGCGGGATCGGCACCGAGGACCGTCACCAGGTCTTGGCCGAGCATGCCGCCAGCGCCGGTGACCAGCCAGTTGCCGTTCTTGTCGGTCATTCCCCGCCTCGCTTCGCCGGCCGAACCCCTGGGATCCGGCCCGTCGACGGGGGATCCGTACGGGTTGGTGAGTCTACGCGACGAGTGGGCGGAACAAGCCGGCACGTGGGCGCGCCGCCATCACCGAAAGTCGGTACTCTCCCCGAGTGCGTGGAATCCTGCTCGCCGGTGGCACCGGCTCCCGACTCTGGCCGCTGACCAAGGCGGTGTCGAAGCAGCTGATGCCGGTCTTCGACAAGCCGATGATCTACTACCCGCTCTCCACGCTGGTGATGTCCGGCATCCGGGAGATCCTGGTCATCACCACGCCCGACGACCAGGACCAGTTCCGACGTCTGCTGGGTGACGGGAGCCAGTTCGGCCTGCGGCTGGAGTACCGCGCCCAACCCCGACCGGAGGGCATCGCGCAGGCGTTCGTCCTCGGCGCCGACTTCATCGGCGACGAATCGGTGGCGCTGGTCCTCGGCGACAACATCTTCCACGGCGTCGGTCTCGGTCGGCAGCTCGCCGAGCAGAACGACCTGGTCGGCGGGCGGGTCTTCGCCTACCAGGTGGCCAACCCGGAGGAATACGGCGTGGTCGACTTCGACGAGCACGGGCAGGTGCTCTCGATCGAGGAGAAGCCGGCCACCCCGAAGTCCCGTTACGCCGTGCCCGGCCTCTACTTCTACGACAACCGGGTGGTCAAGATCGCCCGCGACCTGCGTCCCAGCGACCGCGGCGAGTTGGAGATCACCGCGGTCAACGAGGCGTACCGCGAGCTCGGGGAGCTGAGTGTGACGGTGCTCGACCGGGGGACCGCCTGGCTCGACACCGGCACCTTCACCTCGATGATGCAGGCGGCCGAGTTCGTCCGGGTGATCGAGGAACGCCAGGGCATGAAGATCGGCTGTGTGGAGGAGGTCGCCTGGCGGGCCGGCCTGATCGACGACGATCAGCTCCGCACGCTGGCCCTGCCACTACTCAAGAGCGGGTACGGCGAATACCTGCTCAATCTGCTCCGCTGACGTACCCGCATCAGCCGTTCCGCGGGGAGTTTCGGCGCCGACGCGCGGAATGTGCGACCCGAGGGCGACCATTCCGCGCCTCCGGGCGGCTAGTGTCTGTTCATGGAGCGGCGAATCTTCGGTCTCGAGACCGAGTACGGCGTCACCTGCACCTACCGCGGTCAGCGGCGACTCTCCCCGGACGAGGTCGCGCGCTACCTCTTCCGTCGGGTGGTGTCCTGGGGACGATCCAGCAATGTCTTCCTGCGCAACGGAGCCCGGCTCTACCTCGACGTCGGGTCCCATCCGGAGTACGCGACGCCGGAGTGCGACTCGGTCACCGACCTGGTCGCGCACGATCGGGCCGGCGAGCGGATCCTCGAGGGGTTGCTCGTCGACGCCGAGAAACGGCTGCACGACGAGGGCATCGCCGGTGAGATCTACCTGTTCAAGAACAACACCGACTCGGCCGGCAACTCGTACGGCTGCCACGAGAACTACCTGGTCTCCCGGCACGGGGAGTTCGGCCGCCTGGCCGACGTACTGATCCCGTTCCTGGTGACCCGGCAGTTGATCTGCGGCGCTGGCAAGGTGCTGCAGACCCCGCGTGGCGCGGTGTACTGCCTCTCCCAGCGGGCGGAGCACATCTGGGAGGGTGTCTCGTCGGCGACCACCCGGAGCCGGCCGATCATCAACACCCGGGACGAGCCGCACGCCGACGCCGAACGCTACCGCCGGCTGCACGTGATCGTCGGCGACTCCAACATGAACGAGGTCACCACCCTGCTCAAGGTCGGCACCGCGGACATCGTGCTGCGGATGATCGAGGCCGGGGTGGTGATGCGGGACCTGTCGCTGGAGAACCCGATCCGGGCGATCCGCGAGGTGTCGCACGACATCACCGGCCGGCGCAAGGTCAGGTTGGCCTCCAACAAGGAGGTCAGCGCGCTGGAGATCCAGCAGGAGTACCTGGCCAAGGCGACCGAGTTCGTCGAGCGTCGAGGCGGCGACCAGACCGCGAAGCGGGTCGTGGAACTCTGGGGCCGGGTGCTGAACGCGGTGGAGAGCGGCGACCTCGAACCGGTCTCGCGGGAGATCGACTGGGTCAGCAAGCTGAAGCTGATCGAGCGCTACCAGGCCAAGCACGACCTGCCGCTGTCCCACCCCCGGATCGCCCAGATGGACCTGGCCTACCACGACGTCCGCCGGGGCCGCGGCCTCTACGGGCTGCTGGAGCGGCGCGGCCAGGTGGACCGGATCGCCACCGACCCGGAGATCTTCGAAGCCAAGGAGACGCCTCCGCAGACCACCCGGGCGCGGCTGCGCGGCGAGTTCATCCGGCACGCGCAGGAGAAGCGCCGGGACTTCACCGTCGACTGGGTACACCTGAAGCTCAACGACCAGGCGCAGCGCACCGTGCTGTGCAAGGACCCGTTCCGGGCGTACGACGAGCGGGTGGAGCGGTTGATCGCGAGCATGTGAGCGGGGCCGGAGCCGGCGTACGCGGCGACGCCGGCTCCGGGTAGTCTCGGGGGTGTTATGACACCTCCTGACCCTTCCGCCGAAGAGCCGCCCGAGCGCAACGTCGACCAGGTGCGCCAGGGGTGGGTCAACCGGCGCCGCGAGAAGATCGTCGAAGAGATCGCGCGCAACCGGCGGGGCGAGTACACCGTACCGACCTGGGTGCTGGTGACGGCGCTGGTGCTGCTCGTCGCCGGTTGGATCTCGGTCGTGGTGTTCAGCTAGGTCGGCTGGTACAGGCTCACCCGACGAGGGTGACCGCGTGCCGGCCGGCCGCCGCCGCGGCGAGGAAGTAGGCGTGGTCGGCGTCCAGTCCCCGGCCCATGGTCGACAGCGTGACCGGGGCCGCCCGCAGTGCGGCGTCCAGCCCGTCGGTGTCGACCCGGATCACCCGGTGCCGCCGCGTCAGCGGGGCCAGCGACTCCTCCACCTCGGCGGCCAGTGCCGGCTCCAGGCCGTTCGGCACCACCAGGTCCGCGGGCGTGAGCGCCACCCGCCCGTACGCGGTGAGACTGTGGTGGGACACGCCACGGTGCCGGTCCCGGGCGTCGGCGCCGGAGATGCGCAGCGAGCCGACCGGCCGTCCGCCCAGCGCGGTGACCGCGTTGACGGCCTCACCGACGGCGACCCCGGAGAAACCCCAGCGGGTCCCGGTGCCGAGGTTGCCCGGGCCCTGGGCCACGATCGCGATGTCCGCGTGGAGCACGTGCCGGGCGGCGAGCAGCCCGCCGTGCAGGTTGGTGGCCTCCAGGTCACCGCCGAACGCCTGTCCGACGGTCACCGTGCCGGCGAGTTCACCGTCGAGAGCGGCCAGGGTACGGGAGAACCACGCCGGCAGCGCCCCGCCGTCGGTCATCAGGTAGGCGATCCGCACCCGGGACGCGTCGGCCCGGATGCCGGCCACGATCGCCGGCAGGGCGGAGTGCAGGTCGGCGGTGACCACCGGCAGGCCGGCGAGGTCGTCGGCGTCGACCAGGGCGGCCCGGTGCGGTGAGGCCTCCTCGTCCGCGCCGAGCAGGATCGGTTGCAGCGGGGTGTAGCGCGCCTTCACCAAGTGTCCACCGTCGCGGTTGTCCAACGCATCCGGCGGATCGGCGGGCAGCCGGTCGGGGAGCGCGACCACGAGGGCGTACCCGCCGGTGCCCAGCCCCATCAACAGCGCGCCGACGTTGAGCAGCACCCGGTCGCCGGGTTCCGGGGTGCCGACCAGCGCGGGATAGGCCAGCGCCCGGACAGCCGCACCGTCGGGCAGCGTCACCTCGAGTTCGATCGCGCCGCGCCACTGCCGTCGTACCGCCGTCACCGTGCCGGACCGCCATCGCACCATGTCCGGCACGGTAGCCGGGTCGGTGGCCGCCGGGGCGGCGGGGGCGGGTCAGCCCGGTCCGGTGTCGGGGCGGTCCGGCGCCTTGGAGCCGGTCGGGTCGAGGAAGACGAACCGTACGGCGGGATTCCGGGTGATCAACCGCCGCTCGGCCTCGTCCGCGGCGGCCTCGATCGCGGCGCCGGTGGCGTCGTCGGCGAAGTCGACCTTCGCGGCGACGAGGATCTCGTCCGGGCCGAGTTGCAGGGTCAGCAGGGTGTTGATCCGTACGACCGTCGGCACCCCTACCAGTTCCTCGTAGATCTCCCGCCGGGTTGCCGGCCCGGCCGCGCGGCCGAGCAGCAGGGAGAGATTGCTGTGGGCCAGCGTCACGGCCACCACCAGGAGCAGCAGGCCGATCATGATCGAGGCCAGTCCGTCCCAGAATCCGTCGTCGGTGATCTGCGACAGACCGACGCCGGCCCCCGCCAGCACGAGCCCGATCAGCGCCGCGCTGTCCTCGAAGAAGACCGCCTTGACCGTGGTGTCCGGGGTACGGCGCACCACCAGCCAGGGGCTGATCGAGAACCTTCGCGCCCGGCCCTTGATCTGCCGGCTCGCCCGTCGCCAGGAGATTCCCTCGGCGACGGCCGAGATCGCCAGCACCGTGTACGAGATGAGGTTGTCGTCCTGGCGCTGGTCGATCATGATGGCGTGCACCCCCTGGGTGATAGAGAAGACGCCGCCGCCGACGAAGGTGAAGACCGCGGCCAGGAACGCCCAGGCGTAGCTCTCCCGCCCGTGTCCGAACGGCCGCTCCTCGTCGGCGGGCCGGGCGCCCCGGCGCAGCGCGACGAAGAGCAGGACCTCGGTGGTGGTGTCGGCGAACGAGTGCGCGGCCTCCGACAGCACCGCGGCCGAGCCGCTGAGCAGGCCAGCCACCACCTTCGCCGCGGCAATCGCCAGGTTGGCCGCACCGGCGATGATCACCGTGCCGACACTCTGCGCACCCTCCGGCGATCTCGCCATGAAGGCAGCCTATGGTCCTCGTGGACGACATAACCGATGGATCGGATTGCTGCCCGCACCCGTGTGGGTGCGTACGCGGCGGGCCAACACTGCTAGCGTCTCAGGCGTGTCGCGGAGCCGCACCGAACGCCTGGTCAACCTGGTGATATGTCTGCTGTCCACGCGGCGGTTCCTGACCGCCGCGCAGATCGCCGCGACCGTGCCCGGTTACGAGCACGATCCGGACGATCCGCGCGATCATGAGGCGTTCCAACGCAAGTTCGAACGCGACAAGGCGGAACTGCGTGAACTCGGCGTACCGCTGGAGACCGGCACGGCCAGCGTGTTCGACACCGAACCCGGCTACCGGATCGCGCACCGTGAGTACGCCCTGCCCGAGATTCCGCTCGAACCGGACGAGGCCGCCGCGGTGGGGATCGCCGCCCGGCTCTGGCAGCACGCCGGCCTGGCCGCCGCCGCCTCCTCCGGCCTCGCCAAGCTCCGGGCCGCCGGCATCGACGTCGACCCGCAGGCGACCCTCGGCATGGAACCGGTGGTCACCGTCGACCCGGCCTTCGCGCCGCTGACCGCCGCCGCCCGGGATCGTCGGGCGGTCACCTTCGACTACCGGGTGCCCGACGACGACGTGCCGACCGGTCGGCGGCTGCAACCGTGGGGCGTGGTGTGCTGGCGGGGCCGCTGGTACGTGGTCGGCCACGACCTCGACCGGGCGGCAACCCGGTGCTTCCGGCTCTCCCGGGTCGTCGGGACGGTCCGGATGGTCGGCCGTGCGGGCGGCTACGCCCCGCCGGAGGGCGTCGACCTGATCAGCCACGTCGCTCGCTGGTTCGGCCCGGTCGAGCGGACCGGCCGGGCGACCGTACTGGCCCGTCCCGGTCGGGCCGCTGGACTGCGGCGCTGGGCGAAGGAGATCGTTTCCGGTCCGGACGGCGACCGGCTGGTGCTGCCGTACGCGGACCCGGAGGCGCTCGCCGGCACGCTGGTGGGCTACGGTCCCGACGTCCGGGTGCTCGACCCGCCGGAGGTCCGGGACGCGGTCATCCAGCGACTCAAGGAGATCGCCGCCCAGCACGACGTGATGGTGGGCGGGAGCACCGCATGAGTACGCGACGGAGTGACGCAATGAGTGGTTCGCGGGCTTCGGCCGACCGGCTCGCCCGGCTGCTCAACCTGGTGCCGTACCTGTTGGCACGGCCGGGGATCGAGTTGGCCGAGGCGGCCGGCGACCTCGGCGTCAGCGAGCGGCAGCTGCGCGAGGACCTGGAACTGCTCTGGGTCTGCGGGCTGCCGGGTTACGGTCCCGGTGACCTGATCGACATGGCCTTCGACGGTGACCGGGTCACCATCACCTACGACGCCGGCATCGACCGCCCGCTGCGGCTCACCCCGGACGAGGCGCTGGCGCTGGTGGTGGCCCTGCGGATGCTGGTGGAGACGCCGGGGATCGCGAACCGCGACGCGATCGAGCGGGCCCTGGCGAAGATCGAGGATGCCGCCGGGGACCTCGCCGACGCGCCGGTGGAGGTCCGGATGGCCGGTGACGGCGATCAGGCCGAGGCGCTGCACGGTGCGGTCCGGCGTGGGCGGGCGCTGCGGATCACCTACTACACCGCGGCCCGCGACGAGACCACCGAACGGACCATCGACCCGATCCGGGTGCTGATGGTCGGCGGCCGGGCGTACCTGGAGGCGTGGTGCCGGCGGGCCGAGGCGGTACGGCTGTTCCGGGCCGACCGGATCGACGCGCAGACCGAGCTGGACGAACCCGCCGTGGTGCCGCCGCAGGCCACCCGGTTGCACGACTTCAGCGCCGGTGTCTTCCAGCCCTCGCCCGAACTGCCCCTGGTCACCCTGCGGGTGGGCCGAGGCGGCCGGTGGATCACCGAGTACTACCCGTGCGAGCAGATCGAACCGGGCGACGGTGAGCAGTGGCTGGTCTCGCTGCGGGTGACCGACCTGGACTGGGCTCGCCGGTTCGTTCTCGGACTCGGCCCGGAGGTGACCGTGGTGTCCCCGATCGACCTGGTCGAACAGGTACGCGACTCGGCCGCCGCCGCGCTGGACGCGTACGCCGTTCCGGCGCCCGCCGTCGCCGGGCACTAGGCTGACCGACGTGGTGACCTGGATCGTCCTCGCGGTGGTGCTGTTCGCTCTGCTCGTGCTCGTACTGGCCGCCCGGCCGGTGCTGGCGCGGCTGCCCCGACTGGAGCGGGCGGCGCTCGCCCTGCTGCAGCGGCAGGGGCAGGCCGAGGCACTCGCCTCGCGCGCCGAGACGCTCCAGGAGCGGTTGGTCGTCCTGCAACGGCAGGCGGAGGTCACCCAGCAACGTCTCATTTTGATCAAGGCCAAACACGGGGAGTGATCGGCTCCGTGCTCCGCTCCGGTCCCCGACCGGAGCGTTCGGGCAGGAAGAGCCCGTTGTACGGGTTGACGGGGCGCCTGCGTTGGTCAAGACTTCACCGACCGGATGCAACTGGCATCATCCCGTCGGGTGGCACGGGCCGGTAACACACGTACGATAGGCCCCGACACTCGCAATTCCACGAAGACCGACTGGAGCTTCCCATGGGTGCCCTCAAGCCGTGGCATATCGCCGTACTTGTGGTCGTGCTGATCCTGCTCTTCGGCGCGAAGCGGCTCCCGGACGCGGCCCGCTCGCTGGGCCGTTCGCTGCGGATCATCAAGGCCGAGACCAAGAGCCTCACCGACGATGACAAGGACCTCGCGGAGAAGGCCGACGCGCAGCACAGCCGGCAGCCGTACACGCCGGACCCGGTGATCCAGCCGAGCAGCGTGCACCAACCGGGTTACCAGCCGCCCGCGCCGCCGGTCACCGACCCGGTGCAGCGCGTCCGCGACAACTGACCCGGAGGCCCGAGCATCGTGGCCTTCGCACTTCGTAAGCGTGGACCGAGCCAGTTCGAGCGGGCCGCCGACGGCTCGATGACCCTGATCGAGCATGTCCGTGACCTTCGTACGCGGCTGTTCCGGGCGTCGCTGGCGATCGTGATCGGGTTCGCCGTCGGTATGTGGTTGGCCGACGCGGTCTTCGAACTGCTCAAGGCGCCCTACTGCGACCTGCCGGGGATGACAGAGCCCGACGGCAGTTGTCAGATGACACAGCTCGGTCCGGCCGACGGCTTCCTGCTCCGCCTGAAGATCGCACTGTGGGTGGGTCTGGTCGTCGCCGCGCCGGTCTGGCTTTACCAGCTCTGGGCGTTCATCGCACCCGGCCTGCACCGGCACGAGCGCCGCTACGCGTACGCGTTCACCGGTCTGGCGGCGCCGCTGTTCGCCGGTGGCGCGTTCCTGGCCTACTTCGTGGTGCACAAGGGACTCCAGTTCCTGCTCGAGTCCGGGGTCACCGGACTCGACACCCAACTGGAGGTCACCCGCTACATCTCGTTCGTCACCAGCATGATCCTGATGTTCGGGGTGGCGTTCGAGTTCCCGCTGGTGATCCTCATGCTCAACTTCGTGGGCATTGCCAGCGCCAAGCGGTTGCTGAGCTGGTGGCGGGTCGTCATCTTCCTGTTCTTCGCCTTCTCCGCGGTGGTCACCCCGACCCCGGACCCGTTCGGCATGACCGCGTTGGCGATCTGCCTCTCCGCGCTCTACTTCGCCGCGGTCGGGGTCGCGTTCATCAACGACAAGCGACGCGGGCGGGGCAAGGAGGTCTACGCCGGGCTCGACGACGACGAGGTTTCCCCGTTGACGCACGAGCCGGAGCCGGTCGAGGCCGGGGCACGGGTCGAGACGGTGACACCGGTGGCGCCTCCGAAGCCGATCGACAGCCGCTACGACGACATGACCTGACCGGTCACAGGACGGACGACCTGAGGCTCGATCACCGCCCGGCGAACGAGGGATCGGCATCCTCGGCGCCGGGCGGTACCGTGCTCGCCGTGAGCGCACCCGAGCATCGTGATCCGATCGGTTCCGCCACCGTTCCGATCGGGGACGGACCGGTGGCCGTGCTCGCCAATCCGACCGCCGGCCGGGGCCGGCACGGGGACCTGCTGCCCGCCGTACTGGAACGGCTGGGTTCGACCGGGCGGCCGGTACGCGTACTCGATGCCCGTACGGCCGCACAGGCCCAGGCCGGTTGCCACGCCGCGGTCGCCGACGGCGTCGCCGCGCTCGTCGCGGTGGGCGGCGACGGCACGGTGCACCTGGCCCTGCAGGCGGTAGCCGGCACACCGGTCGGGTTCGGGCCGGTGCCGGTCGGGACCGGCAACGACTTCGCCCTGGAAACCGGCTTCCCGGCCGACCCGATCGCCGCCACCGACGTGATCACCGACGCGTTGCGCGCCGGCCGGGCCCGCCCGGTCGACCTGGCCCGGATCACCGGGGCGGACACACCACCGCGCTGGTACGGCGCGGTGCTCGGCGCCGGCTTCGACGCGATCGTGAACGAGCGGGCCAACCGGATGCGCTGGCCGCGCGGCCCACGCCGCTACGACCTGGCCATCCTGGTCGAACTCGCCCGGCTCCGGCCGCGGTCCTACACCCTGCGCCTGGACGGCGTGGCACACGAAATCGAGGCTGTGCTGGTGGCGGTCGGCAACTGCGCGAGTTACGGCGGCGGGATGCGGATCTGCCCGGCCGCCGACCCGACCGACGGGCTGCTCGACGTGGTGGTCGCCGGAGCGGTCGGTCGGGGCACGCTGATGCGGATCAAACCGCAGGTCTACCGGGGCACCCACGTCGAACATCCGCTGGTGCACGCCTACCGGGCCCGGACGGTGCAACTGCACGACGCCGAGGGCATCGTCTGCTACGCCGACGGGGAGCGGATCGGCCCGCTGCCGGTGACGGTGGAGGCGGTGCCGGGCGCGGCCCGCCTGCTGCGCTGAGCGGGCCGGCACCGACGCGAATCCGACGCAGGGCGGCAGCGGCCCGGCTCACCTCGCCCCAGACCTCGACGACCGATGCTCAGCCGTTGCCGGCGTCGCGGATCGCCAGGTCGAGGACCGCGCCCAGACCGTTCGGTCGGCCGGCCTCGGCCGCCGGCAGCAGCAGCGCGGCGCACCCGGCGCGGACCGCGCCTGCGTCCGCCGGGCTGTCGCCGACCATCAGCGCACGCTCCGGGTCTACCCGAAGGGCGCCGCAGGCGCGCAGGAAGATGTCCGGATCGGGCTTGCAGCGGCCCACCTCGTACGACAGCACGTAGGTGTCGATCAGGTCGGCGAGTCCCCAGGCGGTGAAGAACGGCCGGATGTCGAAGCCGATGTTGCTGACCACCGCCACCGGCACCTTGGCCGCCCGCAGGGCCTGGAGCGTGGCCGCGGTGTCGGTGTACGGCACCCAGCCCTCCGGTCGCAGCAGCCGCTCGTAGAGCGCTTCGGCCAGCCCGTCCACGCCGGTGTTCACGGTGCTGGCGAGCCCCGTGTACGCGGCCCGGTGGGCGTACTCGTAGAGATCACGGTTGGCCCACACCTCGGCCAACTGTGGCGGTACCCGGTTCGGCAGGGGTCCACCAGCCCGTCCGGCAGTGATCAACCGGTCGGCGAGCACCGTCGCCCGGCCCCGGTCCAGTGCGGTCCCGCACTCGGCCGCCCCGGCGACGACCCAGCTGACCGGGTCCTCCACCTGCGCGAGTGTGCCGTGGAAGTCGAACAGCACCGCGTCGACCGGCCGACGTGGCGGTGCCGGGAGCGTGTTGGCGGCTCCGCTCGGCGTACGGGGGTTGGGCGGTTCGGCATGGTCCGGCACGTCGTGCACCCTACCGACCGGGTGAGACCCGTCTGCTCGACGGCCTCACCGCATGGGTGGTGCCGGCACGCATTAATCTTGACCCTATGTCGAGCCCCGCCGAGCGGTACGCAGCGGCGCGCCGCCGGGCCGCGCAGGTCACCATGTTTCCCGCGTTGGACGAGTTCGCCCTCGATCTTGGGTTCGACCTCGACGACTTCCAGCGTGAGGCGTGCCAGGCGCTGGAGCGCGGCAGCGGGGTGCTGGTGTGTGCGCCGACCGGCGCGGGCAAGACCGTGGTCGGAGAGTTCGCGGTCCATCTGGCGCTGCGGGGTCGGCCGGCGGCCGACGGTGCGCCGCTGCCGGTCGAGCCGACGCCGGTGCGCAAGTGCTTCTACACCACGCCGATCAAGGCGCTGTCGAACCAGAAGTACCACGACCTGGTCGACCGGTACGGCGCCGACCAGGTCGGCCTGCTCACCGGCGACAACGCGATCAACGGCGACGCCCCGGTGGTGGTGATGACCACCGAGGTCCTGCGCAACATGCTCTACGCCGGCTCCGCGACCCTGGCCGGGCTGGCGTACGTGGTGATGGACGAGGTCCACTACCTCGCCGACCGGTTCCGGGGCGGGGTGTGGGAAGAGGTGATCATCCACCTGCCGGAGTCGGTGACCCTGGTGTCGCTGTCGGCCACCGTCTCCAATGCCGAGGAGTTCGCGGACTGGCTGGTCACCGTACGGGGCGAGACCGAGGTGGTGGTCAGCGAGCACCGACCCGTACCGCTCTGGCAGCACATGCTGGTCGGTCGGCGCAACTTCGACCTGTTCCACGACGCCGACGCCGCCCGCAAGCACGACGTACACCCGGAACTGCTGCGGTACACCCGCGAGATGCTGCGCCGGTTGGAACTCGGCGACGGGCGTACGCACGGGCCGGGCTGGGGGCGCAGCGGTGGCCGGGGACCACGGTGGCGCGGCCCGCTGCGGCACGAGATCGTCGAGCGGCTGGAACGCGAGGACCTGCTGCCGGCGATCCTGTTCATCTTCAGCCGCGCCGGTTGCGACGCCGCCGTACAGCAGTGCCTCGCCGCCGGCCTGCGCCTGACCACGCCGGACGAGCGGACCGAGATCCGCCGGGTGGTGGAAGCACGGATCACCAGCCTCGCCGCCGAGGATCTCGCGGTGCTCGGCTACTGGGAGTGGCTCGACGGGCTGGAGCGCGGGCTGGCCAGCCACCATGCCGGCATGCTCCCCGCCTTCAAGGAGGTGGTCGAGGAGCTGTTCGTCCGTGGCCTGGTCAAGGCGGTCTTCGCCACCGAGACCCTGGCACTGGGCATCAACATGCCGGCCCGCTGCGTGGTGCTGGAGCGGCTGGTGAAGTTCAACGGCGAGGCCCACGTGGACCTGACGCCGGGGGAGTACACCCAGCTCACCGGGCGGGCCGGGCGGCGGGGCATCGACGTCGAGGGGCACGCCGTCGTGGTCTGGTCGCCGGAGGTGGATCCCCGGCACGTGGCCGGGCTGGCGTCCACCCGCACCTATCCGTTGCGGTCGAGCTTCCGTCCGTCGTACAACATGGCGGTCAACCTGGTCGGTTCCGTGGGTGCGGAATCCGCCCGGGTGCTGCTGGAGTCCTCGTTCGCGCAGTTCCAGGCGGACCGGTCGGTGGTCGGCCTGGCCCGGCAGGTGCAGCGCAACGTCGAGACGATCGAGGCGTACGGGGTGGAGGCGGAGTGCCACCACGGGAACTTCGACGAGTATTTCGCGCTCCGGTCGATGATCGGGGAGCGGGAACGAGCGCTCAACCGGCAGGGTCAGACCCAGCGGCGCAACGCGGCGATCACCGCCCTGGAGCGGCTGCGGGTCGGTGACGTGATCCGGGTTCCGTCCGGGCGCCGGGCCGGGCTCGCGGTGGTGCTGGAGCCGGGGGCGCCGGGGTTCGGCGAGCCCCGACCGCTGGTGCTCACCCAGGACCGGTGGGCCGGCCGGATCACCCCGGCGGACTTCACCACCCCGGCCGAGGTGCTGGCCCGGATCAGGGTGCCGAAGAACTTCAACCACCGCTCGCCCGCCGCCCGCCGCGACCTGGGGGCGGCACTCAACGGGCTGGGTCTGGACCGGCACTCCCGCCGGGGCA
Organism: Micromonospora sp. NPDC049523; assembly: GCF_040676775.1. NCBI lineage: Bacteria > Bacillati > Actinomycetota > Actinomycetes > Micromonosporales > Micromonosporaceae > Micromonospora > Micromonospora sp. NPDC049523. Next base: position 7,383 of record NZ_JBFAPP010000034.1, on the reverse strand, counting down.
GCCGGGGCCGGGGCAGCGGCGAGGACGACCGGCTCACCCAGTTGCGCGCCGAGCTGCGCCGGCACCCGTGCCACGCCTGCGCCGACCGGGAGGAGCACGCCCGCTGGGCGGAGCGGCGCCGCCGGCTGGAGCGCGACACCGACGAGCTGAGGGAGCGGGTGGCGGGCCGTACCGGCTCGTTGGCGCGTACGTTCGACCGGATCTGCGGGCTGCTCGCCTCGCGCGGATATCTCACCCCGGAGGGCGAGGTGACCGACGCGGGCCGGATGCTGGGTCGGATCTGGACCGAGGCGGACCTGCTGGTCGCCGAGTGCCTGCGCCGGGGGGTCTGGGACGGGCTCGCCCCGGCCGAGTTGGCGGCGGCGGTCTCGGTGGTGGTGTTCGAGGCCCGGCGTGACGCCGAGGAGCGGGCCTCGGTACCCCGTGGCGGGGTTTCCGACGCCGTCGAGGCAACCCTGCAGCTCTGGGCCCAGTTGGAGGCCGACGAGGCGGCCCAGGGGCTGGAGTCGACGCGTGAGCCGGACCTGGGGTTCGTCTGGCCGATCTACCGGTGGGCCCGTGGCGAGGCGCTGACCAAGGTGCTGGGCAGCGGGCACAATCTCGACGGGGACATGCCGGCCGGTGATTTCGTCCGCTGGACCCGGCAGGTGGTCGACCTGCTCGGCCAGCTCTCCAACGCCAGTGGCGCGAGCGCCGACCTGCGGGCCACGGCCCGGCAGGCGATGGTGGCGATAAACCGAGGAGTTCTCGCGTACCACGCGACGGCCTGAATCGACGATCAGCTCTCCGGGCCTCGGTGGTCATCGCCGTGGTCGCTGCCACCGTGGTGCTCTGGCTCGCGGTGACCGTACGCAGTCCGCTGGCCATCGTCGGCTCCGCGCTGGTGACGGGTATCGCGGCAGGTCCGCGATGGGCTCAGCGATCCGCGGCCATCGCGTCGACCAACCGCCGGCAGGACCCGGCCAGGTTCCACTTCTCGGCCAGCGCGAACAACCGCTCCGGGTCCGCCGGGACTGTCCGCAGCCGGGTGTCGAGGGCGGGCAGCGGCACGTCCAGCGCCACGCGTACGACCTGTGGGGCGACCGCGAGGTAGTCGTGGGCGGCGACGAGCTTCGTACGCAGCCCAGGTGCGAAACCGGATCCGGGCTCGTCGAGCGCGGCGAGGATGCCGTCCAGGCTGCCGTACCGGTCGATGAGCCGGGCAGCGGTCTTCTCTCCCACCCCGGCGACGCCGGGCAGGCCGTCGCTCGGGTCACCGCGCAGCGCGGCGAAGTCGGCGTACCCGGCGGCCGGGACGCCGTACTTGGCGCGTACCGCCGCGTCGTCGCAGTCCTCCAGCTTGGCCACGCCCCGGCCGCAGTAGAGCAGCCGTACGCCTCGGCTGTCGTCGATGAGCTGGAACAGGTCCCGGTCACCGGAGGCCACCTCGACCGGGCCGGGCTGGGTGGCGGACAGGGTGCCGAGCACGTCGTCCGCCTCGTACCCGTCCGCGCCGATCGCCGGGATCCCGATCGCCGCCAACACCTCCAGCAGCAGCGGCACCTGCGGGGCCAGGGTGTCCGGCACCACCTCGCCACCGGCCGGCGCGACCCGGTGCGCCTTGTACGACGGCAGCAGCGCCACCCGGAAAGCCGGCCGCCAGTCGTAGTCCAGCGCGCAGACCAGCCGGTCCGGCCGGCGGCTGCGGATCAGCGAGGCGATCATGTCCAGGAAGCCCCGGACGGCGTTGACCGGGCTGCCGTCCGGAGCCCGCGCGGCGGACTCCGGGATGCCGAAATAGGCCCGGAAGTAGAGGCTGGGAGCGTCGACGAGGAGCAGGGGGCGTCGGTCGGTCACACCCGACAGCCTGGCACAGTCACGGCCCGCGCCGGAGCCGACGCCCCGGCACGGGCCACGACGGGCCGTACGCTCAGGAATGTCCTCGGACCGGGTGCGGCCGGTACGGCGCCTCCAGCGCGGCGCGCTCGTCGTCGTCGAGGCGGAGCCCGACCGCCGCGACCGCGTCCTCGATATGGCCGGGCTTGGTCGCGCCGACGATCGGGGCGGTGACCGCCGGCTGGTGCAGCAGCCAGGCGAGGGCCACCTGCGCGGGTGGCAGACCGCGCCGGTCGGCGACCCGGCCGACCGCGTCGACCACGGCGAAGTCCGACTCGTCGTAGAGCGAGTCGGCGAAGGTGTCCGAGTGGGCCCGGGTGGTACGCCGTTCCCCGCCCCGGCTCCGGGTGCCGGCGAGCACCCCGCGGGCCAGCGGGCTCCACGGGATGACCCCGATCCCCTGGTCGAGGCAGAGCGGCAGCATTTCCCGCTCCTCCTCCCGGTAGACCAGGTTGTAGTGCGGCTGCATGGAGCTGAACGGGGTCCAGCCGTTGACCCGGGCGACGTGCTGGGCCTTGGCGAACTGCCAGGCGTACATGCTCGACGCGCCGAGGTAACGGGCCTTGCCGGCGCGGACCACGTCGTGCAGCGCCGACATGGTCTCCTCGATCGGGGTGTCGTAGTCCCACCGATGGGTCTGGTAGAGGTCGACGTGGTCGGTGCCGAGCCGGCGCAGCGAGTCGTCGATCGAGGCGAGGATGTGCTTGCGGGACAGGCCCCGGTCGTTCGGCCCGTCACCCATCTGGTTGTAGACCTTGGTGGCCAGCACGTAGTCGTCGCGGCGGTCGAAGAGCGTACGCAGCAGCTTGCCGGTGACCTCCTCGCTGGCGCCGAGGGAGTAGACGTCGGCGGTGTCGAAGAAGGTGACGCCCAGTTCGACCGCGCGGCGGACCAGCGGTTCGGCGTCGCTCTCGTCGAGCACCCAGTCCCGCCAGGTGGGCGAACCGTAGCTCATCATCCCCAGGCAGACCCGCGACACCCGCAGGCCGGTGCCACCGAGCCGTACGTATTCCATTGTCATGGTGGCGAGCCTATGCGGCGCCGGAGGTCGGCCCGGACCCACGCCGACCGCCCGGCGGCGGTGTCCGGGGCGATCCACCGGATGTAGCCCTTGGGTGACGCCCCTCACCCGAACGACCGTTAAGCTAGTGGGGTGCGCATAGACGACCTCTACCCACCGCAGCGGCTGGCCGCCGCCCAGCGGGCCACCGCCCGGGCCGGCCTGGACGCGCTTTTGATCACCCCCGGTTCCGACCTGCGCTACCTCACCGGTTACCACGCGCATGCGCAGGAGCGGCTCACCTGTCTGGTGCTGCCCGCCCACGGCGAGCCGACGCTGGTCGTACCGGCTCTGGAGCGACCGGCGGCGGAGGCGTCCCCGGCGCCCGGCACCGGCGTACGCATCGTCGACCACGCCGACGGCACCGACCCGTACCCGCTGGTCGTGGCCGCGCTCGGCGGACCGGTCGGCAACGTGGGCCTGGGTAACCGGATGTGGGCCGAGCAGGTGCTGGCCCTGCGGGACGCGCTGCCCGGCAGCACCCAGCGGCTGGCCGGCGAGGTACTGCGCGAACTGCGGTTGCGCAAGTCGCCGGCCGAGGTGGCCGCGCTGCGCGAGGCCGGCGCGGCGATCGACTCCGTACACGCCCGGATGGGGGAGTGGCTGCGGCCGGGGCGGACCGAGGCCGAGGTCGGCGCCGACATCGCCGCCGCGATCCGGGCCGCCGGCCACGCGACCGTGGACTTCGTCATCGTCGCCGCCGGAGAGAACGGCGCCAGCCCGCACCACGCCACCTCCGAGCGCCGGATCGCCCCCGGCGACCCGGTGGTGGTCGACATCGGCGGCACGATGCCCACCGGCTACTGCTCCGACGCGACCCGGACCTACGTCGTCGGGGACGCGCCGACGGACTTCGCCGACTACTACCGGGTGCTGTACGCCGCCCAGCGCGCCGCCGTCGCGGCCGTCCGCCCCGGCGTACCGGCCGAGGCGGTCGACGCCGCCGCCCGTGACCTGATCACCGACGCCGGGTACGGGCCGGAGTTCCTGCACCGTACCGGCCACGGCATCGGCCTGGACGGACACGAGGACCCCTACCTGGTCACCGGCAACGGCCGGGCACTGGAGCCAGGCATGGCCTTCTCCATCGAACCGGGCATCTACCGGGCCGGGCGGCACGGCGCCCGGATCGAGGACATCGTCGTCTGCACCGTGGACGGCGTCGAACGACTCAACACCATCCCGACGGAGCTGGTGCAGCTATGACGGTCGACCGCATCCTCCCGACCGAAGAGGCGTACGAGCTGCTCGCGCTCGTCACCGAGATGGCCGACCGCGAACTCGCCCCCCGCGCCGCCGACTTCGAGGCCCGCGGCGAGTTCCCTCGCGAGGTGCTGCGCACCCTCGGGCGCAGCGGTCTGCTCGGCCTGCCCTACCCGCAGGAGTACGGCGGATCCGAGCAGCCGTACGAGGTCTACCTGCAGGCACTGGAGATTCTCGCCAGCCGCTGGCTCGCGGTCGCCGAGGCGGTCAGCGTGCACACCCTCTCCTGCTACCCGACCGCCGCGCACGGCACCGAACAGCAGCGCAAACTCCTGCCGGACCTGCTCGGCGGCGAACTGCTCGGCGCGTACTGCCTCTCCGAGCCGCAGGGCGGTTCGGACGCCGCCTCGCTCACCACCCGGGCGGTCCGCGAGGGCGAGTGCTACCGGGTCACCGGCACCAAGGCGTGGATCACCCACGCCGCGACCGCCGACTTCTACAACGTCTTCTGCCGGACCGGCGGGCCGGGCGCAGGCGGCATCTCCTGCCTGCTCGCCCCCGCCCGAGGCGCCGGGATCGAACCGCAGCGCGCGGAACGCACGATGGGGCTGCGATCCTCACCGGTCGCCCAGATCGTCTTCGACGACGCCCGGGTGCCGGCCGACCGGCTGATCGGGGAGGAGGGTGACGGTTTCCGGATCGCCATGGCCGCGCTCGACTCGGGACGCCTCGGTATCGCCGCCTGCGCGGTGGGGCTTGCCCAGGGCGCGCTTGACTACGCCGTCGCGTACGCCCGCGAGCGGCAGCAGTTCGGCCGCTCGATCATCGACTTCCAGGGGCTCGGGTTCCTGCTCGCCGACATGGCCACCCAGGTGGCCGCGGCGCGGGCGTTGACGCTGGCGGCGGCCCGGCTGCGTGACGCCGGGCGGCCGTACCGGATCGAGGCGGCCAAGGCCAAGCTCTTCGCCACCGACACCGCGATGCGGGTGACCACCGACGCGGTGCAGGTGCTCGGCGGCGCCGGCTACGTCGCCGACCACCCGGTCGAGCGGTACTTCCGCGAGGCGAAGGTGTTGCAGATCGTCGAGGGGACCAACCAGATCCAGCGGATGGTGATCGCCCGCTCGTTCTCCCGCTAGCCGCGGGCGGAGCGGCATCGCTGCCGGGTCGAGGGTGGCTTGTAGCATCGGCGGACCACCGCGGGTCGGGTGTGGCCACGTTGCTGCTTGCCGAGGCCGAGCGACTTGTTGCCGGCTCCGGCGCGGGCCGGGCCTGGCTGTCCGTGGTCGACGGCAACACACGGGCCCGGCGGTTCTACGAGCGGTGCGGGTGGGTCGACGACGGCCCGTTCGACTATGCGGCCGAGGTGTCGGGCGGCACGATCACGGTGCCGGTTCGCCGTTACGTCAAGACACTCTGAAGCCGCCCACACCGAGCACAGGCGACCTGAGCACGGTGTCGCGGTAGGTCCGGTTCCACCGCGGGCCAGCGGGCCAGCGGGGACGTCCACCGGCCGGTGGACACCTGCCGCCGAGAACGTCATGCTGGATCGCATGGACGAAAGCAAATGGACTGTTGGTCGTATTCCCGATCAGACCGGGCGGACCTTCATCGTCACCGGTGCCAACAGTGGCCTCGGTCTGGCCACCTCCAGACAGCTTGCCCTGCGCGGGGCCCACGTCGTCATGGCCGTGCGCAACGAGACCAAGGGCCGGCAGGCCGTTGCCGATCTCACCGCCGCGCAGCCGGACGCCAGCCTGGAACTGCGCCACCTCGACCTCGCCGATCTCGACTCGGTGCGGGCGTTCGCCGACCGGGTCCACGCCGACGGGCTACCGGTGGACGTACTGGTCAACAACGCCGGCGTGATGATGCCGCCGCGCGCGCTCAGCCCCCAGGGCCACGAGATCCAGTTCGCCGGCAACCACCTCGGCCACTTCGCACTCACCGGCCTGCTGCTGGACATCCTCCAGCGGGGCAACGACCCGCGGGTGGTCACCGTCAGCTCGGGCATGCACCGTCGCGGCCGCATCCACTTCGACGACCTGACCGGCGCCCGCAGGTACTCGCCGACCGCCTTCTACTGCCAGTCCAAGTTCGCCAACGTCCTGTTCGGGCTGGAACTCGACCGGCGGCTGCGGGCAGCCGCCAGTCCCGTACGCAGCCTGCTGGCCCACCCCGGTTACGCCGTTACCAACCTGCAGAGCAGCGGGCCGACGGGCGTGATGAAACTGCTGCTGACGAGCGTGGGTAACCGGCTGCTCGCCCAGGACGTCGAGATGGGGGCGCTGCCGCAGTTGTACGCGGCCACCGATCCACTCGCCGAGGGCGGTCAGTTCATCGGCCCCGACGGGCAGGGTGAGTACAAGGGACATCCGACGACGGTCCGACCGGTCGCGTCCGCCGAAGACCCGGCCACGGCCGCGCGACTGTGGACGCTCTCGGAGGAGCTGACCGAGGTCCGCTACGACCTGCCCGCCGCCGTGTGACGCTACGGCGTCCCGCACGGCATGGTCCGTGCCGGACGGCAACGCGTACGGTCAACGGCTCCCGGCGTCGACCTCGTAGATGACCTCCAGGCCGTCCTCGTCGTCCCACTGCTCGCCGACCTCGGCGAAGCCGTACTGCGATGCCAGAGTGCGAGAGGCGACGTTGTCGGGGCTGATCGTCACCCGGACCGTGCGCACCTGCGGTTCACGGGCGGCCCGGTCGAGCAGGAACTCCAGGGCGGCGCGGGCGTATCCCCGTCGACGGTACGCCGGATCGACCGCATAGCCGATCTCGACCATCCCCGACGGATCCGGAGGCCCGTGGTAACCGGCCCGGCCGACCGCCACCCGCTGCCGTTCATCCCAGATGACACCCGTGACCCACGCCGCGCTGGCCGGATCCTCCTCGACCTGCCTGCTGCGCCGCCGCCATGTCCCCCGCCACTCGGGGCCGGCGAAGTACGCCGAGAGGGGCACCGGACTCACCGCGTTCGCGGCCGCCAGGTCGCCGTCGGCCAGGGCACGGAACACCGGCGCCGTTAGCTGGACGATGCGTACCTGCTGCGGTGGACGCCGCTCGGGCTGGTCGACCTGCTCCTCGGGTTGCACCCGGCAAGCATGCCAGTCGGGCCCCATCGGCGGCGCTGGGACCGGTGCGGGTGAGCGTCGGGGTGGGACGGGCCGCTGGTACGCCCACATCACCCCGCCGGAGCACCCGAGGTGGGACGAAAGGGATCGTTATCGCCAAGATCACTT
>NZ_JBFAPP010000033.1:0-55569 GCF_040676775.1 Micromonospora sp. NPDC049523 | reverse complement strand
AGGCCGACGAGGTCACCGACGCCGGTGGCCTCTACGTGCTCGGCACCGAGCGGCACGTGTCCGGGCCGCACGGAAAACCGTGCGGCCCGTCGACGTTGTACGGGCGGGAGCGGTCAGGCCGTCGACGAGGAGGTGGACGTACGGTCGTCGCGTACGTAGACCAGCATGTCCCCGGTCTCGATCCGTACCCCGGCCGGCTCCACCACCGAGACCACCTTGCCGCGCCGGATCAGCGCGATGACCAGCGCCTCGACCTCGCGGGGCGAGGTGCCGACCTCGTGCCGCTCGGCCGAGCGCATGGCCAACGCCATGCCCTGGCCCGGGGTGAGCAGGTCCTCGACCACGTCGATCAGCGGCGGGGCGGAGGTGGAGAGGCCGAGCAGGCGACCGGCCGTGGCCGACGAGACGATCACGTGGTGCGCGCCGCTCTGCTTCAGCAGCGGCGCGTTCTCGGCCTCCCGTACGGCCGCGATGATCCGTACCTGACCGGCGGTGAGCTGCCGTACGGTGAGCGCGACCAGGACCGACGCGTCGTCGCTGTCGGTGGCGATGATCACCGCTTTGGCGTTCTTGACGTGTGCCTCGTTGAGCACCGAGGACCGGGTGGCCGAGCCCTCGATGGCGACCAGTCCGGCCGCGGTGGCCTGCCGCACGGCGGTCGCGCTGCGCTCGACCACGACGATCTTCGACTTGTCGTAGTCGGTTTCCAGCAGGGCACTGATGGCACTGCGGCCCTTGGTGCCGTAACCGCAGATGATGACGTGGTCTTTCACAGTTTTCCTCCACCGCGTCATGCGGAGGTTGGTGCGGTACTGCTCGGTCAGGACTTCCAGCGTCGTGCCGACCAGGATGATCAGGAACAGCACCCGGGCCGGGGTGATGATCAGGACGTTTACCAACCGGGCCGAGGGCGAGGTCGGGGTGATGTCGCCGTAGCCGGTGGTCGAGAGGGTGACCACCGCGTAGTAGGCGGAGTCGAGCAGGGTGAGGTTGTCCTCGTTGACGTCCCGGTAGCCGTCCCGGTCCAGGTAGACCACGAAGACGATGATCAACACCAGGCCGATCGCGGCGAGAAGTCGCAGGCTGAGGGCGCGTAACGGGCCCTGCCGGACGGCGGGGAAATGGATCACAGCGGGCCGGCCCCGGTCGCCACACTCTGCTGCACGCCCACAACATAGCGGGTAGGGGCGGCCGGGACTGCACGGGCGGCCGACTCCGGCGCCGACACCACGCCGGCCGGCGTCGCGGCCGAGCCACGGCACCCACCGCACATTCGCCTGTTTCGACGCATGTCGGCAAATATTCATGCCAGGTCGAGATCGACGTCCGGCGATTAACCGAGACTGGACGGACCCGGTACCCACCGGTAACAAACCCCCGTCCCCCCGATGCCCCCACCAGGGGCGTCACTCGTCCCGGAGGTATCCCCCCATGCCCCGTCGGTTGACCACAATGCTCGCCGCCGCAGCGTTTGCCCTGCTCGGCGTACTCGGCGTCGCCTCGCCCGCAGCCGCGGTGACACCCGCTCAGAAGCTCTCCGTACTGACCAGTTGGACCCAGACCAGCGCCGGCAGCTACGGCAACTGGAACGCCGCCCGGACCAACCGGGCACCGTGGGCCGACTACAACTTCGACTGGTCCACCGACTACTGCTCGTCGAGCCCGGACAACCCCCTCGGCTTCAACTTCGAGCTCTCCTGCTACCGGCACGACTTCGGATACCGCAACTTCAAGGCGATCGGCCAGTTCCCGGCCAACAAGTCCCGGCTGGACAGCGCCTTCTACGAGGACCTGAAGCGCTCCTGCGCCACGTACAACTCGGTCGTACGCCCGGCCTGCATCAGCCTGGCGTGGACGTACTACCAGGCGGTCAAGGTCTTCGGCAAGGTCGCCGTGAGCCAGGCCGACCTGGACCGGGCGGCCAAGATGAAGTCCGACGCCGAGCGCAGTGCCGGGCTCGTCCACTGAGGTTCGTCCCCGGCTCGTCCACCGAGAAGGTTCACCGGTCGGCCGGGCTCACCCTGTGAGCCCGGCCGGGCGGGGCGGACCGGTCCGTCAGGAACCGGGATGCTCACGGCGGTCGAGGGCTTCGCGCGCCGGGTCGGTCTGCACCGACCCGCGCCCTGCCCTCGACCGCTGGGCCGCCTGCTCGACGCCGGAGAACCGGATCGATCCGGCAGCCAGGTCGGGGTGGTCGACCGCGAGCGCCACCGCTGCCGCCTCCTCCAGCGTCAACTCGGCCCCCTCCGCGTAGGCCGCGTCGAACGCCACGTCGCCCAGCACCCCGCGCAGGCCGGCCTGCTCCTCCAGCCAATACTGGCCGAACATGCCGGCCGTGCTGCGCATCGCGGACCGGGTCGCCTGGGCCGCGCCGAACAGGCGGGCGGCGGTGATCGGGTCACCGCCCCACGCGCAGCGCACCGCGATCGCGTTGATGGTGTCGCAGGCGCGTCCGTGGAATCCGTGCCCCATCCGGGACCGGAGCGCGACCACCAGGTGGTCGTGCGCGGCGACCAGGTCACCCCGGGACAGCGCCACCATGCCGAGCAGCATGTCGACCGACCGCCGGGCCCGCTCGGTCGGGCGGGCCGCCTCCACCGGCCGGGCGGCACCGAGCAACTCGGCCGCCTCGTCCAACGCGCAGCGTCGCCAGAGCAGTTCGGCCAGGCTGTAGACGGCGAACAACGCGTCACCGGAGACGTCGTTCTGGTGCGCCCAGGCGATCACCTCGCGGCAGACCCGCTCGGCCTCGACGAGTTGTCCCATGTCGATCAGTGGCGCTGCCCTGCCGGCCAACACCCGGGCCTGGAGGCCGGCGTCACCGGCCTGCCGGGCGGCCGACTCGGCGCGTTGCGAGAAGCGCAGTTCCTCGGCGAACTCGCCGTCCGCCCCGGCGTGCAACGAGTGCATGTGGTACGCCGCAGCCAGCTCCGCCTCGGGAATCCGCTCGCCGGTCTCGGCGATCCGACCGTAGAGTCGGAACAGCCAGAGCCGTCCCTCCCGGGCCAGGCCACGCTCGCGCCACCACTGGTCGAGCCCACCGGCCAGGCGCAGTCCCTCGCGGGCACTGCCGCCGGTCGCGGTCCAGCGCAGCGCGGCCCGCATCTCGTCGGCGAGCGGGTCGAGCGCGTACAGCGAGAGGGTGACCGGGCGGTCGTCCGGCCCGAGGTACGCCCGCTCCAGCGCGTGCAGCGACCAGGCGACGTGCCGGTCCCGGGCGCTCTGCTCCTCACCCGCGTCGACCAGCCGGCGAGCCGCGTACGCGCGGATCGGGTCGAGCATCCGGTAGGTGCTGCCGGAGACGTTCGGCTCGACCTGGATCATCGACTTGTCCGCCAGCACCGACAGCGGGTCGAGCGGGTCGTCGTCCAGCAACCACTCCACGGTGGCCAGGTCGACCGGGCCGGAGAAGACCGCGAGCCAGCGCAGCAGCCGCGCGGCGCGGGGCCCGAGCGTGCGGTACGACCAGGTGACGGTCGCCTGCATGGTGACGTGTCGCTGGGTCGCCGAACGTTGGGCGGCCCGGGCGGCGGCCACCGGGGCCACGTCCAGGGCAGCGGCGGCCAGGTCGACGGTGTCGTGCTGGTTGGCGATCCACCGGGGCGCGGGCTCGCTCGGCTGCTCCGGCTCGTCCCGCCCGGCGTCCAGCGCGCCGAGCACGTCGTCGAGTCGGCCGGCGAGCTGGCTGGCCGAGAGCACCCGCAGCCGGGCGGCGGCCAGCTCGATCGCCAGCGGGAGCCCGTCCAACCGGGCCACCACCCGTTCCAGGTCGGCGGACTCGGCGGGGGTGGAGCGCCGGCCGCCGCGGGCGGCCACGGTGCGGTCCAGCAGCAACGCGATCGCGTCGCTGGGACCGCCGCCCGGTCCCGGTTCCACCGAGAGCGGCGGGATCCGCCACACCACCTCACCCGGCAGGCCCAGCGACTCGCGGCTGGTCACCAGCACGCGTACGCCGCTGCCGCCGGTGAGCAGCCGGGCGATGACCTCGGCGCAGGCGGCCGGCTGGGCGTCACAGGTGTCGAGCAGGAGCAGCATGCGTCGCGATGCGGCGTACTCGACCAGGGTCTCCGACATCGGCCGACCGGGTTCGGGCCGCAGGCCGAGCACTGCGGCGATGGCAAAGGCCACCAGGCCCGGATCGGTCACCGCGGCGATGTCGACGAACCAGATCCCGTCCGGGTACGTCTCCACGTCGGCCCCGGCCACCTCGACCGCGAGCCGGGTCTTGCCCGCACCACCCGCACCGACGACGGTGACCAGCCGGTGTTCGTTGACCAGCCGGTCCAGCTCGGTACGTTCCGCACGGCGGCCGACGAACGAGGTGACCTGGGTCGGCAGGTTGTGCGGTACGGCGTCCGCGGTGCGCGGTCGGGGGAACTGGCGCTCCAGGCCCGGGGCGACCAACTGGAAGAGGCGTTCCCGGTCGTCGAAGCCGCGCAGCCGGTGCAGTCCCAGGTCGAGCAGGGAGGCGCCGGGCGGCAGCGGTGCCGCGTGCCGAGCGGTGGCGCCGGAGCAGAGCACCTGCCCGCCGTGCGCCGCCGCGGCGATCCGGGCCGCGCGGTGCACCTCGGCGCTGGCGTACTCACCGGCGAGCGGCTCGGCGTGTCCGGTGTGCAGTCCCATCCGTACCCGCGGGGTGGCCTCGGGGGTGGGCCATTCGTGGCTGGCCAGCGCGCGTTGTGCGGTCAGGCAGGCGTCGAGCGCGGCGGCCGCGTCGGCGAACGCGATGAAGAACGAGTCGCCCTCGGTGAACAGCTCCGTGCCGTCGCTCGCGGCCAGCGTGGAGCGGAGCAGCCGTCGATGCTCACTGAGCACCGGGCGATAGCCCGAACCGAGCATCTGGGCCAACCGGGTTGAGCCCTCGATGTCGGTGAACATGAAAGTCACCAGCCCACTCGGCAGGTGGATCCGTACCGACATGCGTGGAACCTCCGCCCCCTGGAAGTCGCGTTCATGCTGCCGCACTTCGACGTCACAGCGCATCGTAGGAACGGACGGGGCATGACCGCCCCAAGGTGCCAACCCGCTACGTGACCATGGAAGAACGACTAAATCTCTGCTCCCTGAGCAATTTAGACGTTCACGGCACATCGGGCATTATGCACAGTTACCGCAGGGCCGTGGAGCGGGCGAGCAGCGGACGACCGCTCAGCAACCGCACGCGCCGCCACAGCAGCCGCCGCCACCGGACGGACCAGCCCCCGTCGAGCCACCCGTCGCCGAACCGCCGCGACCGGTCACCGACACCGCGGAGAGCAGCTTCACCGTGTCGTCGTGGCCCTGCGGGCAGGCCGCGGGCGCGGACGCCTCGGCCATCGGTCGATTCATCTCGAACGTGTCACCGCAGGCGCGGCAGCGGAACTCATACCGGGGCATGGCAACAGGGTACGACCGCACCTGACGATTTTCCCCGGATGGGTAATACTCGACGCGTGGCGGACGGGGAAGAACAGGTGACGGACAGCGCGGACAGTTCGGCGGTCCGGCCGCTGCGACCGGCCGTACCACTGCTCGACGGACCGCTCGCGAGTTCGGGAGCGGCGCCGGATCCGGTCCGCCCGGCAGCCACCGCCGCGAAGCCGGCCGATGCCGCCACTCCCGCTGCGGAGCCGGCAGTCGGCGAAGCCGACGCTCGGTCGCCGAAAGGCACCGTTGCGACCCCGGCGGTCGACGCCGGACGGACCGACGCGGAGCAGGCCGCGCCCGAGCCGGCCGACCCGAAGGCCGCCTCCCCGACCGCGGTTGACCCCGCCGCCCCGGAGGCCGAGACCCCACCGGTCGATTCCTTGGCCGCCGACGCCGACCCGGCCGACCCGAAGGCCGCCACCGCACCGCGCGACGCCGCACCGGACGGCGGAAAGCCGGCCGCCAGCGAGAGCGCCGACCCGAAGGCCGATGACAGCGCCGACCCGAAGGCCACCGAGGCCGGGGCGGCCGACGGTGAGCCGGGGACGAAGACCGCGACCGAGTCGGGCACGAGCACACCGAGCCCGGACGGTGCGACCGGCGGCGACGCCACCCCGGCGGGCGCGACCGGCCGCCGTCGACGGATCCGGGTGCCGTTCGCGCACGCCGTACGCCGCTTCCCACCGCCCCGCCAGATCCCCGCCGCGACCACCCGTGCGGTCCGGACCTGGTCCACCGGCGGCAGCGGACGGCTCGTCCTGCCCGCGCTGTTCATCCTGGCGCTGATCGCGGCAGCCGGGCTGGCCGGCGGGGTGCTGATCCCGGCGACCTCGCACGTGCCGCCGTCGCGTGCCGGCGGCGCCAGTGGCCCCAACCCCGACCTCAGCGCACCGGCCATCGGGCCGGACGGCTCGCTCGCACCCACCGACGGCGCCGGCCTGCCGGTCAGCCCGCAGCCGACCAACGGCCTGCCCGGCGCGCTGCCGCCGACCGCCCGACCGGCGGAGGTCCTCACCAGTTGGGCCCAGCAGGCCTCCGCCCGGACCGGGGTGGCCCCGATGGCGATGCAGGCGTACGGCTACGCCGAACTCGTACTCGCGCAGACCAAGCCGGCCTGCAAGCTCACCTGGACCACATTGGCCGCCATCGGCTATGTCGAGTCGAGACACGGGACCGCGAACGGCGCACAGCTCGACGCGAACGGAGCGTCCACACCGAAGATCATCGGTGAGCCGTTGGACGGCCAGGGAAACCGAATGCGGATCGTGGACACCGATCGCGGCCTGCTGGACGGCGATGTCACGTACGACCGGGCGGTCGGCCCGATGCAGTTCATCCCCACCACGTGGCAGGAAAGCGGCGTCGACGCCGACAACGACGGGGTGAAGAACCCGCAGGACCTGGATGACGCAGCCCTCGCAGCCGGTAACTATCTGTGCAAGGGAACCCGAAATCTCACCGTGCCCGAGGACTGGTGGAACGCCATCCTCTCCTACAACAACCTGCAGGTTTACGCTCAGGACGTGTTCAACAAGGCCAACGAGTACGGTGCCAACAGCCGGGCGTAGTCTAGACGTAGCGTAATGGTCCACGTACATTGAAGAATTGGCCACTTTCGCCAGACTGCGGTTAGCGGCAAGCTGTACTCGTGATGGTGCGCGAGTGGGATCCCCGGACCGCGTCGTCCGCCGAGATCGAGTCGTTGCTGGACACTGTCAACGCGGCCTTCGCGGCGGACCTTCCGGCAGATCCTCAATGGCGGAACAGCTCACTTCGGGAGTATCTCGCCGAGGTGATGCCGGGCGAACGGCGGATTTCCTGGATCGCACAGGAAGAACCGGCCGCCGACGGCACGGCCGGCAGGATCATGGGTCACATTCACGTCCTGCTGCTCGGCGACATCGGTGTGATCGACGTACTCGTGCACCCGGACGCGCGGCGGCGGGGGCTGGGACGGGAACTGCTGGCCAAGGCCGCCCGGCGGACGTACCAGGAGGGCTTCTCCTCGCTCGGGGTCGAGGTCATCGGGGACACCCCGGCGATCCACTTCTTCGAGGCGCTCGGCTTTGCCCGGGAGTACGTCGAGACCCGCAGCGTGCTGCCCCTGTCCACGGTGGACTGGGTGACGCTGGAGGAGATGGCGCGGGGCATCGGCAGCGGCTACCGGCTGGAGTTCTACCCGGGCGGACCGCCGGACGACATGCTCGTCGCGTACGCGCGGGCCAAGGCCGAGATCCGCGACATCGACGACGGCGACCTGGACCTGCGGCCGAGTTCCTACGACCCGCAACGGCTGAAGGACAGCCTGAGCTGCCTGCACCGTCGGGGCATGAAGCCGTACATCGTGCTCGCCGTGCACGAGAGCAGCGGCGAGGTGGCCGGCCTGACCGAGGTGGTGGTGCCGGCCCAGCATCCGACTCGGGCCGACCAGTACGACACGATCGTGGTCCAGGACCACCGCGGTTACGGCATCGACCGGGCGATCAAGGCCCGGATGCTGTTCGAGCTGCGTACGGCCGAGCCCGACCTGGCCGAGGTGCAGACCTGGAACGCGCAGGCCAACGAGCCGATGATCAAAGTCAACGCGGAGCTGGGTTTCCGGGCCGAACGGGACTGGTGTGAGTACGGCGTGAACGTGGCCGAACTGGTGCACCGGCTGGACGCCTCCGGGGTCGGCACGCCGTAGCGCCGGCCCCCGGCCGGTCCGCGCAGGATCAGTAGCTCTCGCGCAGCATCTTGGCCGCCTCGACGGCCCAGTAGGTGAGGATGACCTGTGCCCCGGCCCGGCGGATCGAGGTGAGCGACTCCATGATCGCCCGCTCCCGGTCGATCCAACCGTTCGCCGCGGCGGCCTCGACCATCGCGTACTCGCCGGAGACCTGGTAGGCGGCGACCGGCACGTCCACCGAGTCGCGGACCGCGGCCAGCACGTCGAGGTAGGGCCCCGCCGGCTTCACCATCACCAGATCGGCGCCCTCGGCGATGTCGAGCTGCACCTCGCGCAGGGACTCCCGCAGGTTCGCCGGGTCCTGCTGGTAGCTCTTCCGGTCGCCCTGCAGCGCGGACTCGACCGCGTCCCGGAACGGGCCGAAGAACGCCGAGGCGTACTTCACCGCGTACGCCAGGACCGAGGTGTCCTGGTAGCCGGCCGCGTCGAGGGCCCGGCGGACCACGCCGACCTGGCCGTCCATCATCCCGGACGGCCCGACCATCTGGGCGCCGGATGCCGCCTGCACCACGGCCATCTCGGCGTACGAGGCCAGCGTCGCGTCGTTGTCGACGCTGCCGTCCGGGGCGAGCAGGCCGCAGTGCCCGTGCGAGGTGAACTCGTCCAGGCACAGGTCGCTCATCAGCACCGTGCTGTCACCCAGCTCGGCGGAGAGGTCCCGCAGCGCCACGTTGAGAATGCCGTCCGGGTCGGTCCCACCGGAGCCCCGCTCGTCGCGGGTGGCCGGCACCCCGAACAGCATGATGCCGCCGACCCCGGCCCGGACCGCCTCGACCGCCGCCTTGCGCAGCGAGTCGCGGGAGTGTTGCAGCACTCCCGGCAGGGTCGCGATCGGCCGGGGTTCGGCCAGGCCTTCCTTGACGAACATCGGCAGCACCAGCTCGGCCGGCGCCACCCGGGTCTCGCTCACCAGCCGGCGGATCGCCGGGGTACGCCGCAACCGTCGCGGCCGGATGTCGGGGTACGACATGAGCCCTCCTGTACGACCGGTCGGCGCGACCCGACTGGTCGCCCCGACCGTTCCTCGGTTGGTCAGCGGAACCGCAACGCGGTCGGCCCCTGCACCTTCGAGCCACGGCGTTGCTTCGCCGGCATCGCCGCCAGCTTCTCGCGCAGTTCGACGGCGTACGAGGCGAGTGCCTCGACGAGGTCGGGCACCGAGGCGTTGGTCGGCTGGGCATCAACCCGCAGGCCAAACTCGGTCGCCGTCTCGGCCGTCTTCGGTCCGATCACTGCGACCACCGTACGAGGGTGCGGCTTGCCCGCGATACCCACTAAATTGCGCACTGTCGATGAGGACGTGAACAGGACCGCGTCGAAGCCGCCGGACTTGATCGCGTCCCGGATCTCGGCCGGCGGCGGGGCCGCCCGGACGGTCCGGTAGGCGGTCACGTCGTCGACCTCCCAGCCCCGCTCGGTCAGCCCGGCGGCGAGGGTCTCGGTCGCGATGTCGGCGCGCGGCAGCAGCACCCGGCCGACCGGGTCGAGGATCTCGTCGTGCGGGGAGAACTCGGCCAGCAGGCCCTCCGAGGACTGGTCCCCGGCCGGCACCAGCTCGGGCTGGATGCCGAACGCGCGGACCGCGTCGGCGGTGGCCTCGCCGATACAGGCGATCTTGACGCCACCGAAGTGGCGGGCGTCCAGGCCGTGCTCGGCGAACTTCTCCCAGACCGCGCGTACGGCGTTGACCGAGGTGAAGATCACCCAGGCGTACCTGCCGTCGACCAGGCCCTTGACCGCCCGCTCCATCTGAGCGGGGGTACGGGGCGGCTCGACCGCGATCGTCGGCACCTCGCACGGGATGGCCCCGTACGCGCGCAGCCGGGCGCTCATCACGCCGGCCTGCTCCTTGGTCCGCGGCACCAGCACCTTCCAGCCGTACAGCGGGCGGTTCTCCCACCAGCTCAGCTTGTCCCGCTGGCTGACCCCGGCACCCAGGGTGAGTACGACCCGGCCGGTGAAACCGAGCGCGGCGGCGACGAAGCTGTCCACGGTCGAGGTGGTGGTGTACTGCGTCTCGCCGGTGCCGTCGCCGGTCACCCCGACCGGGGTGGCGCCGTCGACGCCGACCGCGAGCAGGCCGTCGCGGACCGCGGCGAGGTCACCGGCGTCCACGGCGAGCGCGAGCGAACCACGGTTGACCGCGGCGGCGAGCGCCTCGAAGTCCAGCGCGGTGACGTCGTCGACGTCGGCGGCGGTGCGTACGCCCGGCAGCGGAACCCCGGCGTAGCTGGCCACGCCCTCGGCCTGGCCGATGCCCGGGACCACCTCGAAGTGCACCGCGGTACGGACGACCGCCTGCACCTCCTTGACCACCGAGTCGTGGCCGAACGGGTCACCGGCGACGAGGTGCACCGCCGACAGCCCGGAACGGGCCGCGGAGATCAGTACCTTGGCGACATCGCCGGGGGCGCCCTCGGCCGGGCTGAACTGGGCGTCCTCCTTGGCCTCGGCGCGCAGGACATCGAGCAGCGACTCGGGAACGCCCCGGTCGAAGATGACCTGGTCCGCCTCGACCAGCGCGTCGTGCGCCCGGCGGGTCAGCAGGCCGGGGTCGCCGGGGCCTGCCCCGACGAACGCGATGTGGCCTGCGGGCTTACGGGTGCGGATCATGGCTGTGCTCCAAAATGCTGGGTCCTCGCGCCGGGGTGCGAAGGCGTACCGAGGATCGAGTCGGCGCCGCGGTCGAGGAGTTCGGCGGCGAGCGCCTTACCGATCTCCTCGGCGTCGGCGGGCGTACCGGTGCGGGACAGCCGGAGGTCACGGGCCCCGTCCGGACTGATCACCGCCCCGCGCAGGTAGATCTCATCGCCGTCGTCGCCCTCGGCGAGTTCCGCGAATGCGGCGACCGGTGCGCTACAGCCGGCCTCCAGGGTGGCCAGCAACGCCCGTTCCGCGGTGATCGCGGCCCGGGTCGGCGCGTGGTCGAGCAGGGCGAGCAGTTCGATCAGGTCCTGGTCGTCGCCGCGGCACTCGACCGCGAGGGCACCCTGGGCGGGTGCGGGCAACATCAGCATCGGATCGAGCGTCTCGGTGATCTCGGCGGTACGGCCGAGCCGGGTCAGTCCGGCACGGGCGAGCACCACCGCGTCAAGGTCCGCGTCCGGGCCGAGCACACGCTTGACGCGGGTGTCGACGTTGCCGCGGATCGGGGTGATCTCGAACTGGAGTCCGAGCGCGTGCAGTTGGGCGATCCGGCGCAGCGCGCCGGTGCCGATGGTCGCGCCGGGCGGCAACTCGGCCAGGGTGCGACCGTCCCGGGCGACGAGCGCGTCGCGCGGGTCCTCGCGCTCGGGTACGGCCGCGATGTACAGGCCCTCCTCGGGCGCGGTGGGCAGGTCCTTGTACGAGTGCACGGCGAAGTCGATCTCCCGCGCGAGCAGCGCGTCGCGCAGTGCCGAGACGAAGACGCCGACGCCGAGCCGCTGCACCGGGGCGGAGGAACGGTCACCGGCGGTGACCACCTCGACCAGTTCGACCTCCCGGCCGGTGGCGGCCCGGACCGCGTCGGCGACCATGCCGGACTGGGCCATGGCCAGGGCGCTGCCCCGGGTACCCAGGCGTAGAGCGGTCATCGGTCACCTCCGGGAGCTGGCAGCGACACCCGGGAAGCGATGTCGGGGACGGTGTCGACCGGCGCGGTGTTCGGCACCTCGAGGTCGAAGAGTTCGCGCAGCAGCGCGGTGTACTGGTCGCCGCCGGGCTCGGCGGCGAGCTGGCGGACCCGCACGGTCGGCGAGTGCAGCAGCCGCTGCACCACCCGGTGCACGGTGTGCGCCACGTCGGCCCGCTGGTCGTCGGTGAGGTCGGGGCGACGCTGGGCGAGCCGGCGCAGCTCGGCGGTGACCACCTCGTCGGCGCGGGCGCGCAGGGCGGCCACGGTCGGCACCACCTCGGCGCCGCGCAGCCAGGTGAGGAAGGCGGCCACCTCGCTGGTGACGATGTCGGCGACCGCGGCGGCGTCGGCGGCGACGGGTCCGTCGGCGAGGTCGGCCGCGAGCCGGTCGATGTCCACCACGAGTACGCCGGGCAGCTCGGCCACGGCCGCGTCGACATCGCGGGGTACGGCGAGGTCGAGCAGGACCAGCGGGGTGGACGACCCGTTCGCGGCCCGTCGGGCCAGCGCGGCGCCGACCGTCTCGCGGGTGAGCACCGGCTCGATCGCCGCGGTGGCGGTGACTACGATGTCCACAGTGGACAGGGCTACGGTAAGATCATCGAAGGGTACGGCGGTCGCGCCGTACGCCTCGGCCAGCCGCGACGCCCGGTCCGCGCCCCGGTTGGTGACCGCGATCGACCCGAGCCCGATCCGGGTCAGCGTCGCCACGGCCAGGGCACCCATCGCACCCGCGCCGATCACCAGCGCCGGCCGGCCGGACAACGACCCGTCGAACCGGTTGGCGGCGATCTCCAACGCGGCGGTGACCACGCTCTGGCCCGCCTGGTCGATGCCGGTCTCGGCATGGGCCCGCTTGCCGACCCGCAGCGCCTGCTGCATCAACTCGTGCAGCTGCCGGCCGGTCGCGTCCGCCTCGGTCGCCACGTGGTAGGCGTCCCGGAGCTGGCCCAGGATCTGCGCCTCGCCGACGACCATCGAGTCCAGCCCGGTGGCCACCCGGAACACGTGCTCGACCGCGGCCTCGTCGTAGTGCACGTAGAGGTGGTTGGCCAGGTCCGCGGGCGAGCAGCCCGCCTCGGTGGCGAGCACCTCGCAGACGTCGCCGAGACCGCCGTGGAAACCGGAGACCGCGGCGTAGATCTCGACCCGGTTGCAGGTCGAGACCACCACGGCCTCGCCGATGTAGGTCTGGGCGAGCAGCCGGTCGAGGATCCGGGGCAGGTCGGCCGTGGAGACCGAGAGCCGCTCCAGCGTGGCGACCGGGGCGGTGCGGTAGGACGCGCCGACGACGAGCAGGTTCACGAGCCGACCACCTCCGTACGGGTCGAGCGGGGACGGCCCGGCGGGGCGGGTTCCTTGGTGCCGGTGCCGGTGGCGCTGGCGGTGACGTCCTCGGTGCCGGTGGCGGCGAGATCTGGATCGGTCTCGGCCCGGCCACCGGGCAACGCGGTCAACGATGCCTTGCGATGTTCGTGGAAGGAAAGGATCTGCAACTCGATCGCGAGGTCGACCTTGCGCACGTCCACCCCCTCCGGCACCCCGAGCACACAGGGCGCGAAGTTGAGGATGCTGGTCACACCGGCGGCCACCAGCAGGTCGGCGACGCGCTGCGCGGCGGAGGCGGGGGTGGCGATCACCCCGATCGCGATCGCCTCTTCGGCCGCGGTCAGCGGCAGGTCGTCGATGTGCCGGACGGTCAGCCCGTTGATCTCCTCACCCACCCGGGCCGGGTCCGCGTCGAAGAGGGCGGCGATCCGGAAACCGCGGCTGGCGAAGCCGGCGTAACCGGCCAGCGCGTGACCGAGATTACCCACGCCGACCAGCGCGACCGCGCGCCGCTGGGTGAGGCCGAGCACGTACTCGATCTGGTCGATCAGGAGGGCGACGTCGTAACCGACCCCCCGCGTGCCGTACGAGCCGAGGTGCGAGAGATCCTTACGGAGCTTCGCCGAGTTCACCCCGGCGGCGGCTGCCAGCCCCTCGCTGGAGACGGTGTCGTCACCGGCTTCGGCGAGATTGTGCAGTGCACGCAGGTATTCGGGGAGCCGGGCGACCGTCGCCTCAGGGAGATCCGGAAGCGCTGGAACGGCACCGGCGCGCCCGGACGCGCCTGCGGGGCGGTGCTGACTCATGTGACTCCGTGCGGTGCGATCCTCGACCAGCCGGAGTGGCGGGCCATTACAGGGCTCCCGCTTGCGACCGCTGTGACCGGCTGTGCTAGCAGGGCTCGTCGGAGTAACAGAGTAGGCGCTTGTGAAGACGTGCACAAATCGCGATCTTGAAGCCCCGCGACACGGCTTCACCAGGAACTCCATTCACAAGATCGGCTTCAGGGCGGTTCGGTTCCGCCATATCGATTATTGCTCAATTCCGACTATTCTCGCCAACTCGACCAGCTAACGTGGGTCTGCGAGGACCGGCGCAGGTGAGGCCAGCCCTACCGGAAATAGGCAGGCCGACGGGATATGGACCGGTCGCCCGGTTGCCTAGCGTGGAGGACATGACCACCGTCACCGCCAACGCCGAACCGGCCCCGTCCACGATTCTGCGCCAACTCGGCGTCGACTCGGTGTACGTGTTGCTCGGGTTCCCACTCGCGCTGGCCAGTTTCATCGTATTGATCATCGGCCTGGCCCTGGGCGTGGGCCTGATGGTGACGGTGATCGGACTCCCGATCCTCGCCGGCACGCTCTACCTCGCCCGTGCCTGGGCCGACCTCGAACGGCGACGCCTGCCCGCCGTACTGCACCAGCCCCGGATCCGGCCCCAGTACCGCAGCCCCGAACCCGAGGCCAACGCCTGGCGGCGGATCTTCGTACCGATCGCCGACGGCCAGTCCTGGCTCGACCTGGCGCACGGCTGCGTCAAACTGATCGTCGCCGCGGCCACCTTCGTCGTCACCGTCGCATGGTGGGCCGGTGCCGTCGGCGGCTCCCTCTACTGGGCGTACGACTGGACCCTGCCGCAGGGCGACGGCAACGAGGGTCTGAACGAGCTGCTCGGCCTCGGCGACTCGGCCGGCGCCCGGATCGGGCTGAACAGCGCCTTCGGTGTCTTCTTCCTGATCACCCTCCCGATCGTGGTCCGCGGCTGCGCACTGCTCCAGGCAAGCTTCGGCCGGGCCCTGCTCACCGGGGTCGCCGAGATGCGCAACCGGATCACCGTGCTGGAGGAACAGAAGCGGGCCGCGGTCTCCGCCGAGGCCAGCGCCCTGCGCCGGCTCGAACGCGATATCCACGACGGCCCCCAGCAACGCCTGGTCCGGCTCGCCATGGACATCAGCCGTGCCCAGCACCAACTCGCCACCGACCCGGAGGCGGCCCGGCGCACCCTCGACGAGGCGCTGACCCAGACCCGGGACACCCTCGCCGAACTGCGGGCGCTCTCCCGTGGCATCGCGCCACCGATCCTGGTCGACCGCGGCCTGCCCAGCGCGCTCGCCGCGCTGGCCGGTCGGGGGCTGATCCCGGTCGAGCTCACCGTCGACCCGCAACTCGGTACGCCCACCGGCCGGCTCGACCCGGCGGTCGAGAACGCCGCCTACTTCGTGGTGGCCGAAGCCCTGACCAACGTCGCCAAGCACAGCCGGGCCACCGAGTGCTGGCTCACCGTCACCCGCGCCGACCGCCAGTTGCACATAGCGGTGATCGACGACGGCGAGGGCGGTGCCCACCTCTCCAAGGGTCACGGGCTGGCCGGCATCGCCGACCGCGTACGCGCCACCGGCGGCACCCTGACCGTGATCAGCCCGACCGGCGGCCCGACCGAGATCCGCGCCGAGCTCCCGTGCTGAGCCTCCCCGCCGAGCTTGCGCCGCAGGCCCCCGTACCGAGCCTCCCCGCCGAGGCCGCACCGCAAGCCCTCGTGCCGAGCGAAACCACCATCACGATCAGAGCCGGTGAAGCCGTGACGGACGACAACGTGGTAGACAACCGAGCCATGCGTGTAGTGATCGCCGACGACGCGTTCCTGCTCCGAGAGGGGCTGGCCCGACTGCTGACCGAGCACGGCCACGAGGTGGTCGCCGCGGTCGGGGACGGCACCGCCCTGGTCGAGGCGGTGGTTGCCCACCTGCCCGACGTGTCGATCGTCGACGTACGGATGCCGCCGAGTCACACCGACGAAGGTCTCCGCGCGGCGGTGGAAGCCCGGCGGCTGGTCCCCCGCGCCCCGATCCTGGTCCTCTCCCAGTACGTCGAGGTCTCGTACGCCGACGACCTGCTCGCCACGGTCAACCCCGGACCCGGTGCCGGCGGCGGGATCGGCTACCTGCTCAAGGACCGGGTGGCCGCGATCGACGAGTTCCTCGACGCGCTGCGCCGGGTCGCCGCCGGTGGCACCGTGCTGGATCCGGAGGTGGTCGGCCAGCTGCTGGTCCGCCGTCGCCGCGACGACCCGCTGCGCGAGTTGACCCCGCGGGAGCGCGAGGTGCTCGGCCTGATGGCCGAGGGCCGTTCCAACACCGCCATCGCCCGCGCCCTGGTGGTCAGCGACGGCGCGGTCGAAAAGCACGTCCGAAACATCTTCACCAAGCTCCGCCTACCCCCCGACGAGGAACAACACCGCCGAGTCCTAGCCGTCCTCGCCTACCTTCGCGGCTAGGTGGACCGCTTCGGTGAGGGTGTCGGCTACCGGGCGGCCGGAGGCGCGTAGGCGGGCGGGGTCGGTGAAGCCTCCGGTGTAGAGCACGCTTCTGGCGCCGACCGAGTCGGCGGCGTCGGCGTCGTCGATGGAGTCGCCGATGAGCACCACCGACGAGCCGTCGATGCCGAGTTCGTCCAGGTGACGTGCGAGATGGTCGGCCTTGTGGTCGCCGCCGACGGTGCCCCGCAGGCCGTCGATCCGGTCGAACATCGCGGTCAGGCCGTACGTCTCGACGGCGGGGACCAGTTCCTCGTGGAACCACATGGACAGCAGCGACTGGGTGCCGGTCCAGGACCGCATCGCAGTCGTGGCATCGTCGGCCAGCGCACAGGTGGTCAACCCGGTCCGGTACGCGTCATGGAAGATCTTGTCGAGCGAGCCGAACGCGTCGGTATCCACCGCCCGGCCCAGCACGTCGGCGTAGTACTCGGAGATCGGGCGGCGGAACCCGAGCCGGTGCTCCTCGGCCGTGACCACCGGTCCACCGACGCTGGCGAACACGACGTTCGTCGAGGCGACAACCAGACTGAGGTCGTTGAGCAGCGTTCCGTTCCAGTCCCAAACCAGGTGCCTACGAGCCGATCCCATCGCAGCACAATAACTCGGCCGCGACGCACCCATGGTGCCGAGCCCGCGGGGCCCCCGGTGCCGAGCCCGCCCCCGATCCGGGGACGGAGGGCGGGCTAGGAGGGCTGGGTAAGCGCGCGCAGGAGGCGGGGCTCTTCCACCCGCCAGTAACCGTGTTCCTTGCCGTCGAGCAGGATCACCGGCACGCGGTCGCCGTACTCGCGTTCGAGTTCCAGGTCGGTGGTGATGTCGACCTCGGCCCAACGGTCGCCGGTGCTGGCCACCACCCGGTCGACCGCCTCCTTGGCCACCTCGCACAAATGACACCCGGGGCGGGTGATCAGGGTCAGTCTCGGCTCGCTCGCCATGGCGTTCTCCCAGGTCCGGCGCGGATCCCAGC
The DNA here is from genome assembly GCF_040676775.1 of Micromonospora sp. NPDC049523. Classification (NCBI taxonomy): domain Bacteria; kingdom Bacillati; phylum Actinomycetota; class Actinomycetes; order Micromonosporales; family Micromonosporaceae; genus Micromonospora; species Micromonospora sp. NPDC049523. The sequence continues at coordinate 38,205 of NZ_JBFAPP010000033.1, read as the reverse complement.
AGTCTGGCACAGGACCGGCCGGACCGCTCCCGCGCATCGATGACCGACTGCCTCTCGACTTCCCCGGTGGGTCACGGTACCGTCCACGAGACCGTGTCCCCGCGTGGAAATATCACGAACGGGACCGACCGTCACCGTTAGCACTTATGCCGGCGGCACGCCAAACCGTGCCGCTTCTCGGCGTGTTGCGGTGTTTTTGCAGCTCACGGGCCGGATGAGCCGACTGTCGAGGATCCGACAACGCACAATTCGTCCGCCCCAGTTGGGCGAATCTGGGAAATACTTTGGCTCTGTGTAACGGACTCGCCACGCGTGGGTGACGTTGGCCCTATCATCACTCGGGTCGGCTCACCCCTTTTGCTGTGAGTCGACACCCCTCAGCCCGAGGAGGCCGCCGTGCCTGTAACTGCACTGCACCAGCACCTCATGGATGCGTGCCGCCAACCGGGGCAGTCTGCCCTCGGTCTGGTGGATCGTGCCGGTCCAGGCCTGGTTCGCGGCATCGTCGCCGCGAGATCGTGGCGACCGGCCCCGCTGGCGTACCGGCTCGGGGAGGGCCTGTGAGCACTTACGGATACGCGGACGCAGCTCGTCGCCGCGAAGTTCAATCCGCCCGCGCAGCCCTGAACCAGGGCCTCACCATGCTGCGGATCTCCATGGACGACATGCTGAGCCTGGCCGTACGCGGCGAAGGCAGTCCCAAACGGGTCCGGAACCGACCGCATCCGAACGAGACGCCGTCGCGGCACACCCCGCCAGGCAGCAACGCGCGCCCGATCAGCGGTCGGGTGACCAGCCCGACCCGGCCACCGATGCCCGCCCAACCCGGCCCCGGACAGACGGGGCCTCGGCCGGACGCACCGGAGACCGAGACCGCCATCCTGCCGGTCGTCCCCGCCGTCGACCCGGCCCCGGCACCAGCGGGCCCACCACCGACCGGCTACCCGGACCGCCCGGATCCGTCGGATCCGGCCACCGAGGTGTGGAAGCTGATCGAGCGGGCCCAGCAGGGCGAGTCCGAGGCGTTCGGTCTGATCTACGACCGGTACGTGGACACCGTCTTCCGGTTCGTCTACTTCCGGGTCGGCAACCGGCAGCTCGCCGAGGACCTGACCTCGGACACCTTCCTGCGTGCGCTCAAACGCATCGGCAGCTTCACCTGGCAGGGGCGCGATCTCGGCGCCTGGCTGGTGACGATCGCCCGGAACCTGGTCGCCGACCATTTCAAGTCCGGCCGGTACCGACTCGAAGTTACTACGGGTGATGTGTTAGATGCGGATCGTGAGGATCGGGGTCCGGAAGGGAGCCCGGAGGCCGCGGTCGTCGAGCACATCACCAACATGGCGCTGCTCGGCGCGGTGAAACAACTCAACCCCGAGCAGCAGGAATGCATCGTGCTCCGGTTCCTACAGGGCTTCTCCGTAGCCGAGACGGCGCAGACGATGGGCAAGAACGAGGGCGCGATCAAGGCCCTCCAGTACCGCGCCGTACGGGCCCTGGCCCGGCTGCTCCCGGACGGGTTCCAACCGTGAGTCCGGTGAATCCGGGATACTCAGACGCGGCAACACCGATCACTCATCGTGATACTGCGACCGAACGGCCCGTAACCGGGCAGGCTTACCGGCCGTTTGTCCCGATGCGACGGGCGGTTGCCCAGGCAGACCGCCGGCCCGTCGGTCCGGCCGACTGATCGGCCACGGCCGCGCGGCCCGGATCCCAAGCCGCCGTCGCACGGTCGGCGACGATGCCGCCCGTACGGCCGTGACCAGCGAAGGGAGGTGCCCGCGGTGAATCTCGACCTGTTCCGCCGCTGGCGCGCCGAGCGCTTCGCGCAACTCCTCGACGAAGCCAACGGTGGCCGTCGACACCACATCCGTTCCCGCGCCGACGACGACCTTACCGAACTGGTGACGGTCGGACAGCGGATGCGTGGCGCACAGCAGTCCGTCGATGCCGAGGTCGACCCGGAGTTCCGTACCGGGTTGCGCCTGATGCTGATGGCCGCCGCCGAGCAGGCGGCGATCGACGCGGCGGCAGCCACGGATCCGAGCGCCGAGAAGCGTGCCCGGCGCGCCGGGCGCAGTCCCGTGCGCAGCGGTCAGCGAAGCCGGGCACGGGTCCGGGGCTCGGTCATCGTCGGCGTGGCCGTCGGCGCGATCGCGGTTTCCGGCATGTCCGCGGCCAGTGAGAACGCCCTGCCCGGCGACGCGCTGTACGGCGTCAAGCGGTCCACCGAACGGGCCCAGCTCGCACTGGCCAGTTCGGACCTGAGCCGGGGGCAACTCTTCCTCGACTTCGCCCAGACCCGGCTCGCCGAGGCGGTGGCGGTCCAGGGCGACGAGGCCGGCTTCGCGGCCGTCCTGGACGACATGGACGACGACACCCGCCAGGGCATCAAGCTGCTGAACACCTCCGCCGCGCAGCGCCGCGACGCCGCCGCGCTGGACGCGATCGGCAAGTTCCTGACCGGCCAGCGCCGGCAGATCACCGGGCTGCTGGGCGGGGCGACCGCAGCCGACAGCCAGCGGGTGGGTGACTCGCTCACCCTGCTCGACTCGATCGGCAAGCGCGCCGACCTGCTGCGTGCGGCGTTGCAGTGCGGCGCGGACCCGGCCGCCAGGATCGACAGCCTCGGTCCGTTGCCCCGCGCCTGCGGCACCAGCCGCGGCTCCGCCGGGGCGCAGCAGAATTCACCGCAGGACAATCGCCCCAGCACTCCCCGGCCCCCGAGCACACCACGCCCGGAGCCGTCGGCCGAGCCGGAGGTCGTGCCGAGCGCCACCCCGGACCGGCAGCTGGAACTCGGGCCGAACGCCAAGAAGCCGGTGTTCGACAGCACGACGCCGGTCGACGGCCGTCCCGCCGAGTGACGGTACGCCCGCGGGCACGTCAAGCAACCGCTGTGGGGTCCGGGCCTTCTGGTCCGGACCCCACAGCGTGTACGTCGTCGTTCCGAACACCGACGGCAACCGTCCGAACACTCTGCCGTGTCACCGGGCTCGGGCCACGAGTAGACGCCGCTCCGCCGCGCCGGTCCCGACTAGGCTCGCTGGAGGCACGGGACGCACCATCGAGCGGAGGAGGTCCGCGTGGCCCGGATCCGAAAGGTGACCGTCAGTACGGACGCGCACGGTCACACCGCCGGCTGGGCAGCGACGGAAACCGAGGCCGCCCGGGCGGCGCCCCCCGATCACGGCGCCGCCGCCTTCTTCGACGTGGACAACACGATGATGCAGGGCGCCTCCATCTACTGGTTCGCCCGCGGGCTGGCCGCGCGCAAATACTTCACCACCGGTGACCTGGCCCGATTCGCCTGGCAGCAGTTACGGTTCCGGCTGCTCGCGACCGAACACGCGGGCGACATGTCGCACGCCAAGGAGGCCGCGCTCGCCTTCGTCGAGGGGTGGCGGGTCGAGGATGTCGAGCGGCTCACCGAGGAGATCTTCGACGAGCTGATGGCGCCCCGGATCTGGGCCGGCACCCGAGCCCTGGCCCAACTGCACCTCGACGCCGGCCAGCGGGTCTGGCTGGTCAGCGCCGCACCGGTGGAGATCGGTCGGGTGATCGCGGCGCGGCTCGGCCTCACCGGCGCGATCGGTACGGTGGCCGAGATCCACGATGGCGCGTACACCGGGCGGCTGGTCGGGGACCTGATGCACGGCCCGGCGAAGGCCGACGCGGTGTGCCAGCTCGCCGCGGTGGAGCAGCTCGACCTGGCGCGCTGTGTCGCGTACAGCGACTCCTCCAACGACCTGCCGATGCTCTGCACGGTCGGCCGGGCGGTCGCGATCAACCCGGACAACAACCTCCGCCGAGCCTCGCGGATGCGCGGCTGGGAGGTGCGCGACTTCCGTACCGGTCGGAAGGCGGCCAGGATCGCCGTACCGTCGACGGTGGCCGCGGGCCTGCTGGCCGGCGCGGTGACCGCCGGGCTCGCGGTACGTCGCCGCAAGCAGGGCCGATGACCGCGCAACCGGCCACCGACACGGCCACCCCCACCACCACCGAGCCGATCAGCGGACCGGTCGGCGAACCGTCGAGGCGACACCGGCGCAGTGGGCTGGTCGGGCTGGTGGCGGCACTGGCCGCGGGCGGGGTGCTGCTCGCCCTGCCCACCGACGACCCGGACCCCGCGCCCGGTGCACAGGTGCGCACGATCGAACAGGTGTGGCCGGACGCCCGACCGGTGGAGATCCCGGCCGCGCTGTCCGACGGGCCGGCGTACAGCCCGGTCTTCTTCCTCGACGCGCGGGTCTCGGTCGGCACCGCGCCCAGCCCGGAGGGTACCCACCTGCGGCTGGTGCTCCGGGCCGCCGACGGCACGGTCCGCGAGCTGCGCCGGCTGCCGATCGCGGACGGCCCGCTGTACGCCGGATTCGCCCGCGACGGCGACGAGTTCGCCTGGGCCGAGTCGGTGTCCGGGGAGGACGGTCACGGGCGTACCGAGCTGTGGGCGACGAACCTGGCCACCGCCCAGCCGGCCCGTCGGCTCACCGCGGACACCGGCGACGTGGTCTTCTTCAACTCCCAGTACGACATGGTGATCAACTCCGGCCGGCTCTACTGGGCGTCGGTCGCCCCTGGCGAGGAGACGGCGACCGAGATCCGTTCGGTGGCGCTGACCGGCGGAGCGGTGTCCGTCCGTACCGAACCGGGCGCATGGTCGGTTTCCGCGTACCCGTGGCTGGCCAGCGCCGGCACCGGGACGAGCGGGCCGGTGCAGTTGCGCAACCTCGAACAACGCAAGGTGATCGAGGTCGACGCCACCGGCTCCGAACTGGTCACCTGCAGTCCGACCTGGTGCCGGGTGCTGGTGCTCGCCGCCGACGGTCCGGGACGGATCGAGCTGATGCGCCCCGACGGCACGGACCGGCGGCAGGTGGCCGGTGGGGTGGCGACCGCCGCGGTGATCGACGTCGCGGTGCTCGACCGGTTCGAGGTGGTCTCCCTGGCCGACGCCCAGCGCACCGCGACCGACAACCAGCAGTTGCTGCTGTACGACGTACGCGAGAAGCGGACCGTGGTGGTGAGCGACCGCACCGGCCTGGTGCTCTGCCGCGACGGCATTCTCTGGTGGTCGACCGGGGGCAGCGACATCACCACCTGGCACACGCTGGACCTGCGCACCCTGGAGTAGGGCCGGAGGTCAGGGGCCGAACGGGTCCGGGCGGCGTTCCAACAACTGGTGCAGCGTCTGCTGGATGGTCTCGCGTACCTGGTCGGCGAGGTTGAACACGACCAGCGGGTCGTCGGCCTGGTCGGCCATGCCCTCGGTCGAGATCGGTGGGCAGAACTCGATCAGCCACTTGCTCGGCAGCGGCACCAGACCCAGCGGCCCGAGCCACGGGAAGGTCGGCGTCAGCGGAAAGTACGGCAGCTTGAGCAGCCGGGCCAGCGGCTTGACGTCGGCGAGCATCGGGTACGTCTCCTCGGCCCCGACGATCGCCACCGGGATGATCGGGGTGCCGGTACGCAGTGCCGCCGAGACGAACCCGCCCCGACCGAACCGCTGCAGCTTGTAGCGGTCGGCGTAGAGCTTGCCGACGCCCTTGAAGCCCTCGGGAAACACCCCGACCAGCTCACCGCGGCCCAGCAGCCGTTCCGCGTCCGGGTTGCACGCCATGGTGCCGCCGGTCTTGCGGGCCAGTTCGGAGACGCCCGGCATCCGGAACACGATGTCGGCGCCGAGCAGGCGCAGGTAGCGGTGGGCGGGGTGCCGGTCGTGCAGCACCGCGGAGAGGATCAGCGCGTCCAGCGCGACGGTGCCGGAGTGGTTGCCCACCACCAGCCCCGCGCCGTCGACCGGCAGGTTCTCCACCCCGGTGACCTCGGTACGGAACCACTCCCGGTAGAGCTGACGCAGCAGCGGATGGAACACCCGGTCGGTCAGCTCGGGGTCGAAGCCGAACTCGTCGATCTCGTACTGGCCGGTGAGTCGGCGGCGGAGGAACGCCAGCCCGGAGGCGACCCGGCGGTCCCAGACGTCGCCCGGCTGGTCCGGCACCGAGGGCCCGATCGGCTCCGGCGCGGGCGAGCGCCCGTTCTCGCTTGTCAACGGTCACCCACCGGTGTCTGCCGGTCCGCGGGGTCGGCCACCGCGGCACGTACCTGGCGGATGCCGTCCAGGATCGCCCGCTCGGCGCTGGCGAGTTGGTCGGGCCGGACCACCGTACGGTCGGTGTGTCCGCCGACGAAGTCGTCGAACGCGGCGGCGGTCGAGCGCGGGGTGAAGCCGTACTCGGTGGTGAGCCGGGTGGTGTCGACGACCCGGCCGTGCACGAAAAGATCGACCTGGTCCAGGCCGTAGCGCCCGAAACCGAGGGTACGGGCGATCCCGGCCGCCCCGGACAGGCCGGGTTCGAGCACCGGTACGGCGACCCGCCCGGAGCGCCTGATCGCCTGGGACAGGGCGAGTACGCCCGGACCCGCGACGTTGTACGTCCCGCCGTGCTCCTCGGTGACCGACCGGTACAGCACTTCGAGCGCGTCCTCGATGTGCAGGAACTGCAGTCGCGGGTCCCGCCCCAGCACCGTCGGTACGACCCGCTGGGCGAAGTAGCGGGTCAGCGTCGTGTCGGCGGTGGAGCCGATGAACGGGGCGAAGCGCAACACCGTGGCGGTGACGTCGGGCCGGCGGCGGCGGAAGCCGCGGACGTAGCCCTCGATGTCCAGGATGTCGCGGGCGAATCCGCCGCGCGGTACGGCGTGCGGCTCGGTCTCCTCGGTGAAGACCGCCGGGTCACGGAACGACGCCCCGTAGGCGGCGGTGGAGGAACGGACCACCAACCGGCGCAGCCGGGGCGCTCGTTGGCAGGCGGCGAGGAGCTGCATGGTGCCGATGACGTTCTGTTCCTTCATCGCCGCCCGCCCACCGTGCTGCTGGTCGGGGGCGGTCACCAACGCGAGGTGGACCACCGAGTCGGCGGCCAGGTCGTCGATCACCGTGCCGACCGACGCGGCGTCGGCCCGTACCCGGTCGACCCCGTCGAGCAGGGGGGCGAGTTCGGTGGACGGGTCGGCGGCGTCCAGGCCGACCACCCGCTCGATCCGGGGGTCGGCGGCTAGGCGGGCCGCGACGTGGGCACCGAGGTAGCGACTGACCCCGGTTACCACGACAACCCCCGGTGCACCTGAGGTGCGGCCGGGGGTCATCCCACGCTCCTCGTCAGCGGGTACGGGCGTAACGGCCCGGACCACCGCGACCGTGTCACGGGTGCCTCCGAGGGTCGACGGGTGGCAAGTGGCGCCTTGAGCCGGGCAAACGCCCGGCCCAGGTCACTTGCCGAGCTTGCGACGCTGGACGCGGGTCTTACGCAGCAGCTTGCGGTGCTTCTTCTTAGCCATGCGCTTGCGGCGCTTCTTGACCACCGAGCCCATACGACAGCCCTTCCGATGCAACGTGCGGGTCGGCCCGGAAGCCATCGTCGGATGGCTCCGGGAACCGAACTGGACAACGGACCGGACCCGGCTGGTGGGTGTTGGACGCACCAAGGTGGGATCACGGTCGCGGTCCAGGGTAGCCGTCGCCCCTGCACAGGCCCAACGCGGCCCCATGCACAGCCGTCACGGCCCCGGCCACGACCACCCCGGCCTGCGCCGCCCCGGCGCCGGAGGGCGCCGCGGGCGGGATCAGGCCGTTTCTTGAAACGCCCCGCGCAGGTACTCGTGCACCGCGTGCTCCGGCACCCGGAACGACCGGCCGACCCGCACCGCGGTGAGTTCACCGGAGTGCACGAGCCGGTAGACGGTCATCTTGGAAACCCGCATCAGAGTCGCCACCTCGGCGACGGTCAGGAACCTGACCTCCGACAACCGAGCGTCGGACTGTGGTGATCCCGTCATGGCTCACCGACCCATTCCATTCCCCGGCGCGTGCCCCCGGGCGGGCTGCTCCCGCGCCACGGCGAGCAACGCGCGTGTTACCAGTACGGTAGCGGGACGGCTGTGACCTGCGCGATCCCTTCACGCTGTTGATCATAGGTAGTCAAGCTGCCACACCGCGCCGAGCAGGCATATTCCACCCGGTAGGGGACAGAATCATTCCGCCCGCAGGGCGATCACCGGATCCAGCCGTCCGGCACGCCGGGCCGGCAGCACCCCGAAGACGATGCCGACCACCGCCGAGACCCCGAAGGCCAGCACCAGCGACCAGCCGGTGACCGTGGCCGGCACCGGGGTGAGTCCGGCCACCAGCAACGCCCCGCCGATGCCGAGTCCCATCCCGGTCACCCCGCCGAGCGCGGTCAGCAGCACCGCCTCCAGCAGGAACTGCAGACCGATGTCCCTGGGCCGGGCGCCGACCGCCTTGCGCAGGCCGATCTCCCGGGTCCGCTCGCGTACCGAGACGAGCATGATGTTGGAGACGCCGACCCCGCCGACCAGCAGCGAGATGCCCGCGATCGCGGTCAGCACCCCGGTCAGTACCCCGAGGATGTCGCCGAGTACGCCGAGGATCTGCTCCTGGGTGACCGCACTGAACTCGGTGTCCGGGTGCCGGGCGGTCAACTCACCCACGATCCGGTTGCCCAGCTCCCTGATCTGCTCCCGGTCCGGCGCTTTCACCGCGATCCCGTCGATCCGCGTCGTACCGTAGAGCCGGTGCGCGGCGGTGATCGGTATGTGCACCTCGTCGTCCCGGTCCACGCCGAGACTCTGTCCGAGCGGTGCGAAGGTCCCGATCACCCGGAACCGCACCGATGCGATCGAGACCTGCTGGCCCACCGGGTCCCGGTCGCCGAAGAGCATGCCGGCCACCCGCGACCCGAGCACCGCCACCCGGCGCGCGGTGTCCACATCGGACGATCCGAGGTAGGCGCCCCGGTCGAGGTCACGGACGAAAACCTGCTGGGTGGTCTCCAGTACGCCCTGCACGGTGCTGAACGCGGAGTGGGTGCCGACTCGTACCGTCTCGCCGGAGGCGACCGTCGCGGTGACCTGACCGGCGTCACCGACCACCCGGGAGACCGCGTCGACGTCCGACAGGTCGAGCCGGGACACCGCTGGCGCGGCACCGAAGTCGAGCCGGCCGGGCACCACCACGAGCAGGTTCGAGCCGAGCCCCTCGACCTGCTGCTCGACCTCGCGCTTGGCACCGGTGCCGATCGCCACCAGCACCACCACCGCGGCCACGCCGATGATCACGCCGAGCATGGTCAGCGCGCTGCGCATCCGGTTGGCCCGCAGCGCGTCCCGTGCCACCCGCCAGCCCTCAGCCAGCCGCACGATCCACCGGCTCCGCCTGGTTCACCTGACGGCGAGCATCCGCGCGCCGCCACCGGTCCACGTCCTGCCGCCAGTCCACGTGCTGCCACCGGTTCACGTCCTGCCGCCGGGCCACGTGCTGCCGCCGGTTCACGTGCTGCCGCCGCGACGGGGCGTGGGCAGGGGATGCGAGGGACGAAGGCGCCCGGTGGCTCCGGCGGCGCCACCGGAGCCACCGGACGGGTGCCCCGACTCGCTTCCGGACGCGAACCGGGGCTCCGCGCTGGGAGCGGCGTCCACTATCTCAGGTGAGGAAACCGGGCCGACCGGCACGGGTTCGTCCTCGACGATCCGCCCGTCCCGGATGATGATCTGTCGTCGCGTACGGGCGGCCAGTTGCCGGTCGTGGGTGACCAGCACCACCGCCACCCCGCGTTCCGCGTTCAGCTCCTCCAGCAGGGCGAGAACGGACTCACCGGTGGCACTGTCCAGGTTGCCGGTCGGCTCGTCGGCCAGCAGTACGGCCGGCTCGGTGACCAGCGCCCGAGCGATCGCCACCCGCTGCTGTTCGCCACCGGAGAGCTGGTTCGGCCGGTGCCCGAGCCGGTGGCCGAGCCCGACCCGTACCAGGGTTTCGGTGGCCAGTGCACGTCGCTGCCGCGCACCGAGTCCGCGGTAGACCAGGGGCAGCGCGACGTTGTCCACCGCGCTGGTCCGGGGCAGCAGGTGGAACGACTGGAACACGAAGCCGATGGTTCGGTTGCGCAGGTTCGCCAGGTCCGGGGCGCTCAGCGTGCCGACGTCGCGGCCACCGATGCGCAACAGTCCGGCGGTCGGCCGGTCCAGGCCGCCGAGCAGGTGCATCAGGGTCGACTTGCCGGACCCGGAGGGGCCGACGATCGCGACGTGGTCGCCGGGCGCGATCCGCAGCGACACGCCACGCAGCGCCGCCACCTCGCCCCCACCCAGGTCGTACGTCCGGGTCACGTCGATCGCCTCGACCGCTGGCTCGGCCGCGGACCCGACCGTGGTCCCGATCCCGGTCAAGGGACCTGCTGTCCGGTGCGGACCCGGTCGGTGCCGTGTACGACGAGTTGCTGTCCGGGCTCCACCCCGTCGAGGATCTGCACCAGCTCGGCCCCCTCGACGCCGACGGTGACCGGAACCCGTTCCGCTCGACCGGCGCGGACCAGCCACACGTTGTCCCGCCCCTCGGTGGAGAAGACGGCGGCGGCCGGCACGGTCACCGCGTCGTCGGCCTGGCGTACCCGCAGGTGGGCGACGGCGCTCATGCCGGGGCGCGGTACGGGTGCGGGGCGCCCGTCGGGATACCGCCCGTCGGCGAGCGCGAGCCGGACCCGGTAGCTGACCCCGGCCCTCGCCCCGGCCGCCGGCAGTACGTCGACGGCGTGCACCCGGGCGTCGTACGTGGCGCCGGTTGCGGCGTCGAATTCGACGGTCGCCGCGAGTCCGGGTGCGACCAGCAGTACGTCGGTCTCGTCCACCTCGGCGACCAGTCCCAGTTGGGCGAGGTCCACCACGGTCATGATCGGTGTGCCGGCGCTGACCCGACCGCCCACCGGTACGGCTCCGTCGACACCGGGCACCGCCGGGTTGGCCAGTGGCCCGAGGCCGCGTGACGCTCCACTCGCGCCGCCCGCGCCGCCGGTGATGCCGGCCGCGCCGAGCAGTCCGGTGAGCGCGTCGGCCGGACCGGTGTCGTCGGCGGTGCCGCCCAACTGGACCACGCCGCCGACCGGTGCCCGCAGGGTGAGCGCGTCCGCGGTCGACTTCGCCAGGTCGTACGCCTGCTGGGCCTGGACCCGCTGGGCGGTGCCGAGTGCGCCGACCGCCGCACCGAGTTGGGCGACGCCACGCTGCGCGGCGCGTACGGCTTGGTCGGCGGCGCGGGCGGCGGTCTTGTACTGCTGTTCGGCGGCGCGGATCTGGGCGAGTTGGGCGTCCCGGAGTCCGGGTTCGGTGATCTTCCCGGCGGCGTCCCGGGCGGCGGCGAACGCGCGGGCGGCCGCCTCGTCGGTGACGCGTTGGTTCCGCTTCAGGTCGCTGCGCCGGATACCGCCGCCAGCGGTGCCCCGACCCGCCCGCTTGGCCGCGTCGAGTGCCTGCTCGGCCTGTTCGAGCCGACTCCGGGCCACGGGCGAGTCGACCACGGCGAGGATCTGGCCGGCGGTGACGGTGTCGCCGGGGGCGACCCGCAGGTCGGCCAGGACGCCGTCGGCGGGCGCGCTGAGCGTCGCCACCGCCCGGGCGGTGACGCTGGCGGGGGCGTCGACCAGTTCGGCGACGCTGGCCCGTGCCGCGCTGGCGAGCGTGACCGGGGCGGGCTCTTCGCCGCACGCGGCGGCACCGAGGCTGACCAGGACAACCGAGCCGACAACAAGGGCAGGCAGGAGGGGCCGCGACGCTGCGTACACGGGCGGCGACGGAACGCGACTCACGGCCTCATGCTACGAGCAACACCCCTGGTACGAGCACCGCGACGCGCGGTACGGCCGACCCCGGCCCCGTCAGCCGCGCCGACTCGGTTCCTGCTCGTCGATCAGCGGGCGACGCTGCGGGCGTACCCCACGCACTCGTTGTGCAGGGCGCTCCAGTCCACGCCGAACGCCTGTTGGGCGGCGTCTCCCACCGAGCGCCCCTCGTGCACCACCGACTTGTAGAAGGCCAACAGGTCCTCCTCGCCGAACCGGTCCACCAGGTAGCGGACGGCCAGGTAACCGACGCCGTAGCTGCCCGAGACCCGCCAGTCCTCCGCGCTGTCGGCCGGCTCGACCGATTCGAGCTTGCCGTTCCAGCCGCCGCCCGCGGCGAGCAGCCGGGTGACGTCGCCGAGTCCCTCGTACTGGGCCACCGGGCGGCCACCGGCACCGGCGTACTCGGCGATGCCCTCGACCAGCCACCAGTTCTCACTGCTGGCGTAACCCCGCCCGGGCAACGAGGCGGCGTGTGTCATCTCGTGCCGCAGCAGGTCGTCGACGGCCGTACGGTGCAGCCCGTCGCCGTTGAGCACCACGTCGAACCGGTCCCCGCCGATACCGACCGCGTAACCGCCGGTCCACGCCGGCCGACCGCCCCCGTACCAGAGCTTCCATTCGGCGGTGGGTGCATAGAAGATCCGGTAGACGTCCGGCCGGGTGCCGTCCACGGCGTACCGGTCGGCCACCACGGCCGCCTGTTCAGCCGCCTTGAGCAGGTCGGGCAGCTTGTCGCGTACCGTCTGCGGAACCGCGACCAGGGTCCGGGCGCCGATGCCGACCGCGAGGTCGGTGACCTCCCACGGCCTCGGTCCGTCCGTTCCGGACATCGACGGCTCGATCGCGGTCAGCCTCGGCTGCGGGCGGACGTCGTCCCACCGGGTCCCGATCGTCACCGGACCGGTACGGCAGTCCGTCAGCACGAAGCAGTGTCCGATGGTGACCAGGACCCGCCACTCGCTGGTGTTGCTGTTCATCCGGGTCGGCCGGCCGTTGAGCGACGGATGCCAGGCGGCGACCTTCATCGACCGGAGCACCCGGAACTGCCGTTTCAGGTCGGCGGCCGCCGGTGACGCCGGATCGGCCACCGCGAGGAAGCCCTGCTCGTCGCCGCGCAACAGCGCCTGCGCCTGCTGCTCCAGGAGGTCATCGATGCGTTCACCGAGCCAGGCCGCGGTGACCTCCACCGGGTCGCCGGGCTCGGGGCTGGCCGCGGGCGTCGCGCTGGCGGCCGTGTCGGGCAGGCTCGCCGGGTCCGGCATCCGGGCGATCAGCACCGCTGTCAGCCCGGCCGGCACCCCGCAGAACAGCAGCACCCCGACCACACCGAGAGCCACCCACAACGGCCACCGCCACCGGCGCACCGGCCGCGTGTCCACCCCGTCGATCACCCACGGCAGAGTACGACATCCCCCCGTACGTCGGATGCCCGCATATCCCCCGTACGGCAATCATCCGTACGCACCAGCATCCACGCCGCGCCGCCCTCCACTGTGGAGGGACGACTCGGCTTCCTCGGTGTCGCCCGGAGGCTGGGACTCAACTCCGGGAGAGCAGGGCGCGGGCGAAGAAGACCAGGTTCGCCGGGCGTTCGGCGAGGCGGCGCATCAGGTAGCCGTACCAGTCGCTGCCGTAGGGCAGGTAGGTCCGGACCGTGTGCCCCTCGCCGGCCAGCCGGATCTGCTCCTCCGGGCGGATGCCGTAGAGCATCTGGAACTCGAACTCGTCCGGCGAGCGGTCGAACCACCGGGCCCGGTCCTGGCCGATCGCGATCAGGCGCGGGTCGTGGGTGGCGAGCATCGGGTAGCCGTCGCCGGAGAGCAGGATGTTGAGGCAGCGGACGTACGACTTGTCGACGTCACGCGACGACTGGTACGCCACCGACTCCGGCTCCTTGTAGGCCCCCTTGCAGAGCCTCACCCGGGAGCCGGCGGTGGCCAGTTCCCGGCAGTCCGCCTCGGTCCGCCGCAGGTACGCCTGGAGTACCGCACCGGTCGACGGGAAGTCCTTACGCAGCCGCGCCAGGATGTCCAGGGTCGAGTCGGTGGTGGTGTGGTCCTCCATGTCGAGGGTCACCGTGGTCCCGGCCGCCGCGGCGGCGGTGCAGATCGCCCGTACGTTGTCGTAGGCGAGCTTCTCGTCGAACTTCTGCCCGAGGGCCGAGAGCTTCACACTGACCTCGGCGGCCGGGGTCAGGTCGGCCCCGGTGAGCACGGTCAGCAGGGTGAGATACTCCTCACGGACCGCGATGGCCTGCTCGGGGGTCACGGTGTCCTCACCGAGGTGGTCGAGGGTCACCGCCAGCCCACTGCCGACGAGTTCGCGGGTGGCACGGAGTGCGTCGTCGGTGGCGGTGCCGGCGACGAATCGGCGTACGACGTCCCGGGTGTACGGGGCCGTCTCGACGAGCCGCTCGACCCGGGATGACCGGGAGGCGGCGAGGATGACCGAGCGCATGCTGGGAGCGTAACGTCCGCCGCCGGACCGGAACCGGGCAGCGGGCAGGTCCGATCCGCCGGGCGGGGGTTCGGACCCGTTCCCGGCCGGCCCGGGACAGCTCCGTGGAAGTTGCGACTTTCGCACAAGGGACTACTCGCCGCGCCATGAGAACTTTTTCCGGAACACCCATATCTGTTGCCGGCATTTCTCGATTCGTCACCGCGGATGACGGAGTATGTCGTCAACCACCGGGTCCGGCGCAGGTCAGGCAATCACAAAGTGAAAGCCTTATCACTGATGCCAACCTGGTCCTACGGCACTGCGGTCACGCGCCACTTCGGCCACGAATCGTCTACGGTTGTCGGGTGAACTTCGACGCGTACGCCCGGACCGGAGTTGACCTTGTCAACGCGCGCCTGGACGACCTCGACGACCTGAAGGCGCTCTTCGCCGACGAAAACCTCTGGATGCGCGACGAGGTGGCCGAACGCGACGTGGCGATATTCCGCCGCGCACAGAAGCGTCTGCGTGACGTCTTCGAATTCGGCACCTCCGGCCGTGACGCGGCCGCGGTGACCGAACTGAACTCGCTACTGGAGACCTTTCCCGTGCAACCCCGCATTTCCGGGCACGGATCCAGCGACTGGCACATGCACGTGACCAGCCGGGGTGCCTCGGTCAGCGCGGAGTATCTGGCCGGCGCGGTCTGGGGTCTTTCGGTCTGGCTCTGCGAGTACGGCAGCGCCCGCTTCGGCGTCTGTGCCGACGACCGCTGCGGCAACGTCTACCTGGACACCTCGTCCAACTGCTGCCGCCGGTTCTGCTCGGAGCGCTGCGCCACCCGGTCGCACGTCGCCGCCCACCGGGCCCGTAAGCGGGCTGCGGTGGAGGGGGCGGTGCAGGCGGCGGCCGTACCCAAGCCGAGCGTCCCCAAGTCCGCCCTCCCCACCCAGTCCCTGACCAAGGTCTGACCCACCTGTCGGTGGTTCTGCGTGCCTGTCGGTGGTTCTGCGTGCCTGTCAGTGGTTCAGCGTGGGGGCCGTGGCCAGGTGCTCGCGCGCGAAGGTCAGGGCCGCGCCGAGGTCCGCCTCGCGCGCGGCGCGGCTCTTGGCGCCCCGGGTCGACACCTCGACCGCGATCGCCCCGGTGAACCCTCGACCGGCCAGCGAGGCGAGCAGTTCCGCGCAGGGCTGGTTGCCCCGGCCCGGCACCAGGTGCTCGTCGCGCCCCTCGCCGGTGCCGTCGCCGAGGTGGACGTGGGCGAGCTTGGCCCCCATCATGTCGGCCATCTCCAGCGAGTCGGTGTGTGACGCGGCACAGTGCGACAGGTCGAGCGTGTACGCGTCATAGCCGGTGTCGGTCGGATTCCAGCTCGGGACGTACGGGACGAACTCCCGTCCGGCCATCCGGACCGGGTACATGTTCTCCACCGCGACCCGCACGGCCGGGTGCTCCTCGGCCAGCCCGTCGAGGATCGGGCCGAAGGAGCGGGCGTAGTCGCGCTGCCAGGTGAAGGGCGGGTGGACCACCACCGTCGGCGCCGCCAGCGTCTCGGCCAGCTCCACCGCCCGGCGCAGCCGCTGCCCCGGATCGTTGCTCCACACCCGCTGGGTGACCAGCAGACACGGGGCGTGCACCGAGAGCACCGGTACGCCGTAGTGCTCGGCCAGGCCACGCAGCGCCCCGGCGTCCTGACTCACCGCGTCGGTCCAGACCATGACCTCGACACCGTCGTAGCCGAGCGCGGCGGCAAGCTCGAAAGCCGCCGCTGTCGGCTCGGGGAAGACCGAGGAACTGGACAGGAGCACAGGGGTCGCCACGGTTGTCAGCGTAGCTCTCGGCGCCACAAGCGCCACCGACAAGATGCCCTAAACCGCCCGTATCCGCAGGTCAGGTCAGGCGGGTTCGAGTTGGTCCAGCCGCCGCAGGATGACCCCTTCGCGCAGTGCCCACGGGCAGATGTCCAGCGACTCGATGCCCAACCGCCGCATCACCGCCTCCGCCACCACCGCACCCGCCAGCAGCTGGTGCGCCCGGCTGCTGCTCACCCCTTCGAGTTCCGAGAGTTTGCTCGGCGGTATGTGCCGGATGAAGCCGATGACCTGCCGCAACCCGTGCTGGGAGAGGCTGCGCCGGGCCCAGAGGCCGGCACTGGAGGGAGCCGCCCCGGCCAGCCGGGCCAGCATCCGGAACGTCTTCGAGGTGGCCACCGGCCGTTCCCAGCCGACCTGGGTCATCCGCTCCACCACCGGGTCGAGCATCGAATCGACGTACTCCTCGAGTTCCGCGACGGCCAGGGCCGACGGCGGCTCGGTGGTGCTCGGATCGACCCTGAGCCGTTCCCGGGTCAGCCGCCCGGCGCCCAGCGGCAGCGAGAGCGCGATGTCCGGGTCCTCGTCGATGCCGGCCGCGACCTCCAGCGAACCACCACCGATGTCGAGCACCAGGAGCCGACCGGCGGACCAGCCGAACCAGCGACGGACCGCGAGGAACGTCGCACGCGCCTCGTCCGCCCCGGACAGCACCTCAAGCTGTACGCCGGTCTCGGCCCGCACCCGGCCCAGCACGTGCGCCGCGTTCTTCGCGTCGCGGACCGCGGAGGTGGCGAAGGCGAGCAGGTCGTCGACGGTCAGCCGGGCGGCCGACGCTTTCGCCTCGGCGACGGACGCCACCAGCGCATCCTCGCCGCTACCGGTCAGCTCGCCGTTGCGGCCGATCTGCTCGGCCAGGCGCAGTACGGCCTTCTCCGAGTGCGCGGGCCACGGGTGCGCGCCATGGTGGGCGTCGACCACGAGGAGGTGGACCGTGTTGGAACCGACGTCGAGTACTCCGAGCCGCATGCCGAAACCCTAGACTCGCCCGCTGTCCCCTTCCGCTCGCACCCGGCTCACCGCGCCCGAAACGGCAGCTATCCGACCTGGTAGAGCCGCCGGGCGTACGCTGACCAGGTGGCAGGCCGTACGCAGCTTCGCATTCTGGTCCAGGATCCGACGGATCCCCGTAGCCGGGAGGTCGATCTCGACTTCCCCCGGGAGTGGATCGAGTTCCTCGACCCCGCGGATCCCGCCCATCTCGTCCGTGCCGACCTGACCTGGTTGCTGTCCCGCTGGACCTGTGTCTTCGGCAAGGGCTGTCACGGCATCATCGCCGGCCGGGCCGCCGACGGGTGCTGCTCGCACGGGGCGTTCTTCACCGACGACGATGACGAGCAGCGAGTCAAGGCGGCAGCCAGCCGACTCACCCCGCAGACCTGGCAGCACTACCGGCGCGGCTTCAAGAAGTACACCGAGATGGACACGGTCGACGGCAAGACGCCGGCCCGGCGTACCGCGACCCAGTCCTCCGGTGAGGGACCGTGCGTCTTCCTCAACGACGCCGACTTCCCCGGTGGCGGCGGCTGCGCCCTGCACGGTCAGGCGCTGCGCGACGGGGTGCACCCGTTGGAGTACAAACCCGATGTCTGCTGGCAGCTCCCGGTCCGGCGGGACCAGGACTGGACCAAGCGCCCGGACGGCAGCAAGGTGCTGGTCTCGACGCTGAGCGAGTTCGACCGGCGCGGCTGGGGCGCGGGCGGCCACGATCTCGACTGGTGGTGCACCTCGTCGCCGGAGGCGCACGTCGGCCAGGAGGCGATGTACCTGTCGTACGAGGCCGAGCTGACCGCACTGATCGGCGCGCAGGCGTACGCGAAGCTGGCCGAGCTGTGCGAGGCGCGCGCGAAGCGGGGATTGGTCGCCCCGCACCCGGCCACCCCGGAGCCGCCGCCCACCCGGCGCGTCACCGTCGGCCGCAAGCCGGCCACCCCGACCGTCGCCCCCTGACCAGGGTCGCGTCTACGGGCGCGGTGGTGGGAGTGGCGTCCATGACATTCGTTTGCCACTGACAGACAGGTTTGTCTAGCCTGATCGAGCTAGACAAACCTGTCTGTTCGTGCGCCTGTCCACGAGGAAGTCGCGCCCGTCCTCGAGAGAAGCCCGATGACCTCACTGCTCGCCGCCCCACCCGCCACCCGTACGCCACCGCGGTCCCGCCGGCTGCCGCCCGCCGTCGGTTTCTGGCTGCTCGCCTCGATCGTGGTGGCGTTCCTCGCCGGCTCCAGCGCCCCGACCCCGCTCTACGCCATCTACCAGGCGGAATGGGGCTTTTCACCGATCACCGTGACCCTCGTCTTCGGGGTGTACGCGCTGGCCGTACTGGTCGCGCTGCTGACCGTCGGCTCACTCTCGGACCACGTCGGGCGCCGACCGGTGCTGATCGCGGCCATCGCCGTCCAGGCGGCGACCATGCTGGTGTTCGCCGCCGCCGACGGCGTACCGGAACTGATGGTCGCCCGGGTCCTCCAGGGCCTCTCGACCGGCGCCGCCGCCGGTGCCATCGGCGCCGGAATGCTCGACCTCAACCAGGCCAAGGGCGCGATCACCAACGCGGTCGGACCCATGCTCGGTACGGCCACCGGCGCACTCGGCTCCGGACTGCTGGTCCAGTACCTGCCGGCCCCGGCCCACCTGGTCTACCTGGTGCTGTTCGGCATCTTCGTGGTGCAGGGCGTCGGCGTGCTGCTGATGAGGGAGTCGTCGTCCCCCCGACCGGGTGCACTCGCCTCGCTGCGACTCCAGTTCGCCCTGCCCACGATCGCCCGCCGCCCCCTGCTGCTGGCCGCACCGGCCCTGGTGGCGGCCTGGTCCCTGGCCGGTTTCTACGGGTCGCTCGGCCCGAGCGTGGTCCGCCTGGTCGCCGGCTCCAACTCGTTCGTACTCGGCGGGCTCGCCCTGTTCACGCTGGCCGCGAGCGGCGGCGTACTGGTCCTGCTGCTGCGCACCGCCGCACCCCGTACGTTGATGTTCGTCGGCACCGCCGGCCTGTTCGTGGGCGTGGGCATCACCCTGCTCGCCATCACGGGCACCTCGGAAGCCCTCTTCTTCGTCGGGACCGTGGTGGCCGGGGCCGGCTTCGGCGCCGGTTTCCAGGGCGCGATCCGGACCGTGATCCCGCTGGCCACCCCGCACGAACGCGCCGGGGTGCTCTCCGTGATCTACGTGGTGTCGTACCTGGCCATGGGCTTGCCCGCGGTGATCGCCGGCTTCCTGGTCGTACACGCGGGCGGGGTGCTGACCACCGCCCGGGAGTACGGCATCGCCGTCATGGCGCTGGCCGCCCTGGCCCTGCTCGGCCTGACCCTCGCCCGCCCCACCCGCCGCCCCCGCCTGGCCGCATAGCCTCAGGTTTCCGGGCACCCGCTCAGGATCGGGTCATCGCCCAACGGGCCCCTTCTCCTCACTCCGCGACGGGAAGGGGCCCTTCCTGTCGATCGCCCTCCTGACCCCGTTCTCGATCGCCCTCCTGACCCCGTTCTCGACCGCGCTCCTGACCCCGTTCGCCTGCGTTCTTGACCCCGTCGATAACTGTTAGGTTTACTAACTGATCGAGCACGGTGATTCCGTGCCGGTGCGGTTCCGCCCATCGATCGATCGACGGAAGGCCCTGCCCGTGACACTCACCCCGGTCGGCCGTACGGTGCTCGGCGCATCCGTCGCCGCCGCCCTCGCGATTGCCACCACCCTGGCCCTCACGCCCAACGCGCACGCTGCCGGCCCGGTACTGACCGCCGCCTTCACCCAGTCCTCGGCCTGGGGCAGTGGCTACGCCGCCGCGTACACGATCCGCAACGGCGGGGACGCCGCCGCCAACGGCTGGGTGGTCGAGTTCGACCTGGCCGCCGGTTCCACCGTCAGCACCTCCTGGGACTCCGTACGCAGCCAGTCCGGGCAGCGTTACCGCTTCGCCAACGCCGGCTGGAACGGGACCGTGGCCCCCGGCGCGACGCAGAGCTTCGGCTTCAACGTCAGCGGACTCGCCACACCCACCAACTGCACCCTGAACGGCGCCCCGTGCACCGGCGGACCTCCCCCGACCACTACTCCCCCGCCGAGCACCCCGCCCCCGCCGACGACGGCACCGCCAACCACACCCCCGCCAACCACACCACCGCCGCCGAGCACGCCCCCGCCCAGCGGGCCGACGGTGAACGTGAGCACCGCGGCCGAACTCAGGTCGGCACTGGCCACAGCCCAGCCGGGCCAGACCATCCGCCTGGCCGCTGGCACCTACCGTGGCTCCTTCGTCGCCCAGCGGGCCGGCACGGCGTCCGCCCGGATCACCCTGACCGGGCCGCGCAGCGCCGTACTGATCAACGACGGCCCGTCGGGCAGCGGCCCGTCCTGCCCCGCGCCGACCGCCGGCTGGGATTCCGGGTACGGCGTGTGGCTCTTCAACGCCCCGTACTGGAACCTGACCGGTTTCACGGTGGCGGAGTCGAAGAAGGGGATCATGCTCGACAACTCGCACCACGTCACCATCGACGGGGTGTACGTGCACCACACCGACGAGGAGGGCGTGCACTTCCGGCGCTCGTCGGCGGACGGGATCCTGCGCAATTCGCAGGTCGAGTACACCGGCCTGGTCCAACCCGGCTACGGCGAGGGTGTCTACCTCGGCTCGGCGCAGTCGAACTTCGACTGCCACGGCAACTCGGGCGGGATCGACCGCTCGGACCGGGTGCAGGTGCTGGACAACCGGATCGGCCCGTACGTGACCGCCGAGCACCTCGACATCAAGGAGGGGACCGAGGGCGGCGTGGTACGCGGCAACACCTTCGACGGCCGGGGCATCACCGGACAGAACTCCGGCGACTCCTGGGTCGACGTCAAGGGCAACGGTTATCTCTTCGAGCGGAACACCGGCTCGTTCAGCTCACCGGGCACGTTCGCGAACGGCTACGAGACCCACAACCTGCTCACCGGTTACGGCTGCGGCAACATCTGGCGGAGCAACACCTCCGACCTGGGCGGGGTGGGCCGCTGGGCGATCAACGTCACCTCGACCTCGAAGTGCCCCAACAACCTCAACATCGTCCACACCAGCAACACCGTCACCGCAGCCCAAAACGGCCTAACCAACATCCCCACCACCCCCTGACCACCCTGACACGCTCGTTGATCATGAAGTTAGCGCAGCCCGAGGGCCGAATTTCCGCGCTAACTTCATGATCAACGCCCGGGTTTGGGCGGGATGCGGGGGATGGGAGGGTGGGGTGGGGGTGCGGTGGGGGTGGGGTTTAGGGCTCGAATTTGTAGCCGAGGCCGCGGACGGTGACTATGTAGCGGGGGGTGCTGGGTTCCGGTTCGACCTTGGAACGTAGGCGCTTGACGTGGACGTCGAGGGTCTTGGTGTCACCGACGTAGTCGGCGCCCCAGACGCGGTCGATGAGCTGGCCACGGGTCAGCACCCGGCCGGCGTTGCGCAGCAGCAGTTCGAGCAGCTCGAACTCCTTGAGCGGAAGCTGTACGGCACCACCGTCGACCGTCACCACGTGCCGCTCGATGTCCATCCGTACCGGGCCGGCGGCCAGGGTCGGCGCGGCCAGGTCGACCGTCTCGCTGCTCTTGCGCCGCAGCACCGCCCGGATCCGGGCGACCAGCTCACGCGGCGAGTACGGCTTGGTGACGTAGTCGTCGGCCCCGATCTCCAGGCCGACCACCTTGTCGATCTCGCTGTCCCGGGCGGTGACCATGATGATCGGCACATGCGAACGCTGGCGAAGCTCTCGGCAGACCTCGGTACCGGACATCTCGGGCAGCATCAGGTCGAGCAGCACGATGTCCGCGCCAGTGCGGTCGAATTCGGTGAGCGCCGAGAGACCGGTCGGTGCGACCGATACCTCGAAACCCTCTTTGCGCAGCATGTAGGAGAGGGCGTCGGAGAACGACTCCTCATCCTCGACCACGAGAACGCGGGCCAACGGACTTTCCTTTCCTCTGTCCGACCTGGGGTTACTTGGCCGGACCGGTATCGATCTCAATTGACGGGGGTAGCGGTAGGACAGCGTCCGGCGGGCTGGCGGGCAACCGCAGGGTGAACGTCGAGCCTCCACCAAGCGTGCTTGACACCTCGACCCGTCCGCCATGGTTGGTGGCGATGTGTTTGACGATCGCCAGGCCGAGCCCGGTGCCGCCGGTGGCTCGGGACCGGGCCTGGTCGGCGCGGTAGAAGCGCTCGAAGATCCGATCCACCTCGTTCGGCGCGATACCGATGCCCTGGTCGGCCACCGAGATCTGTACGTGGTCGTCGTCCGCCCGAGTGGTCACCGTCACCCTGGTCTCCTCACCGGAGTACGCGATCGCGTTCTCCACCAGGTTGGCGACGGCGGTGGCGACCTGGCTGTCGCTGCCGTACACGGTCAGGTCGCGTTGGCCCTCGACCACGATCTCGACCTTGCGTGCGGAGGCGGTGGTCCGGGTCCGGTCGATCACCTCGGCCACCACCCAGTCCAGCGCGACCGGCTCCGGCTCCGGCAGTGGCTCCGCACCCTGCAACCGGGTGAGTTCGAGCAGTTCGTTCACCAGCCGGCCGAGTCGGGTCGACTCGTGCTGGATCCGCTCGGCGAAGCGCCGGGCCGCCACCACGTCCTCGGACGGCTCGACACCCCCGTTGTCCGCGGGCGGCTCGGTGGCGTCGAGCAGCGCCTCGGCGAGTAGCTGCAGCGCACCGATCGGAGTCTTCAGTTCGTGGCTGACGTTGGCCACGAAGTCTCGCCGTACCCGGGCCACCCGGTGCGACTCGGTCACGTCGGCGGCCTCGACCGCGACGAAGCCGTTGCCGATCCCCATCGCGCGCAGGTGCACGCCGAGCGGATCGTGCGTCCCGCCGTCGCGGCCGCGCGGCAGGTCGAGTTCGACCTCACGGCGTACCCCGGTCCGGCGCACCTGGCCGGCCAGCGTACGGATGATCGGGTGCGCGGCGATCGTGCCGGGACTGACTCCGGCGCGGAGCAGGCCCATGGCCCGCGCGGCGGGGTTGATCAGGACCGGTACGTCCTCGGTGTCCAGGACCACAACGCCGACTCGCAGGGAGTCGATGCTCTTGCGGCCGAGTCCGGAGACTTCGGCCTTCTGGTGCTTCGCGATCGCCGGCCTCCCGTCGGCTGGGGTGAGGTCGCCCCCGCCCGGGAGTCGCCGCACGCCGTGCTCCGGTGCCCGCCGGATGGCGCGCACCAGCAAGGGACCGATGATCAGCCCGATCACCAGTCCACCGGCCACGCCGGCTACGACCCCCCATTCCACCCGGCGATCGTAGGGTCATTGTTATCCGGGCGGCCCCACACAATAGGACATTTCGGGCGCGGACATGGCAAAGTTCACGCTCCGGCCTCGCGTCGTTCACTTGCGTTCACCTACGTGCCGTCCGGCCGCCCTACGGTGGGCTCGTTACCTGCCCCAACCCCGTGCGGGTCCGTCGGCGGCGGTGGCCCCCCGGCGAGCCCACCGACCACAGGACGTGATCATGCGCGACGAGTTCCGGACCGACCTGCACATCGTCAGCCAACTACTGGTGGACATGGCGGAGGCTGTCCGTGCGGCGATGAGCAAGGCCACCAAGGCGCTGCTCACCGCCGACCGGGCGGCCGCCGAGGCCGTCATCGCCCGCGACGCCGAGATCGACAGCATCTACCGGCAGGTGGAGGAGCGGGTCGCCGACCTGCTCGCCCGCCAGGCACCGGTCGCCTCCGACCTACGCGCGGTGATCACCGCACTGCACGTCGCGGCCGATCTCGAGCGGATGGGCGACCTCGCCGACCACGTCGCCAAGACGGCGCTGCGCCGGCACCCGTCGCCGGCCGTACCGGCCGAACTGCGGGGCGTCTTCACCGAGATGGCCGCCGTCGCCGACCGGATCGCCCACAAGATCGGCCAGGTCCTCTCCAAGCCCGACGCCAACCTCGCCGCCGAACTCGAGCGGGACGACGACGCCATGGACGACCTGCACCGTGACCTGTTCGCGGTGCTGCTCAGCGACGACTGGCCGTACGGGGTGGAGACCGGCATCGACGGGGCACTGCTCGGGCGTTTCTACGAGCGGTACGCCGACCACGCGGTCAACGCGGGCGAGCGGGTCGTCTACCTGGTGACCGGAGAATTCTCCGACGAGCTGGCGTCCGGCGAGTTCTCGGACGAGGAACCCGCCAGCGAGTAGCGTGCCCAGCGCCAAGATGTAGGAAGGGGCCCCTCCCGCGCCGCGACGGCGAGGAGAGGCCCCTTCTGCGTACTCGTGGGCTTCGGGTCAGCGGCCCTGGTTGGCGACCGCGGCGGCGGCCTCCTTCGCGGCCTCGGGGTCGAGGTAGGTGCCGCCGGAGGTGACCGGACGCAGCTGCGGGTCGAGGTCGTAGCGCAGCGGGATGCCGGTCGGGATGTTCAGCTTGGCGATCGCCTCGTCGGAGATCTGGTCCAGGTGCTTGACCAGGGCCCGCAGCGAGTTGCCGTGCGCCGCCACCAGGACGGTACGACCGGCGAGGATGTCCGGCACGATCGAGTCGTACCAGTACGGCAGCATCCGCTCGACCACGTCCTTCAGGCACTCCGTACGGGGCATCAGCTCCGGCGGCACCAGGGCGTAACGCGGGTCGCCGGCCGGTGACCACTCGTCGTTGTCGTCGATCGGCGGCGGGGGCGTGTCGTACGACCGGCGCCAGAGCATGAACTGCTCCTCGCCGTACTCCGCCAGGGTCTGCTTCTTGTCCTTGCCCTGCAGGGCGCCGTAGTGCCGCTCGTTGAGCCGCCACGACCGGCGTACCGCGATCCAGTGCCGGTCGGCGGCGTTGAGCGCCAACTCGGAGGTACGGATCGCCCGGCGCAGCACGCTGGTGTGCACCACGTCGGGGAGCAGGTCGTGCTCGCGCAGCAGCTCGCCGCCGCGCCGCGCCTCGCCCTCACCCTTCGCGGTCAGGTCCACGTCGACCCAGCCGGTGAAGAGGTTCTTGGCGTTCCAATCACTCTCGCCGTGCCGCAGCAGCACGAGGGTCCCAACTGTCATGCCCACATCTTTCCGCAGCTCCGCTCGTGACGTGCGAACACCCCGGCGGTGACGACCACCACGTGGAAATGAACATGACTCCGGGTGATCAGGACGACTAGGTTGTAAGGCATTGACCGAACACCGGTCATTACGCATCCGGGGGGCGACGTGCGGGCGGTACGAGGCTGGGTCAACAACACCACCGGCGGACTACCCGCGACGTTCTGGTACCTCTGGACCGGCACGTTGATCAACCGGCTCGGCTCGTTCGTACTGATCTTCCTGGCCATCTACCTGACCACCGCGCGAGGCTTCTCCGCGGTCGAGGCCGGCCTGGTGATCGGCCTCTACGGCGCCGGCGGCACGGTCGGCACGCTCAGCGGTGGCATCCTCGCCGACCGCTGGGGTCGGCGCCCCACGCTGCTCACCGCCCACATCGGCGCCGCGTCGATGATGGTGGCCCTCGGCTTCGCCCGTGGACTCTGGGTGATCGCGGCCGGCGCGCTGCTGCTCGGCATGTTCGCCGAGGCGGCCCGGCCGGCGTTCGCCGCGATGATGGTCGACGTGGTGCCGGAACGGGACCGGCTGCGGGCGTTCTCGCTCAACTACTGGGCCATCAACCTGGGCTTCGCCTGCGCCGCGATCCTGGCCGGCTTCGCCGCCCAGGTCAGTTACGAACTGCTCTTCCTGATCGACGCGACCACCACGCTGACCACCGCGGCGGTCATCTTCCTCAAGGTCCGCGAGCCGCGCCGGATCGCCGTCGGTCGCGTCCCGTCGACCCCGGGTACGCGCCGCGCCAGCGACGGCCTGCTCAGCGTCCTGGGTGACCGGGTCTTCCTCGGCTTCGTGCTGATCAACATCTTCACCGCGCTGGTCTTCCTCCAGCACATCTCGATGCTGCCGATCGCGATGGGAGAGGACGGTCTGGCCCCGTCGACCTACGGCACCGTGATCGCCCTGAACGGGATCCTGATCGTCGCCGGCCAGCTCTTCGTCCCCCGGCTGATCCGGGGTCGCAGCCGGTCGCACGTACTCGCCCTGGCCTCGGTCATCATGGGCGTGGGCTTCGGCCTGACCGCCTTCGCCGACGCCGCCTGGTTCTACGCGCTCACCGTGCTGACCTGGACCCTCGGCGAGATGCTCAACTCGCCGTCCAACTCCACCCTGATCGCCGAGCTCTCGCTGCCCGGCAAACGGGGGCGCTACCAGGGCGTCTTCTCGCTCTCCTGGTCGGTGGCCGGGTTCAGCGCCCCGATCCTCGGCGGCTTCGTACGCGAGCACCTCGGCGACTCGACCCTCTGGCTCGGCTGCGCCGCGATCGGCCTCGCCCTGGCCGTGGCCCACCTGCTGTCCGGCCCCGTACGCGAACGCCGCGCGGCGGAACTGCGCCGTCCCACCGTCCAGCCCGAGACACCTGCTCCGGTCCTCACCTCCCAGGCCGCCTGACCTCCGCCCGGTTCGTCGCAGCCGGGGTGACGTTGCGCACGTGGTGTTCGGGGTGTCGGGGTTTTTAGGATCGAACAGAACTGGAAACAAACCTTCGAAAAGAGGTACGGGGTGCGGCGCTGGCTGCGCGAAACCGCAGGCGGGCTCCCCGCCACCTACTGGTACCTCTGGACCGGGCTGCTGATCAACCGGGTCGGCGCGTTCGCGATGCTCTTCCTGTCGCTCTACCTGACCGGCAGCCGTGGAGCCAGCGAAGGGCTGGCCGGCCTGGTCGTCGGCGCGTACGGCGCGGGCGGGGCGGTGGGCGTACTGCTCGGCGGGGTGCTCGCCGACAGGTGGGGACGACGGGCCACCCTGGTCTGGTCGCACCTGGCCGCCGCGCTCGGCATGGTCGTACTCGCGTTCACCACCAACCTGGCGGCGATCGCCGTACTCGCCGGGCTGATCGGTGTCGTGCACTCGATGCCCGGGCCGGCGTTCGTCGCGGCGATCATCGACGTGGTGCCCTCCGACCGCCGGTCGCGGGCGTTCAATCTCCAGTTCTGGGCCTTCAACCTGGGCATGGCCGCCGCGTCGTTCCTCGCCGGCCTGCTCGCCGAGACGAGCTTCCTGGCTCTGTTCCTGGTGGACGCGGCCGCCACGCTGATCACCACCGGGCTGATCGCGTGGAAGGTGCCGGAGACGCTGCGCCGACACGCGCAACGGCGTCCCACCGAGCCGGCGACACGAGCCGCCACGGTGCCGCCGCGGCAGCAGGGCGGGCTGGTCACCGCACTGACCGACCGTACGTTCATGGTATTCGTGGGGTTGACCTTCGTGCTGGCCGTGCTCACCACCCAGACCTCGACCATCATGCCGCTGGCGATGCGGTCCGACGGCCTGAGCCCGGCGTCGTACGGGGTGGTCGTCGCGGTCGGTGGCGCGCTGATCGTGATCGGGCAACTGTTCGTGCCCCGGCTGATCGACGGGTACCGCAAGCACCTGGTGCTGGCCGTCTCCACCGTCCTGCTCGCCGTCGGCTTCGGCGCGCTGGCCTTCGCCGACCAGTTGCCGATCTACCTGACCGCGGCGGTGATCTGGACGGTCGGCTCGATGCTGGCCGCGCCACCGAACGCGGAGATCAACGCGGAACTGGCTCCGGCCGTGCTGCGGGCCCGCTACCAGTCGGTCTTCTACCTGACCTTCCCCGCGGCGGCATTCGTCGCGCCGGCGGTGGGCGGGGTCAGCCTGCAGTACCTCGGCGACTGGCACTGGGTCATCGCCGGTGGTCTCGGGCTGGCCGCCGCACTCGGGCACCTGCTGGCCGGTCCGGCCCGGGAGCGGAGGGTCGCGGCGATCCGCTCCGCGACGCCGACCGCGCCGCTACTGCACACCGCCGAAGCCGGCGCGGAATAGCACCGAGCTGTCGCGGAACAGCAAGGCAGGGCAGGGTACGCCGAAGCCGGCGCGGAACGACTTCTCACGCGCCGGCTTCGTTGTGCGGCCCGGCGGCGGCGGGCGACACTCACCCCCGTAAGCGTCGCCCGCTCACACCGCCGGTCTCAGGTGGCGCCGTCCCCCAACGGCTTAGTGCCACCCGTCCCCCGGGCGCCGCCCACTCGTGCTCGAATCTGATCGATTCGCGGTTCCCCCGAACCGTTCCGAGCGTGGCGCCCGCGCTCACGGTAGTTCGCGGTCCGTAACCGGCACAAGCTCAGTAACTGTTTCGCCGGTCACACGGCACCCCGCATTCGGCGGTGCCGCCCACGAACCAACTCCATCATGTTCAGCCATCCTCACGGTCCGGTGATTCCGGCTTGAAGAAGTTACTTTGCTTACCGTCCGAACGCCTCTCCTGGTAGATGAAATTCAGGCGACGCAGGTCGAACGTCTTGAACCACTGATCCCAGGTGATCTGCTTCAGCCGGCCGCCTTCGCGCCACCCCGGAAAGTTGAACGTCAGTACGCCGGCCCGACCGTCCCGCTCGGTGCCTTCGATCGTCGCCGGCTTCGCCTTGCGGGCCTGCGCCCACCGCCGGATCACCTCGTGACTGGTGGTGACGAGACTCCGCCCCGGCCGTTCGGGCTTCTGGTCCGGAGAGGAGATCGGCTGGGCGTACTTCAGTGAACGGGACATGGTCCGGCCGATCCGGATCCCGCTCGCCGCCGCGGCCTTCGCCCGCTCGGCGGTACGGGCCGCCGTACTCGGTGACGCCTTCGACGGGGACGAGCGGCGCTGGCGAGCCGACGCGCTCACCCCGCCCGACGTGGTCCTGCTCCGCGACGGCGAGGTGGCCTTGCGCGCGGCCGAGGTGGCCTTGCGCGCCACCGTCGAGGTGCTCTTGCGCACCGACGAGGTGGCCGTACGGGCCGACGCGGTGCTCTTGCGCGCCGGGCTGGTCTTACGCGCCGCCGTCGTGGTCCGCTTCGCCGGACGGGTGCTCGTCCGCGCCGAACCGCCGCCGCGACGCCCCTCGTTGCGCAGCGCCCTCGCCAGGGCCTGCACCAGGTCGCCCTTGCGCAACGCCGAGATGCCGGTGACGCCACGCTTGCGGAGCTGGCCACGGATCTGTTCGGCGGTCATCTGAGCGATATCGCTCGGACTGCTGCTTCCGGCGCTGATCGTCCGGTTCCTGGTCGCGGTCGCGTTGCCGCCGCGACTCGAACTGCTTCGTTGAGCTTGAGCCATGAGATTCTCACGCTCCCTGGACAGTCTGTCATCGGCATGGGGCGCGCGTACCCGATCGTCCGTGCGCCACCGCTGCCATACCCGTCAGGGGCGGTCCAAATCCGGCTCGGCGGATTTCGACGGCTCGAAGAGATGGGAAAACGCCGCCAGGTTCGCCACTGATTCGCCCCGCTTGAGCCGCCAATCCCATTCCCGGCGGATCGCGGTACCGAAACCGATCTCCAACATGGTGTCGAAGGAATCGTCGGCGTAACTGAGCACCGAACCGAGCAGCCGGTCCAGTTCCTCCTCGTCGACCCCACCCAGACCCACCCGGCCGGTCAGATAGACGTCGCCGACCGCGTCGATGGAGAACGCCACCCCGTACATCCGGGCGTTGCGCCGCAGCAACCAGGCCCACAGTTCCTCGCGCCGCTCGTCCGGCTGGCGCATCACGAACGCCTCCACCCGCAGCGCGTGCTCGCCGACGATCAGGTTGCAGATCGTCTTGAGCTTGTGGGTGCCGGGCAGCGTGACCGCGTACGCGAACTCACCCGTCGGTTCACAGGGCAGTTCCCGCTCGGCGCAGGCCGACTCGATCAGCGCACCGATCCGCGCTCGCTCGTCCCGCCCGGTCATCGGTCGCTCCGCCCGTTCGTCCGGCTCACCGGACCCCCGCCGGCAGCACCACGGACGTCTCGACCCCGGTCCCGCCCAACTCCGACGCCAGCCTGTCCCGGTGCTCCGCCACCGCACCACGGTAGACCGCGAGCAGCCCGGAGGCGGTCCTCGCCCAGGAGAAGTCCTGGGCGTGCCGGACCGCGCCCGCGGAGAGCGCCGCCCGCCGGCCGGGCGCGGCGAGCAGGCCGCTGAGCGTACGGGCCCAGTCGACCGGGTCGTGCCCGTCGACCAGGATCCCGCTCGCCCCGTCGCGTACGGCGGTGACCAGGCCGCCCACCGCGGCGGCGACAACCGGCGTACCGCACGCCTGCGCCTCCAGGGCCACCAGCCCGAACGACTCGGTGTACGACGGCACCGCCACCAGGTCGGCCGCCCGGTACAGGTCCGGCAGGTCCTCGCCGGTGCAGGGCGGCCGGAACACCACCGACTCGGTGATGCCGAGGGAGGCGGCCAGCTCGATCAGGGCGGTGGGCCGGTCCAGCCCGCTCCCGCTCGGGCCGCCCGCGATCACGACGGTCAACTGGTCGGCGATGTGCGGATCCCGCTCGCGCAGCGCGGCAACCGCGTGCAGCAGCACGTCGGGTGCCTTCAACGGCTGGATCCGACCGACGAACGCGACCACGTACCCGTACTCGGGCAGCCCGAGGCGGCGGCGGGCGGCGATCCGGCCGTCGGCGCCCGACCCGGTCGGTGCCGGGCGGAAGCGGTCCAGGTCGACGCCGGGCTCGACCACCGCGACCCGGGTGGGGTCGGCCGCGTAGCGGGCGATCAGGTCACGGGCCTCGACGGCGGTGTTCGCCACCATCCGGTCGGCCTCGGCCACCAGCTGTTCCTCGCCGATCACCCGGTACTTCGGCTCCGGCCGGTCGCCCTCGGCGAGCCGCGAGTTCTTCACCTTGGCCAGGGTGTGCGCGGTGTGCACCAGCGGTACGCCCCAGCGTTCCTTGGCCAGCCAGCCGACGTGCCCGGAGAGCCAGTAGTGCGAGTGGATCAGGTCGTAGAAGCCCGGCGGGTGGGCCGCCTCGGCACGCAGCACGCCGTTGGTGAAGGCGCAGAGCTGCCCGGGCAGTTCCTCCTTGGCGAGGCCCTCGAAGGGCCCCGCGGTGACGTGCCGGACCAGCACGCCCGGCGCCATCTCGACCACCGGCGGCAGGCCGCTCTCGGTGGCGCGGGTGAAGATCTCGACCTCGACGCCGGCATCGGCCAGCCGCCGGGCCACCTCGACGATGTACACGTTCATCCCACCGGCGTCGCCCGTGCCCGGCTGGTGCAGAGGCGACGTGTGTACGGAGATCGTGGCGATCCGGGCCGGTGTCGGCCATGGCCGGGCGCCCCGCTGCCGCCCGACGCCCGTATGCGATTCCGCCACAACCACTCCTTCGGTCAAGGTGACACGCAGTCCGGCATGATCCGGGCGCCCAAGACATCAACCGTTACGTCGAACGTCATCTTCCCGATCACGCCAGAACCATTCATCCCGGTACCCGCACGGGTGACCGACCTCATCCGCCGCCCTGCGCTGGAAGGGCCCGGTCGATGGGAAACAATGCTCGGATGACTCCTGTCGCGATCGTCACCGGCGCCTCCAGCGGGATCGGCGCGGCCACCGCTCGGCGGCTGGCCACCGAGGGCTTTCACGTCCTGGCCGCCGCCCGCCGCTCCGACCGGCTGACCGAACTGGTCGAGGAGATCGAGAAGAACGGCGGTACGGCCACCGCCGCGGTCTGTGACGTGACCTCGGACGACTCGGTGGCGGATTTGGCGCGTACCGCGGCCGGGCTGCCGGGCCCGGTGACGCTGCTGGTGAACAACGCCGGTGGGGCGATCGGCCTCGATCCGGTGGAGTCCGCCTCGGTCGCCGACTGGCAGTGGATGTACGACGTGAACGTACTCGGCACGCTGCGGGTGACCCGCGCGGTGCTGCCCGTACTGGAGGCTTCCGGCGCGGGGACCGTGATTGTGGTCAGCTCGACGGCCGGGCTCGACGTGTACGAGGGCGGCGGCGGTTACACCGCGGCCAAGCACGCGCAGACCGCGCTCACCCGTACCCTGCGGCTGGAACTGGTCGGCCGGCCGATCCGGGTGATCGAGATCGACCCGGGCATGGTCCGTACGGACGAGTTCGCGCTGCACCGCTTCGGCGGCGACGCGCAGCGGGCGGCGGCGGTCTACGCCGGGGTGGCGGAGCCGCTGGTCGCCGACGACATCGCGGACTGCATCGCCTGGTGCGCCACCCGCCCGCAGCATGTCAACGTGGACCGGCTGGTGGTCCGCCCGGTGGCCCAGGCGGCCCAGCACAAGGTGCACCGGGTGACCTGATGCCGCCGCCGCGCCGGCCGCTGGGGGTGGTGACCCGGGGCACGACCAATCCCAACCGGTTGCGCCGGGTGGACAACTGGATCGCGGCCTGCTGCGCCGGTCCGCTGCGCGACGCGGCGGACCCGCTGGTGGTCGACCTCGGCTACGGCGCCACCCCGGTCACCGCGGTGGAACTGCGGGCCCGGCTGGCCGCCGCGGTCCGGCCGGACGTGCGGGTGGTCGGGCTGGAGATCGATCCGGTACGGGTGGCGGCTGCCGCCGCCGCGGCCGATCCACCGTGGCTCACCTTCGCCCGTGGTGGTTTCGAGCTGGCCGGTCTGCGCCCGGTGCTGGTCCGGGTCTTCAACGTGCTCCGCCAGTACGACGAATCGGCGGTCGGCCCGTCGTGGCGGACGATGGCCGCCGGGCTCGCCCCGGACGGGCTGGTCGTCGAGGGCACCTGTGACGAGTTGGGGCGGCTGGCGACCTGGGTGCTGGTTGACGCCAGCGGGCAGCCACGGTCGCTGACCCTGGCGCCGAGGCTCGCCACTCTGGAGAGTCCGGCGGCGCTGGCCGAGCGGCTGCCGAAGGCGCTGATCCACCACAACGTCCCGGGTACGGGGGTGCACGCCCTGGTCCGGGCGCTGGACGACGGGTGGCGTGACGCGGCCGCGTACGCGACCTTCGGTCCCCGGCAGCGCTGGTTGCGTACGGTCGCCTCGGTTCGGGACGCCGGCTGGCCGGTGCTCGACCGACCGGCCCGCTGGCGGCTCGGCGAGATCACCGTCGCCTGGTCCGCCGTCGCACCCTGACCGCCGCTGCGCCTCCTGACCTGGCAGCTTGCGGTGGCGTCTGCCCGAACGCCTCCGTCCGTCATAAACCTTGTACGATTTAATCCGATTGTTCTAGCGGGACCGATTGGCGCGCCGGAATCGGGTGTTGGTCGAATGCGCGTTAACGTCTGGCGCGTTGTTCACCCTAGGCTGGAGGCGAGCCAGGCGACCCTCTTGGTGGCCCGGTAGCGCGGGAGGATCGTGATGAGCAGACTGCACGGCACGAAGGATTTCTGGCTCGGTGCGCTGCGCGCGGACGGGCCGGCATTCCGCGCGGCCGTGGCCGAGGCGCCGCCGGATGCCCCGGTGCCGTCCTGTCCGGAGTGGACCACGACCGATCTGGTGCACCACCTCGGCTCCCGCTACCGCTGGGTCCGGGGTGTGGTGACCGGTGGTGGCGTGGAGGCCCCGAGCCAGCCGCCGGTCGAGGACGGCCTGCCCTCCGGCACCGCCGGGCTGGAATGGTGGCAGCACGAGTACGACCAGCTGCTCACCGCGTTCGACGCGCTCGACCCGGAGACGCCGGCCTGGAACTGGGCGCCGCAGCCGAAGAAGGTCGGGTTCTGGCCGCGCCGGATGGCGCACGAGACCACGGTGCACCGCTGGGACGCCCAGTTGGCGATCGCCTCGGCCGAGCCGATCGAGGCGAAGCTGGCCGCCGACGGGGTGAGCGAGGTGCTGGACACCTGGTTGCCGGCGGGACGGCGGCGCTCCCCCGAACCCCGGTACGGCGTGGTCCAACTGGTGGCGGTCGACGCGGGTCAGGACTGGTACCTGCGGCTGCGCGGCACCGGCGTGGCCCTGCTGGACACGGACACGATCCTGGACAGCGACGACCACCACGCCCGCGCACACGTCACCGGGAACGCCAGCGACCTGCTGCTTGCGCTCTGGGGCCGGATCAACTTCGACGTGCTCGAGGTTTCCGGCGACGTGACCCTGCTCCAGGGTCTGCGGGCCGGCTGAGTTTTTTCGACCCTTATCTTTCCCGTCCCCCACGGGCGGCGCCCGGCCGGCGATACTGGGCCGGGCGCCGATCGGCGGTGCCCATGACTACGCCCGCGGTATCAGGTGGAGGCGCCGTGTAACTTTGTGAGAGCGCTCTCTTGACACTCGGGTAACCCGCGTTCACGCTCGGAAGAGAAGTCTCCCCGCGCGCCCGTCGAACGGCCACCGCTCGGATGGCACGCGGACCTGCGTCGGGCGCCGCGACCGCCCGGGTGCCGCTACTCGTCGTTCACGTCGTCGTCGCGGGATCCTCGGCGGCATCAGGAAAGGTGCGGTAACGGTATGACCACTCTTGACACGCAGCAAGCGGTGCTCCCGGCACCGGCGGAAGCGGCGGTGCGCTTCCCCGAGGGCTTCGTCTGGGGAGCGGCGACGGCGTCGTACCAGATCGAGGGCGCGGCCCAGGACGACGGGCGCGGCCCGTCGATCTGGGACACCTTCAGCCGTACGCCGGGCAAGGTGTACGCCGGCCACACCGGTGACGTGGCCTGCGACCACTACCACCGGTACCCGCAGGACGTGGCGATGATGGCCGACCTCGGGCTGCACGCGTACCGCTTCTCGGTCGCCTGGCCCCGGATCCAGCCGGACGGCTCCGGCCCGGTCAACCCGCGCGGACTGGACTTCTACGACCGGCTGGTGGACGAACTCGTCGGGCGGGGCATCGACCCGATCATCACGCTCTACCACTGGGACCTGCCGCAGACGCTGGAGGACCGCGGCGGCTGGACCAACCGGGCGACCGCCGAGCACTTCGCCGACTACGCCACCGCCGTCTACGCCCGGCTCGGCGACCGGGTCCGCACCTGGACCACGCTGAACGAGCCGTGGTGCTCGGCCTACCTCGGGTACGGCAACGGCGTGCACGCCCCCGGGCGTCAGGATCCGGCGGCCGCCTTCAAGGCCGTACACCATCTGCTGCTGGCCCACGGCCTCGGCGGTCGGGCGCTGCGCGCGGCCGGCGCGCAGACCCTGGGAATCACCCTCAACCCGACCACCGCGCTGCCAGTGGATCCCGCCAGCACGGCGGACCAGGCGGCGGTACGGCTGGTCGACGGCCTGGCCAACCGGATCTTCCTCGACCCGATGCTGCGCGGCGAGTACCCGGCTGACGTGCTGGAGCACGTGGCCCGGTTCACCGACCTGAGCCACCTGCGCGACGGCGACGAGAAGATCATCAACGTCCCGATCGACCTGCTCGGCATCAACTACTACCAGCCGACCTACGTCACCGCCCGCGACGGCGCGATCGGTGGCGGCGGCGCCTACCCGGGCACCGAGGGGATCGAGTTCGTCGCCCCGGTCGGCCCGCTCACCGACATGGGCTGGATGATCGAGCCCCGCGGCCTCACCACCCTGCTGGTACGCATCTCCGAGGACTACCCGGGCGTCCCGATGATCATCACCGAGAACGGCGCCGCGTTCCCGGACAAGTTCAACCGCGACGACCCGGACGCCGACGGCCGGGTGCCGGACGCCGACCGGGTGGACTACCTCGACGGGCACCTTCGTGCCGCACACGAGGCCATTTCGAAGGGCGTCGACCTTCGTGGGTATCTCGTATGGTCATTGCTGGACAATTTCGAATGGGCCGAGGGCTACCGTAAGCGGTTCGGGATCGTCCACGTCGACTACCTGACCCAGCGGCGGGTGCTCAAGGACAGCGCACGGTGGTACCAGGAGGTCATCCGGCGCAACGGCCTGTAAGCCGGTCAGCAGGGCGAGGAAAGGGAAGCGAGGCGGGGGCATGACCATGGCACGGGAGCGACCGACGTTGGAGGCGGTGGCGCGGCGCGCCGGTGTCTCCCGGGCGACCGTGTCGCGGGTGGTCAACGGCTCCACCACCGTCGCCGAGCCGATCCGGGAAGCGGTCCGTCGGGCGGTCCAGGAACTGGGGTACGTCCCCAACCTGGCCGCCCGCAGCCTGGTCACCCAGCGGACCGACTCGATCGCGCTGATCCTGCCCGAGGCGGCCACCCGGGTCTTCTCCGACGACCACTTCTTTCCCGGCATCATCCGCGGCGTGAGCCAGGAGTTGGAGGCGGCGGACAAGCAACTGGTGCTGATGCTCGCCGGCTCGACCGCCAGCCACGACCGGGTGGAGAGCTACGCGATGGGTCGGCACGTCGACGGGGTGCTCTTCGCCTCGCTGCACGGTGCCGACCCGCTGCCCAGCGCGCTGGCCCGGATGGGCATCCCGGTCGTCTGCGGTGGCCGGCCGCTGGGACGGGCCACCGTGCCGGTGCCGTACGTCGACGTCGACCACATCGGCGGGGTGGCCCGGGCCGTACGTCACCTGCTCGACTCGGGCCGGCGCCGGATCGCCACCATCGCCGGCCCGCAGGACATGGTCGCCGGCATCGAACGGCTGGCCGGCTACCGGACCGAGCTGCAGGATTCCCGCCGCCGCTCGATCGTGGCGGTCGGCGACTTCACCCGCGAGTCCGGGGCACTGGCCATGCGGCAGCTGCTCGACGACGACCCCACCCTGGACGCGGTCTTCGTCGCCTCCGACCTGATGGCGCACGGCGCACTGCGTACGCTGCGCGAGGCCGGTCGCCGGGTGCCCGACGACGTGGCCGTGATCGGCTTCGACGACATCGAGTCGGCCCGCTACACCGACCCGCCGCTGACCACGGTCCGCCAGCCCATCCTGCAGATCGGGCGGGAGATGACCCGGCAGTTGTTGCGGATCGCGGCCGGCGAGGAGGTCGAACCGGCGGTGGTCCTGCCGACCGAGCTCGTCCTGCGCGACTCCGCCTGACCGACCACCCCGGTACGGCACAGCATCAACCGGCGTTGCGTACGCGTTCCGCAGTGGCCAGGGTGGTGGCGTCGAAGAGCACCAGCCGGGACTCGGTGAGGTTCGTCGGCTGGGCCGTACCCAGCACGGTCAGCGCCTGCCGGACGGCGTCCTCCACCGGCCAGCGGTAGACCCCGGACGAAATCAGCGGAAAGGCGACCGAACCGGCACCGAGTTCGTCGGCGACCCGCAGGCTGTTGACGTAGCAGTCGCGCAGCAGCTCGGACCGGTCCTCGGCAGCCGACCAGAC
Organism: Micromonospora sp. NPDC049523; assembly: GCF_040676775.1. Taxonomy (NCBI): domain Bacteria; kingdom Bacillati; phylum Actinomycetota; class Actinomycetes; order Micromonosporales; family Micromonosporaceae; genus Micromonospora; species Micromonospora sp. NPDC049523. The sequence continues at coordinate 1,253 of NZ_JBFAPP010000033.1, read as the reverse complement.
CGGACCGACGGTGTGCACCACCCAGCGTGCTGGCAGGTTTCCGGCCGTGGTGGCGACCGCCTGCCCGGTTGGCAGCCCACGGCCGTACCGGGATGCGCGCAGGGCTCGACACTCCGCCAGCATCGCCGGGCCGCCGCGCCGGTGGATCGCACCGTCGACCCCGCCACCACCGAGCAGGGACGAATTGGCGGCGTTGACGATGGCGTCGACCCGTACCGTGGTGATGTCGCCCTGCACCAGAGCGAGTTCCACTATGCCTCCACGTTCGGCGTCGGGTGTTCGGTCCACCGACCCGGCTCGTCGATGGGCTCGCCGAGCGAGCGGCGGGCGAGCAGGGCGGCACCGGCCACCGCCGCCGGCATGACCAGGATGGCGCCGAGCGGGATCAGGAAGCAGCAGAAGACGGCGACCCCGAAGCCGAGCGACACCGGCCGTTGCGCGCCCAGCATCCGTCGACGGTCGGGCAGCCGCAGGCCGCGCCGGTAGAACGGGGCACCGACCAGCTCCAGGGCGAGAAACCAGCCGCCGACGGCCGCGGCGACCACCGGTACGACGAACTGCCCGACCACCGGGATGAAGCCCGCGAAGAACAGCGGTACGCCGAGCAGCACGGAACGCGTCACCAGCCGCAGCGAGTCGGACATGCTCCGGCGCAGCGAGCGCCACCAGGAAACCTCGATCTCACCCGGCACTCCGCCGTAGCGGGCCTCGACCCGCGCGGAGATCTCCTCGTAGAACGGGTCACCGACGACCAGGGTGACCGCGGTGAAGGTCAGTACGCCGAGCACCGCCCCCAGGGCCAGGAACGCGAAGCCGGCGAGCACCCGGATCAGGTCCCGCGCCCAGCCCGCCCAGCCGTCGGCGAACGGGGTGACCAGTGCGGCGAGGTCGTCCACGAAGTAGATCAGTGTGGCGTACCCGGCCAGGAAAAGCCCCCCGGTGATCAGCGCCGGCAGGATGCCGAGCAACACCAGCCGAGGCGTACGCGCGTACGTCCCGAGCCCCCGCACCAGCAACCCGACCCCGCCGAAAAACTGCCCCACCACACTCACGGCCGGCCCCGCGACCTTGCCTGCACCCACAACCCGGCAGCCTACTGCGCCCACCCGCCACCCATGTTGATCATGAAGTTAGCGACGGTTTCCGGCGCGAAAACCGTCGCTAACCCGGCTGGCCACCGACGGGTACGCCGTCGTGGTGAACTACGCCGGCAACAATGCCGACGCGGACAGCACGGTCGCCGCGATCAACGC